>JAKSDK010000289.1 GCA_022360095.1 Phycisphaerales bacterium
ACGCACCCACAGCAGAACTCCTCAACAAGTACAAAGTAAAATATGAGGGCGTTGTCGATTCCAACATCATTCCGACCATTCTGTCCTGGGTCATTCCCGTTGCGCTGTTTTTCGGTCTGTGGATGTTTGTCATCCGCAAGATGGCTGAAAAGCAGGGCATGGGCGGCTTTATGACCGTCGGAAAGTCCAAGGCAAAAGTCTATGTCGAGAAGGATACCGGCGTAACGTTCGAAGATGTGGCCGGCGTCGACGAAGCAAAGCGCGAACTTCAGGAAATCGTCGCGTTCCTGCGCAACCCGGACGATTACGGACGCCTGGGCGCACACGCTCCCAAGGGAATTCTGCTGGTCGGACCGCCGGGAACCGGTAAGACATTGATCGCCAAGGCGGTGGCAGGGGAAGCACAAGTTCCGTTCTTTTCGATCTCCGGCTCGGAATTTGTCGAAATGTTTGTCGGCGTCGGTGCCGCCCGGGTGCGAGATCTGTTCGAGCAAGCCAGAAAGAGCGCGCCGGCAATTATCTTCATTGATGAACTTGATGCTCTGGGCAAAACCCGGGGCGGCTCGCCCATGGGGGGCAATGACGAGAAAGAACAAACGCTTAACCAGCTGCTGACAGAACTTGACGGTTTCGATCCCTCCTCCGGCATCATCCTCCTGGCTGCCACGAACCGACCGGAAATCCTTGACCCGGCTCTTCTTCGTTCAGGACGGTTTGACCGTCAGGTTCTTGTGGATCGTCCGGACAAGATCGGCCGCCTGGCAATCCTTAAAGTTCATATTCAGAAAATCGTCGTCGAGGAAAACCTGGACCTTGACAAAATCGCCCAGATTTCAGTCGGATTCACAGGTGCCGATCTGGCAAATCTTGTCAATGAAGCAGCCCTGTTGGCGACACGCCGGGGCTCGACATCCGTTACCATGGACGACTTTACCAATGCGATTGAAAGGACCGTTGCGGGAATAGAAAAGCGAAGCCGCATTCTGTCTGACAAGGAACGGCGGACCGTCTCCTATCATGAAATCGGCCATGCGCTGGTCGCCGCCAATCTGGAGGGCGTGGATCCCGTCCACAAAATTTCGATCATCCCACGCGGTGTCGGCGCGCTGGGATATACGATGCAACGTCCTACCGAGGACCGTTTCCTGCTCAGCCAGGGCGATCTTGAAAATAGAATGGCGGTTCTCATGGGCGGGCGGGCCGCCGAA
>JAKSDK010001749.1 GCA_022360095.1 Phycisphaerales bacterium
CATGGGCTCTTCTCCGATGACCAGTCGTGCAATAACCAGTTTGACATGCTGTCCAACTTTACGTAAGACTTGCGCCACCTGTTCACTACCCATTCCGCCAACATTGACTTCTCCAATTTGAAGAATGTGGTCACCACTTCGCAGCCGTCCATCCTACAGTTCAATCAGAGATGCAACACGGGTTAACTAACAGAAATTTTGAGGGAGAGCTAAAGTTCACATAGTTCATAGAAACTGGTAAACATATTAGAAAGAAATTATGAAAACTGAGGTAAAACCCAGTCTCGCTTCCACCAACAACTCTAAACTGCAATCTCCACCTAGATAGCACCACTTTGCCACACTGATTCGGTTCAGATATGTAAAATAGCTCTGAGCTCCAATCTGAGGAGATAAGTAAGGCTTTATGGTCAAGCTACATGTATGGAAGTCGTCTACCGCACTGATCGCAGAGCGGTGCTCCCACCTTTGCACTATATGTTTTGTTGTCATGTTTTTATAAACTTAAATTTATAGCCTAGCCAAAGGAAGTGTGACATTAATTTGTAAATTTCAAGAAAATTTATTGCTTCAGCATCTCATTCTTCTGATACAGTCAATGACTCACCCTATCAGCCACACCTCCTGGAAGGATGGTTTTAACAATCACTCCAGTACTTCGACCACCAACAATACCAAATCCCAGACCTGAACCATCATTGTGTAGCTCCACAGTCTCAATATGCCGTAAATTCTCACCATCACCAGCCTGTACATGTAGTTTAAGCAATATGAAATTAAGAAATAAACAAAATGTAAAAAGAGCAACTTTAATGTATTTATAAATGATTAATGAGTGTCTTTACAGTACAGGATATACGAATGTACATGTACGTGTATATCACATGCAACATGGAGCTGAGCTTTAACGTACAGTTTTCTTTTCTTAGGCCTAAAGTATCCTTCCAATGTCCTTTGTTTACATTTTTGTGTACCCTCGGCAGCATTTATACAGTCGTAACACTAGTGCTAGTGGGGCCAAGTAGATTCTTGAAACAAATAACGTAAATCAAACAGGCTAAAGAATCCCAACTGACCAGAGGCAAACCAGCTGCCTATTTACATACTACAAGTGTAGTCAAGGAGTTAAACTTGGAACTACCACAAACAAATTAATCTGAATTACAAATCCAGCATTCTAACTGCTTGGCCACACTGCCTCCTTTTGACCAAGACAGGAAATAATGATACAAAGATAAATCTACGATTATAATATTTATCATTATCACTCATACTCTTTCAATCCCTGTGCTACAGTGTAGTTTAAATTTACAAAAACACATCAGGGTAGTTATAGGGGATTAACATGCATTTTCATGCTGCGGATTGGACGGTTACAGCTGTAACATACAGGACGACAACATGTACTTACTGGCACTGTAATAGATGTATGTGACACTGAACTAACGTCTGATGGAGTTCTGGATAGCAAAGAACTTGCACCAGAAGTCGTACGAGACAGATTTCGTGAGCGAGGTATTCCTCCCCTGGCAACAATAAGTTCAACTTCACCGCTTGTTTGCTGTAGAACGCCAATAGCTTGCTGGTGTGATACTCCACTATCAAGCTGCTTGCCGTCAATTGCAAGGATC
>JAKSDK010000933.1 GCA_022360095.1 Phycisphaerales bacterium
GACAGTGATGTCCTAGGCCTGTTTACTGGGAATTCATATGTGATGAACAACAATAGAATCAATGCTGGAACATATCGCTGTAAAGCTGACAATGGAATTGGCAGTGCCATCAATCAGACAATCCGTGTGACTGTTAACTGTAAGTACAGTGCATTTCCCAGTATTGGTGGTTAGATGTTGATTTTTTCTGAACAAACAAAATACAAATTCTACTATGTTTGTCTATTGATGTGAGGTCTGTTTTACTGCTGAACTGGAGCAGGGTATGGTTCATAAGGGAAAGTCAAATTGACACCTCACTTAAACAGTTGCCTACAGTGTAGAGTTGTTCCCAGTGCCTTTCTTTACTCTTAGATAACTCCCTATAAAATGGCAGTCTCTCTAAGAGTAAAGACAGATATATAGTGCCAGTCCTAAACTAGGTGTCCACGTTAGAGAGAGTTAACTGTAAAGTTAACAATTTTTTTAGCTTTGGAAAAAAGTAAAGGTTGAACCTCATGCCATTATTTATTCCATGATTGGTTGATACAGTGAAACCCTGGCTTCCACCACCTTGGTAATACAGCAAGGCTGCTGCCTAATGGGTGCCTGGTTGCCAGATACAACTAAAATTTAAAACAAGGAGCCCGCACAGGCGCCTAAAACTTATGATTCTTATGGCAATTGCCTCTATGCCAACTTCCAATGAACAAACAACAAATTTCCTGCTCATTCTGTGATTTTTAAATGAAAATGTAAAATGCGTTGGCATGGACCACAGGCAAAAAAGTTTGACTGATAAAAGTGAATGAACAAGCACTTGTCTTGAAGTTTTGCCCCCGGGGCTTCCACTGCAGTGCAGTTGATGTTTCTTGTCTGAAAAAATATTTTTTTGTAAATTTTTTTAAATTTTTTTTAAACATGCACTACTACATCTATACCAATAAACTACTATATACTACAAGGGCACAAAATACACTTCCTACTATACATAAATAATGGCTGATTCAAAGACTGTTTAGGTACAATTACTACTATAAAATGGGACATA
>JAKSDK010001477.1 GCA_022360095.1 Phycisphaerales bacterium
CGTGAGGTCATTTTTTAAATGTATCAATCCATTGTAATTTCTTGTGATTCACTTGTGACTGAGTATTGCAAAAACAACGTGCAGCCCTGAAGGAGTAGCATAATTATTTACAATCAAACTTTTAGACATGTCCTAGAGTCCAGGAGGTTTGCTTTTGGATATCGATTGCCATATCAGGTGTATCGAGGAGCCAACTGAACTGGAAAAGACAGCTTCACTCAAATAACAAAGAAAAAAATTATCGCATCGATAATTAAGGCACGCTAACCTTATGTGAAATAATTGTACATTTTTTTTTGCGATTCCGCTTGTTTTGCCTTCGGTTACTGACGTTTCTGAGCGGCAGAAAACCAGTCCACTATGAATTCTGCATGGAATACTGATCTGAAAACTGGTCGTTCATAAGTGTAACAGAATGCAATGAATGAACACGTACATTCTCTCTCGAAGCATCCGCAACGAACCTTAGCTTAGATCGATGCAGATATAATTTAAGACTAGCAATCTATCATTCGGGGGTCATCAAGGTATTCTGCATCGGAAACAGAACAGAGAAGAAACAATGACGAAAAAATTGATGTGAGTATTTGTCTGACTCACTCCCGGTTCGACATGTTCTGATAAATTAATTAAAATAAGAAATGCGCTATTACAGTGCTTGTTAGCTGATGAGCGATGAAGCTTACATCGAAATATGTAGACCTATATATAATATATATAACAGGCTTGTCACTTGTCATTTGTATCGGAGATACCCATTGTTAGTGTAACTGATCTATAACGGCGCTCACTCAGCTCCTTCTGACTCTACAGAGAAGTTTCCATATCTGTGGCTATTGTGACTACTGTCCTTTGCACGTATATTTTAACGCTTATAAGAATTGTTTGAGAGGGAAAATTTGTGCTATTTCATTCTTTTATCTTTGCCCTTTTTGCATAAAAAAGAACATACAAAAGGACACATTTTTCTTCTCAGTCCAGCCTCAAAGGCCGGGCCCCAAAGACACTACCATGAAGTGGACACATACAACATGAAC
>JAKSDK010001030.1 GCA_022360095.1 Phycisphaerales bacterium
ACGACATTGCTGAGACTGGTAGGTTATTTCTTTATTAATTTGTTTATTTGTTTATTTATTAGTACATTTATACTATAAAACATTAATGCTTTCATTGTTGAGAATTGAAAGTAGCTGTATCAAGCAAAATCAGCCCTTAACAGCCTTGATAATCAACACAGCTGCTGCTGTGTTGATTGTAATTATTACAATCAACACAGCAAGTTGAAGAATAATATTTTAGTAATGGATTGCAATGATATGTACCAGCCTCCCATGCCACTTTTTCAACGTTTATCTCTTGTTTGAATCGAGGCATTTGTGAGACACTGATGAATTGTTGGACAAAAAAGTGTAATTTTGTCATCATCCATTCGAAAGGTATAAAGATTTTGCAGATGCTAGTTTTTATGATAAATGACAATAATGTTGGCTATTCAATATAAAATCAGTTTCATTTGATCCTATTGTCCTCACTTCCAATGCCTGTATTGGGACCTAATTTTGTTGTTGTTGCCATTGTTGTTGTTGTCATGTTTTGAATTTAACACTCCAACTTTTTGAATGACCAGATGACCAACATTTAACTTCTCCTTGCTGGTAATGACACTGCTTTTTTTAAAACATTACCAATGGACTCAGTTGAGATAAAGCAAAATCATCAACAAGTGAAAAAGGTCTTGATTGTCAAACAGACTCTCACTAGAAGTACCATGGCTAATGTGCAGTATGCCTGTGAAGATTTAGGATTAAAAGGGTTAACAAGAATGTTTTTTTGTGGTCACAGGTAAGGTAATGATGCTTGCTATCCTTGCTGAGAAGAAGAAAAAGAAGAAGCTCAATGAAAGGTGTGTTCTGTGTTCAGCACAAAATAACAAAGAAACAATTTATCCTTATGCATGGTAATCTGGATTCCCGGCCTGGGAAAGTTTTTGCTTGTAGAATCTGGATTCTGGAAACTTTTTTTGAAGAATCCGAAATCCTGGGCTTTGGAATCCAGAATTTAGCTCAGTCGATTGGAATCAGGAAATATTATCCAAGTTCCAAAGACAAGAAATCTGGAATTACCGTATTTATTCAATTAATCGCCCTGGGCGCTTATTAAATTTTTGGACCTTGAGAGTGGGCGCTTATTCGAGGTGGGCGCTTATTCGAGGCTGGGCGCTTATTAAATTTTCACCATTTTCAGCAAGTGAAGTATGTTTATTTTGCAACAAAACAATAAATGCT
>JAKSDK010000198.1 GCA_022360095.1 Phycisphaerales bacterium
ATATTCTTACTTTGAGTTTGAAAATTTTTTTATTGACTCTTAAGGCACTCAAGTAGTGTGTACTTTCAATATAATAATTATAATTAGACATGTATCTTTCATTTTACAGAGACACTGATATTGAAAAAGTTTAAAATTTTTTTGTTACGAGTAAATTATATGCCAGGTATGGCCACTAAAAGCTTATGAGTCTGTATGTCAATCATACTTTAAACAAACTGCACAAGTTCAGTTTTTGTGGTTCACTCAATAGCTGGATTAGAAAGCAATGTATAGTACTTACAGTGTACACTGAAGTATAAGCTCAAAATCCTGGCTGTTGAAGCCTTATTAGGACTTACTGGACACATACTGATCTGAAATGAAAAATTAACTATTCATTAGCAATCAGTAATCTTGATTCTTTTCCTAGCATGAGCATTAGCACATCAGCCAACCAGTCAAGTTAATTAGTCAATAGGAAGCTTTTTAAAAGCAACAAAGACAACGACAACAGTAAAAACTACTTATAAAGTGTTTTAGAAAGGGGGTTGGTAAATGTAGAAGCATATTCTTACTCGCCCAGTCTAAAGTTTCACTAATCACTAGTCACTAGTCAGTCAGTCAATCAATATTTCAATGGCAACTCATAATCAAATGTCTCTAATTTTATGAAACCTAAAATTTATCTTAATCGTGTATTCATTTTCCACTTCTCCAGTATGTCAACCAACACGTTGAGCCAATAAGTCAAGTAATGAGCCAGCCAATCAGGCAACCAGTTCTCTGACTGTCAGTTAATCAGTCTATCTGTCACACAGTTAGTCAGTCAGCCATTCAATTGGTCAGTAAGCTTTTAAGCAAGTGTGTAATTCAGCCAGCCAGTCAATCAGTCAGTTAGCAAGTACACGTAGGCAAGTCAGCGAGTTAATCAGTCAGTCAGCGTGTGTCAGTCATTTAGCCATTCAGCAAGTTCACGTAAGCAAGTCAGCCAGTCAATCAGTCAGTCAGCCCATCAGTCAGTTGGTCCATCTTCAAATACATGTTACAGCGTACAAGCAAGTCAGCGAATACTTGACTACCTTGCCAAAGTGTGCTGGCTGACTTGCTTGTACACTGTAACATGTACTTGAAGATTGACCAACTGACTGTTGCCCCAGGCTGACTGACTGATTGACTGGCTGACTTGCTTGTACACTGTAACATGTTCTTGAAGATCGACCTACTGGTCAATCTGCAAGCAAGCCAGTCAATCAGTCAGTCAGCCGATCAGTCAGTTGGTTAATTGATCAGCAAGTGCATGTAAGTAAGTCAGTTATCGGTCAGTAATTCAGCTAGTACATTGTAAGTTACCCAGTCAGTCAGTCGATTATTCAGCCAGTCAGCCAGTCTGTCAGTCATTCAATGAGTCAGTTCATTAGTCAATCAGTCACCACTCAGCATATCCACCACTCAGTTAGTTAGCCAATAAGGCAGCAATTTAGCAGGTCAGCCATTCAGCCATTGACACAATCAGTCAAAGGGTCAGTCAGTCAAAATGTGAGCTATTTATCCAATCAATAAGTCAGTGAGTTGCCAAGTC
>JAKSDK010000713.1 GCA_022360095.1 Phycisphaerales bacterium
AGGCATATGATTTTCAGCTAGCAAGTTGTTTCAAGGACATTTAAACTTTGCCTTTTTAATGCACGCAATAACTGCAGATTACTTAAGGCAGTGGTAAGTAGTGGATGAAACAGAGATAAAGTCATCGACTAAAAATTTAAAATAGAGATTCCCTTGATGATTTCTGCAGGTAAATATAGTATTAGCAAAAGTTTTTTAACTTATTTATTGGTTCAATATGTAAAGTACGGAATGTTTTTAAAAAAGTAAAAGAGCCTTGTAAATTATGCGTTTTTAAACTGTAATGGGAACTGTAATGTAAACGCATTTTAGATCTATATTGGGCCAGTGCACTTACGCATTTTAAAATAACGTACTAAAAGTAGTTTACTAACTATTTCGTTGGATAATGTGTTAAATAATGTATTGATTAAAAACACGTAAGCAAACAAACAAACATTCATGATAACATGTATCTTTACATAGAACATAGATGCTACTTTTAAAAAGTCTTTGAATAAATGAAAACCATGTGATGTCTGAGTATGTTTTCTTCGGGCCACTTTTCTTGACATCCAATGTCGTATATCGGACATCTAATGGAGCATTTTGCAGGGACATGGAGTCTCTGAGTCTTTGATAAATCCTGCTCCGCCCTCGCCCAAACCAATGACAGGTTAGCTCAATTATTCCATGATGCCGTGAATTTTATGCCCTGCATTTCCAAACAGTTCCATGAGTGCATGTAATTCTTTCTAGTTTACAGGGTCGTTCAACAGCGTTGAGTCCTTGATTGAAAATTGCAGTAAACTTGGATAAGTGACAATTCATTAGTCCTGCAATTCTAAGAATTAAGTTCCACTGCAATGAAGGGAAATAGTTTGTACTGTAGGGGTACAGATTTTGAGAGAGTCGAGGTACACAGGAAGTTGAGTAGAACAACGGTTTATTCCTGAGCTTCTCAGTTCTTCTACGTTCCAAAATTTTTCAAGCGAAGCTAAGCTTACAACAAAGTGGTTGTATTTATACCAAACTATTAAGTTAAGTAGTTTCTAAGAAAAGTCAATAGTATTTGCGTCCGAGGTACGAGAACGCAACCCCTAATTTGTGCTGGGTGTTCTGTGCATTATTGGGCGTCCTGTGAAATTAATAAGGG
>JAKSDK010001481.1 GCA_022360095.1 Phycisphaerales bacterium
CAGTCCGGCGTGGCGCAGCGCATGATGCGCAGCATGCAGGTCCTGTTTGGAGCGCTCAGAGGCGGTCTCGCACTGACGGTCATGCTGATCGGGATTATTCTTGCAGCGTCGACCGGCGTTATCGGCGCGTCTGTCGTCCTGTTGGGCGTCATGGCGTTGCCGACGATGATGAAACAGAACTACGCCAAGCCGATTTCGACCGGGACCATAGCGGCATCCGGAACGCTTGGAATATTGATCCCGCCCTCGATCATGCTGGTCATCATGTCGGATCAACTGGCGATTTCCCTGGGCGATCTGTTCATGGGGGCCCTGTTCCCCGGGCTGATCTTGGGTGGTCTTTATATTGTTTTCATCATCATCTACGGCTTGATCAATCCCAGCGCCATGCCGCTGCCGGAGAATCGTGAGCCGGTGACCGGGAAGATCATTTTCGGCGTCCTGCTGTCGGTTATTCCGCCGCTGTTACTCATTCTTCTCGTTCTGGGATCGATTTTCTTCGGACTTGCCACCCCGACAGAGGCGTCCGGTCTTGGCGCATTGGGCGCGACAATTCTGGCGCTTTTGAGCGGCAATCTGACGTGGCGGACCCTGCTCGACGTCATTCGACAAACCATGAATTCGGTGGGTTATATCGTCGGCATTTTCATCGCCGCCAATTTCTTCGCCCTGATTTTACGCCGTTACGATGGAGACAATATCATCGAGAATCTGGTGCTGAGTTCGGCCACCGATCCGTACATGGTGATATGGTTTATTCTGCTGATCATCTTCCTCCTGGGTTTCTTGCTCGACTGGATCGAGATCACTCTCATCATCATGCCGTTGATGCTGCCGGTGGTTACAGCTCTGAATATTCCGATTGAGGGCTACGGCATTGTGGACAGCCCGTCGGTTGTCTGGTTCGCCATTCTGGTTGCCGTGACGCTGCAGACGTCGTTTTTGACGCCCCCTGTCGGGTTTGCGCTTTTTTATCTGAAGGGTGTGTGTCCTCCGGAGGTGTCTTTGGGGCACATCTACAAGGGCATCATTCCCTTCGTTGTCCTGCAGCTTGTCGGACTGGCCATCGTGTTCAACTTCCCCGAACTGGTTACCTGGTTGCCCGCGAGAGCCTATGGTAACTAGGTGTGGCCCCTTAAACCGATTGTTTGTGTCAGACCTTCAGGGGAGCATGAATGACTGTCGACCAACTCGGGTTTGATCCATCAGGATGTTTTATCGGCGGAGAATGGGTGGCTGTTTCCTCCGGCAGGCATCTGGATTTGTTCGATCCTTCGTCAGGTGATGTGCTGTGCTGGATCGCCAGCGGCGGCGAGACCGATATCGACCGATCGGTGCAGGCCGCAAATTCAGCGTTGAATGGCCAGTGGGGCGCCATGACCGCGCCGGAGCGTGGCCGGCTGTTGTCCCGCATTGGCCGGCTTGTGCTGGACAATGCCGATCGTCTGGCCCGCCTTGAAGCAAGCGATGTCGGCAAACCGCTGAAACAGGCACATGCCGATGTTCAGGCGCTCGCCCGCTATATGGAATTTTATGGCGGTGCTGCCGATAAAATACATGGCAGCACGATACCCTATCTGGATGGGTACACGGTCTATACGCTGCGCGAACCCCATGGTGTGACCGGGCATATCATTCCGTGGAATTATCCGATGCAAATCATCGGGCGGTCTGTCGGCGCCGCTCTGGCAATGGGCAATGCAGCCGTTTTGAAACCCGCTGAAGAAGCCTGTCTGACGGCTCTCGCATTTGCCGATATCTGCCGGCAGGCCGGGCTGCCTGCCGGTGCTCTGAATGTGGTTCCCGGTCTCGGCCAGGAGGCCGGAGCCGCATTGACGGCTCATCCCGATATTCATCATATCTCGTTTACCGGATCGGTCGAGGTCGGCAAGGTCATTCAGTCGGCGGCCGCGCAGAATGTCGTGCCGGTGACGCTGGAACTGGGTGGTAAATCACCGCAGCTGGTGTTTGACGATGCCGATATCGAGGCGGCGC
>JAKSDK010000849.1 GCA_022360095.1 Phycisphaerales bacterium
GTATCTTTTTGTTGGCCTAAGTTTCAATCCATTTTCAATCCTTGTAATCCATTGCAACAGACGACGAGAAACACTCCCAATGCCAAGATAAAGTCTTGAATAACAAAACTGGACCATTATTTTTGGAATTCAACTGATGAAAAAAAAAAAAAAAAGACGTCTTAGCTTTATAAAAAGATAGCAAATAGCAAGACATAGTCCCATGACGCTGGTGGTAAAGATCCCGCTCTTAATCTTGAGTTGATTAGCTTCTTATAGGTCGTTGTCAGACAGGTCGAAAATTCTCTATCCAGTCCGCCCCCATCCCAACTGCATCTTCTTTTGTCATTGTTTGCACCGATGGGAGAGACGTAGTTGAGAGTGCTAACATAGGCATGATAGTGTTTGACACGGGACAATTCGACTTTTCGAATTCGTAGTTCTTTTAAGCGATTCCTTCATTCTATTTCCAAAGTTTTGGGCGTAGTTAAAAGCACTAAATGTTTGGTGTTGAATGAAGTGAGAAATTGCGTGCTGTAGGTTTTCCACCTGCGTTGTCAGAAGTGTTTTGTACCTCGATATAGACCGTTGTCGACATCCTCGTTTGCGTCCCTCAATGTTACCTTTTTCGCAGAAGTACCTTTTTTTGCCTATTTCAAAAGCGTCATAAAGATATTCAAAGGTTTTAAGAAATGAAACTGTTTCGGAAATACCGGTTTAAAAACTAGCTTAATTGACTCAATATAGTTGGAACTGAAACATCATCTACAAAAGTGATATCTCGTAAGTACAAATTCTATGTACTATACTTAAATAAAGATGCTGATTTCTTTGAGCCATCAGAAATTCTTTTTGGCCAAATCCAATGCTAAGAGTCATGACAGCTTTTTCTTTGGTAGTAATGTTTAACTTGACGTCCTAGGCCTTTTGGGTCCGAGACAACTTCCTTATCCGAACACAGAAATCGTGTTAATATTAGAACTACGAACTATACACTGAGTTGTCTACAACCAGCTCTATGACGGACGCTTTCTGTTTGCCGGGTACTACTCTGGTGCCTTTTGCCAGGAGCCGATTAAGTCATCTGCGGAACAGAAAAAAGTCCATTTCAAGCCGTTATTAATTGGAAGAACCTCTTTTAATTTATGACCCATCAGGTGGTTGAACGGAACGAATTTCCTCTTTTATTGATACAGTTACATTGCTTCAACCAATATCAAAATCACAGAAGTCACACCTGCGAGATACTACCGACTTCATACATTTTATTGAAAAGATAAAGGTGAAAAAACCGAACGTAGCTGAACGTTTTGTTTCGCTTCGAGAAATGCTTAGATTAATCCACAAAGAAAATTCTTTCCAGTGTAATGGAAAGCACTATCAGTACACAAACTCACGGTACCGCGATGAGCACAAAGACAGCAGTTTCCTTTCCCAACACTTTCATAGCATATCGTTGAAGCGCAAAGTTTAACCAAAGCCTTCTTTAAACCAACTTTTTGAAAACGCTACATAAATGAAATTTTTTGCCAGACATCGTAGTTTTGTTCTAACAAGTAAACTTACATCACCCCACTACGAAATTCACGGCCGGAATATCTGACACTGGTAGACAATTTTTTTTAGACACGGTTGTATACCAAGGCACAACATTCAACGAAAAAGCTATCCTTGATGTAAAGATACATTTTTTAACGGAAACCTTCCAGTATATACCAGCGCCGTAGCTAGTATGAGGCCAACCGAGGCACTCGCCTCGGTAAAATTTTGACGAATTTCGCCGATCATTTTTATTTTACATAAGCGATCATCGGATATTTTTAACGCATCATGATATTACAAAGAATTCAGCA
>JAKSDK010000526.1 GCA_022360095.1 Phycisphaerales bacterium
CACTACAACCGGGTCCGACCGCACAGTGCCTTGGGCTACAGACCGCCGGCGCCGGAGGCGTCGGAGAGCGCGTCGTCGTTGGCAGGCTGCGCTCCGCTCGGTGCCCTCGCTCCGCTCCGCCCGCCAACGACGTGTATTCAGAGCAGTGTCAGAGTAACATAGAAACTGGAGTTAAACGCGGGGAAAGGTCACCGTGTTCGATTCCGTCTGGAACGCCTTTGGTTACACTCAAAGCCTGAACTACGACGAGAACGGCAAGTGGAATCCGCGATGAGGGGCGTTGAGACAATTTAGGCGATGGACACAGAAAACGAAAAGTTGTTTCACGATCGCGAATCAGGTCTATTCGATTCCGTAGTGCCGGTGGCGATGCCAGACGCGCCAGCGCACGAACTCCCGCCCTCCGTGCCCGGCGTCGATGCACGAGGATCATCCGGTGTTCGCCGTCTGGAATCGCGGCGACGAACGTGTCGATGGTATCGCAGACATTCGATTTCATTCGCGGGGTACCCCCTACCCCCCTCGGAGCATGAGCATGGAGCACCAGCATATACGCAATTTTAAGAACTCACGCACCTACGAGAACACGCCGTGCCATCGGCTGCACGAATCGCTGTGTTCCAACGTGTGCCCCTTGCTCTGAGGAATAAACCATGGAAATCACGCTGCCGCTATCTGCTTCGTTACTTCGTAACCGCCTGGCCAGAAGGCTGGCCAAGGAGCGATCTTCAACGGTGCAGATAACTTGCCTGTCTGAACGGCGGATTGCTGAGAGAACTTCAACCAACTGTAACGCTCGATAATCGTCTATGTGTTGAACCGGATCATCCAAGACGAGCGTGTCCAACTTACACCATTTTCGCGAGAGATGAAGCGCTAATAGGAACGCAAGCCCTGCGGCCCGGCATTGTCCACTGCTGAACATGAAGCTCGGATTCAATCCCCCTCCGACTTCGAAACTCAACATGCGACGAACGTCCCCCCGAAGGCGATAACGCACTTCGTGCCAATCCACATGAGGGCGCAACCGTTGGTAGAGTTCAATCATTAGTGGTTCAAGCTCTGCTAAACGCCTCTCGATCAGCTCTCCGCGAGTACGGCGGATTGTGTTTAGGGCTTCCTTCGTAAGATTGGAGGCGCTTGATAGTTTTCTCAAACGACGTGTTGCCAATTCCACTCGCCCTGATGCGATGCGAAGTCCCCCCTCGACATCGTTAATCTTGTCAACAAGTCGAGAAACTTCCAGCGCTGCGAGAGCCTTCTCTAGCCGGGATGCTTTTTCGCGAGACTCTTCGATTCTCTCTCTCAAAACGCTGAGTGTTTGCTCACTGAGTGACGGAAGCTCAGTCCCCAAACCTAGCACCTCCTGCTGAAACACCGCAAACTCATCTTCGATCTGCCCACTAGCATGGGTTAACGAGTCATGCTCCGCTATGAGCCTCGCCTCTTGCGTTCGAAGCGACCGCACATGCGTTTCCGTCTCCGCTACCTTCGTTGTCAGGTCCTGGATTCTGGCGTCCCTGGTCTGCAACAGGGACTTTAGCTCGGCAAGATGGGATTCAAACTCATGTTGCGCCAGCCTTTTGCCACATAAAGGACACGCTCCCTTTTGAAGTCCCAATCCTTCACCATGCTTTAGGAGCATTGCGAACGAAGCACTCTCCGGGGATAAGTCCTGAGCACTCTGGAATGCGTCCCTCACCTCATCTAGCTTCGCCTCCGCATTCCTAAGCGCGCCCCTTGTTTCATTTGTCTGTGATTCAAGGGCCTTCACGCGCTGCAAATATTCCTCTGACGCTATTTGGTTCCTGCGGTCGATTAATTCTTGAATACGACGGAAGATCCGCGCAAACGCATCGGCTTTGTAGCGGCAGTTTGCAACAACTTCCTTGGTGGCCAGAATCAGATCCTCACCCTCTCCAAATGAAGTTAGTTCCCGGATAGTTGCTTTGGCTTCGCTTATGTCTTGCGCCTCTGCCGCCAACGACCTCAACTCACTCAGTTCTGAAGTCTGTCTTGCGACTAGCTCTCGTGCTTTATCGTACTCGTCTAAGGCAGACTCATTTTGCTTTTTCAAGAGTCGCTGAACCTCTCGGCTTTTCTCTTCAGCGAGCGTGAAGTCCGCCGTTCCGAGACCTGCGCGAACTAGATCAAATCTCTCAGTTTCCTTTAGGTGTACGCTTAAGCGGGTAATTTCTTCGTCGCGTAGTAGTAGCGTCCGAGCGATTTGCTGGACTGGGTTGTCAAGTGCGACGTCCCCATCATATAGCAATGTTAAAACTTCAGTTCCTGACTCACTAGTTGGTGTGCGATGAATTACGTGCTGAGTGCCGTTATCATCAACCAAGGTGAGTGCAACGAACTCCTCGTCCGCCTTCGGATCTCCTCGCCACCATACGTAGTCGGCAAAGTTCTCACCTTTTTCTTTCTTGTCTGGCGGCCCGCGTAGGCATCCAGTCAGCGAGAATTCGATTGCGTCACAAACAGTCGTCTTCCCGCTTCCGTTCCGACCTGTAATCACCATAAAGCCAGGAGGAAAGTCAAGGGATACTGTCTCGCGTGCCCCACGAAAACCTGAAAATCTCAGAGATTTTATTTTCATGCGTCACCTAACAGACGCTGCACAATCTCGCTCGGTTGGGTCTCTGCGGCGAACAACTGGGCGTTCTCTTCTATCTCACGCAATCGTCGTCTTAACTCCTCATCCGCGTCTTCTGCAGTAAGACTCGGCACATGCCGAATTGGCAGCAGGGGTAAGAGTGCGCTGTCAAGATCTCTTCTTGTAATAATTGCGGCCCGCGCTAGTTTTCTTGTGCTCTGAAAATCCTCCTCTATGGCCATTAGCTCGCTCCGAGCTGGTATATCCGCAACTTGGCTCGTGATATACACGGAATAAATATTCCAAGCTTTGCTGGGAGCAGTAGTAAATTGCTGGGCATGCGTGGCCAAGAAGCTGTCCTGCAGCTCCTTCCAGTGGTCGAAGAGCTTCTCCAAAGATGCCAGTTCGTAGAGGACGCCCATAACACTTGTATCCTCGAAGTAAAAGCTCGGTACCAGAGCGGAGTGCTCCGAGGTTGTATAACCGGCATCCTCAAGAAGCGTCCGACTTTCAGCTAGAATGTTCATTGGAATCGCTCTGTAGTTTTTGGACAAGTTCTTGGTGTGTAATCCAGGAACCGGGCAAATTCGCACCGGCTCGAATAACGCTCGGGACCTCATCCCCTCTTATTATATCAGGTGGAGATGCGTCCTCAATCGCGCCAACGCACACAACGATGTCGGGAATTAGTTGTGAAGGGGGCTCCTCCACGTAGCGACACTTGAGCTTGCTAATAAGCTGAGAGTCTCCAAGTACTAATCGAAGTTTTTCCCCCTGGAATTCATACAAGTGGTTGTAGTAGTTCGCGCCGCAATCTAGGAGCCGGCAATGTATTGCGGTAAGCACATTATGCTTATCCTCGGGGCATCTATCACGGACAGGAAGGTGGCGTGGCACGCCTGTTAAATCACGCCGAAGAGCGTATAGCTCCTGCGATGAGTCAGGCATCTGGACAGGCTGACTATGTTCCCGGGAGCCGAAAAGCTGTTCATATGTATCAGAGGCGCTGTTAGCAGCATGGAGTATGAAATTACGACTTACATGACAACGTAGCTCATCGAGGAATTGAGCACCACTCTCCTGCTCGTGTATCAATGAGATTTCGCCTTCATTAACCCAGTTCCATAGGTTCGGCGCTTTGGTCGCTAGGGAATCAGAGGGTTGTGGATCAACAAGGAAAACAGTTCTTGGGCCGAATGCAGAAACAACGTTAACAAGAATATCGTTCAAAAAAGACCAATCTGACCAAAACCCGACTATCAGAACATCACGGTCCAGTAGGTTTGTTGAAAGCCAAGCCTGAAAACGTTCAAGTCGCTCCTTGATTGGCGCATCCCCTAGCTGGTCCTTGCACCAGATTGTCTGGCGTCGATTCCGATTCGCACATCCATGTAGCTTTAGATACGGTTTGTGAAGGCAATTCTCGGCAAGATCTTGGGCATCGACAATGGCTCGAAAATCGGGTTCTCCGAATTTGTGCGCAGCGCGCTCAACCAGCTCATCGAAATTCGTAGTTAGGCAAAAGAAAGCCACGCCACAAGCTAGGAAATCAGCGATCGCGGCGTGTCCAATATTTGAGTCTCGATTGAACTTATGCCACGGGACTAGCTTGCCGATGAACAAGTCGTCGAATCGGTTCCGATCTCGGAACAACTTGGCCATTGCCTCAATATCCTCACGTACCGAAGCGTCAAGCTCCTCGCCCACGGCATTGAGATACTCCCGCGCGCAGTGGTCGGCGACCCCTCTGGCCGAGGGTATGTTGCTTGGGGGTGCCATCGAAAGGCCCGCTCCGCATAGGATTGCAAGCCGGTCTGCAGCGATGGACTCCAGGAGCCGAGTAGCGGTATCCGCGCGCATCAGGAATGAAGACTTCTTCAACGAGACCCATTAGCACTAAGAAGCGACGATAGTCGAGATTAAGCTATTAAGCGTATTCTCTCAAGGCGCTGGAGCAAAACATCGGGACATTTTTTGCCTAGGACCCGTTCGCCTGGGGTCCCAATCGCGCTCCAAACACATGCCCCGCCCCGTTTTGAGTCAACCTCCGAACACCCGCATCTGCCGCTGGTGGCGGTAAGGTTGACTGCGAACGGTTGGAAGCCCACGATTCCACTTATGAATTTAACTCCTGAGCAATCCCGGCACGATCTCAAGAATACCCTGGCACTTCAGACGGAGGCTCCCGCGCGGTAGAGCCGTTGCCGTTGCCCAGGGCGGCGTCGCTCAAGCACGAGGCGCGGGGGAGGCGCCGATGATCTGTAGAGCTCCGTCGCTCGTATACGGCGCGTTTGTGGACATCGCACGTAATTGCTCTGCGTACATGCGGTAATGAACATGCTGCACCATGAGCTGCGCTAAGAACTCATCCAGGCTTCCCACGATGGAAGCATAAAAACCGAGTGGCTCCCGCCACCAATCGTCACCGATGAATCTGACGACATCTTTGACAGGCAAATTGCGCGCAAGGTATTCGCCAACGAGATGCTCCTGGAAAGTCAGATGCCCGAAGGAAAACATCTCAGCCCTTTGCTTAACAATGATTCCGCTGCCAAGTACCAGGTCGTGGACTAAGTCGTCCACGCGCTTCTGGCTCGCCCATCTTCCGAGCGAGTCATAGAATGCGTCCTGGATTTCAGAGAACGTAAAGCTTCGTCGGCGTGTTTTCGCAGAGTGAATCTGAAAGGCGAGTTCCCGTATGGCACGGCGCTTCGCGTCGGGATCATCGAGTCGAAGTCGTTGCACGCCTCTCGCGCGATCCCACTTGCTAATTAGCAAATCCAGGCGAAACGAATAAACTTCCTCGCGCGTACGTGGACTTAAGCCGTTCTCTATCAATGCCGCGGCGATCGTCGCAATCAAAGGTAATCGTGTATGGTTATCTATATCTTCGTAAGCATGTATTAGGTCTTTGGCACGTTGAAATTGACCATCTCGGTTACGGAACCAATTTGCAAAAAAAGCATTCCGCTCATCCTTACTGAACAACGCTAGTCCTATTCTCAGGCAATCTGAGCGTAACCCAATTTCCAGAGCGGGCCGCACAGATGCGACAATCCTACATCCCGATGCGCGCTCTTTCAGAATGTGGTCAGTTAGATCAAAGGGAGCCTCATCTAGCCCGTCAATGACTAAAATGAGTCCCTTCTTTCGTCTATTTTTTCTAGTAACACCGTGACCAAACTGCTGCGCTATTTCTTGAAGTGGTCGGTCACTCCAGCTTGGATCAATTGCTGAACAGGGCAGGAAAATAACCCTTTCGTCCTTGTCCAATAATTTGATCGTCAGCATCTTAAGTAACGTCGTCTTCCCACATCCGGGCGGCCCTTCGATCAGGAGGGCATCAGCAAGCGCTACAAGATGCTCGGGATGCAAGACGCGAATACGAAGGATCTCCGCGATTTCGGTAGTTGGCTCCATATTCATCCCGAATTGTACAAGTTTTTGCAAAGTCCGCTCCAGGTCGTCCAACACTCGGCATGCGGAATGAATGTGTGTGACATCTTTGCCGAGTTCCCTTGGGCAAAGATTCAGCGAACTTCTTGCATGCTTTTTTAGCTTCTTGAGAGCGGCCTCCCATGGGATAGAAATAGGAACGCTGATATAAGCTGTGCCGTCCGACGCTTCGTACATCTGTTCTTCAATATCCTTTTTCAAGCGCGGCTTGGCGTTCCGGAGTAAGTCCAGCAAGGGAGTTGGAAGTTCGCAGCCTTTGGCCAGGGCGTCATAAAGCTCCTTCCAGACCGTTTGATCGATGTGTACCCCTGTGAACTTGGGCGCAAAAAGGTCAGGCAAATACTCGTCCAAAATCTTGCGGCTACGCTTGCGAGTAGAAGCTAAGATCCTGCCGGCAAGCAGTTCGTTTAGTGCGTCGATGATCCGATGATTGTCCTTCAGATGCTCACGATCTGCTATTTGACGAACCCAATATGTTGCGTCTCCTCTGAGGTTCTCCCATATGATGCGCCCGGTGGTTCCCTCGGGTTGCTTTTGCCCAGCCCGAAGTCTTGTGCAGAGCTCCTTCCAGTTCGTCACATCCGATGCAAACAAACGCCAGCATCTGTTGGGCTCTCTTCCTATGAGATCAGACACGCTCACCGCCAGTCGCGGTTCGTATTCTATATCTAAATTTTCCGCTAGGAAGTGGTAAGCGAGTCGCGCATGCGGCGACAATGTTGTCGCCACGTAGAATTCGTCCAGTCGTCGCTCGTTCACGATGCCGAATGCCCTTCCCTCTCTGTGATCCAAGAGCTGCGCAATCACTTTCACAGCCTGAACGTTCGAGTACTTAGCAACGTTGCGTGCGATGTCGGGTAATTCCCGTAACACAAGTGATGCAAGCTCTTCCCCAGCGATTAATTTGATGTTCTCTCTTTCAAGATCTTGAATGGCTCCTGCAACTTGACGACGCTTTTCCTCTGCAAACGGCTTGGACGTGATAAACCAGACTTCATGTGGGCGAATTTGCTCACCAGACTCGGTTGTTATGCCGACCTTTCTAGCAGTATTAGCTTGAGATAGCGCTGCTGTGAAACCTCCTCCACTGGGAAGATGCGTCGTTTTTACCTGAACACATAGATAGTGCCTTCTGCGGAGTGCATCAGAGCCAAATGATACTAAGTCGCGACCTGCCTCGACGGCTGAGTGCGTAAACTCTATGCGGCCCGGATGAAGCTCTTCGATGAGCGGGAATATCACTTCGTCGATTAATGTCCGTTCATCCAATTCTGCCAGAGCATTTGCCAGTCGCAATTGCAATGTACGCCCTCAGTCAGATGTAGTACGTGGGAACCGCCAATCGAGAGAACCACGGTTTGAGCAACCGACCCTTCAGATGACAAGGGCATGGGATGCAAGCTCATCGTCAGGACTTGGGACACGAAGTTCAAATCCCATGCCGAGAACTCCTAATTCTACAACCTAGTCAGCTTGTCGCAAGATCTTGCTACTGGTTGGATTATCTTGTCGGGTATACCCAGGGCGAGCTACGTCGATCGACGGAGAAATCGGCGCATTAATGGGCAAGGCTGGTCGCGCTCTGGGAAGGATTTCGTGGGTTGACCAGCGCGTCGCCGTGTGTGAGCCCACCCCCGACTTTGTCACCGGGTCCAATGTCATCTCCGGTCGATTCAGGTCCGCTTCCGCCTGACTCAGTCGCCGCCCTCACTATCGCCAGCATGCTCGCCCACACCCGCTCCGGCAACGTCGGCAACGCGTCAACGATCATCGCTCGATCGCGATCGTCAGGCGCTTTTGGCTTGCTACTGCTGTCACTATTGCTGCGCGCTTGCGAGGGGTCTTTGTAACTCGTCGTTTTGTCGACGAGCTCGGTGATCAGGTAGGGTGACGTCCACTGGGCAGAGGATAGCCATGAGACTGTGATTTGAGCGAAAATCACAGCTAGGTTGCCTTGCACCATAAGCTAATCAAATCCAAGAATAGCACTGAATCAGAAATTCGCACAGTATACGCCCGGAATGAACACCGGTGAGGACGACTTATACAACGCTAGTCTTGTTGCAACCAATTTATGGGATAAGGCTGACTGGCTTGGTATGGGATTTGTCATTCAACCCAACCGCGCACCCTTCTTAGGGCTACTCTTTCAAAACAGTGACGTGGCCCAAACGATTTTCTCACAATGGCGCAAAGTCTTCGGAGAAGAAGATGCTTACGAGATTCTCCGAATATCGATCATCGAGGGTGATATTCCCGGAGAGGATTCTGGCTACAGTGTTCTTGTTGGGTCAAATCCAATGAACTTGATTCAGCTTGAGCAAAATAAGGGTCGTGTTTTTGATCCGCGTTTCTTCCTTACCGTTTCGCAAATCCATCGAGTTAATCCGGACGCTACATCGCGTAATCTTGAGCTGTTCAAGGAATCATATCGAAATCACGGTCACTATTTTCTGATGCCAATGCTTCGGCAACCGAGGGGACTTGGTTTTTTTGAGAATCTCCAGATAAAAAAACACAAAATCAACCTTATGCGCGTCGAGGAACTTAAGGAAAATGACGTAGAACACATAGTCCTTCGACGCACCAAAGACCCTGCCACAGCCCAACCTATAACAACAGAAAAATCAGTCGATTTGACAACATTGATTGCGGTACTTGAAGAGGAATTGGTATTGGGCCGAATCAAGCGGCCAATCAACCCATTTCTACTTGAGCAGCTTGCTTCGATTCGACGTGACGAAGACGGAGTAGTCATCCCAGAGAGCCTGGATCCGACACTCCTAACGCTCGCGGAAACCGTCATGCGCGATGCTTTTCAACGTGAGGCACTAGCAGTCCCGCTCCGCGATATTCAGGCTGAATATGTTGATGCGATGGAACGGTTTCTTGGCTCGCTATACAAAGATATGCTTGAAACGGGCGCTACACCGCATGCTGTCGCACGAACAATTGCAAATGATCGCGACCATCAAAAGCCTTTCCTTAGAGTCGCAATGGAATTCAGTGAGGCGATACAAGATTTCTGGTCGCGAACAGGGCCGATTGTTTCGATCCACTTGAAGAAGTCTTCGTCGCTAAAGGCAGTATACGGTGGCAACGTATTTCCTCATCCAGCCACAGAACTTATCACAAGCATCGGTCTTTATGTTGACACGCTTGTCCTCCCCGATCCAATACAAAGTTCTATGGCGGTTGCCGAAGCTTTCAAACCAAAAGTGCTGGTGGATCGTATGCTTCGTGATGGGCTGACGGCGATGCGATATCTTCGTTTAGCTCTTGCAGAAACCAAACAACCAATCGTCGTTTTTGCACCTCGTGCTATTTTCCTTGAGGCTTTTGTACGTGACATCGCCGTTGAAGCAGCGTACAAAGAGATGCTAGAGCACATGTCTAGGATCTTCGACATGGCATTCGATGATGTTGATCAGGTAAAGCGGTTTCTCACAGACCTTGGCAAACCGGATGCTGTTGCGGATCGTGTTCGGAATCAGGACCGTTTCGTTTTCGACATTGATGAACTTCCACTCCCGCTAGACCAATTGACGCTCCTTTCTGCAGATCATGAAATGATGAATGAGTCAAAAGCCCCTTCAGCTTTATCTGATCAAATTTTGACTCAGCTTTGGGGGCGCTTTGTTCAAGTGAACGAAATGCTTATCAACAGTGAGTTTTGCGGCGGCACGCCAATCTGTGATGCGCCGACATCATGGCAGTACCTATTATGGAAGTACGAATACAATGCCCAAGAGTCGTGTTCCTCTTCCAGTCTCTCAGATCTTCTAATCCAGCACGCGCTTCATAGTGAGAGTCGCGTACTTTGGGCACTTCGAGAAGCGACGCCAGAAGCTATCATCGAGCTTCGCCAATCTGGTGTTTTGCACGAATTGCGTGCGGCGATCCGAGACGGTATTTCGAAGATCTTAAGTGCCGATGAAAAGTCGATTCGTGACGTCGTATTGCAAGTCAGCCGGAACATCGAGAGCGCTCGCACGAGCCATGAGCAAGAAGTTGCCTCACTGAAGAAAAATGCAGGTTCTCTTGGCATTGATGCGACTGCCTTTGTTGGTGGCGCAGCATTCACAATCGCGTCAATGTGTTCAAGCACTATCCCACTGCAGATTTTGGGAGCGATCATCGGGGGCGCCTATAGCGCGCCAACCGGCAAGGATGTCTATGAAAAAGCAGCAGAGTGGGTTGCACAGCGACGGAATTTACTGCGCACACCCGCCGGAATTCTATGGGGCTTGAAGCAGAGGAAAAAAGCATAGTAATTATCATTCGATTGCCTAGGGTTTGCTATGGATGATGCCAAACAACTCGCAATGCAGGTGTTTTCAGCATGCGGTTGCTGCGTAAAGGAAATACTTGAATCCAGCGACAAACGAGCCGACTTACTCGCTGCTGATGACGACTCAACCTATATCGTTGAGGTCAAACACAAACTCGACGATTCTGAGTTGTTTCGCGATCACGCCAAAAGGATGACTCGCGGCGAGATCGTTTCTCGTTCGGAGCTTCTTGCGCAAAACAATCGCATAGGCGCTATTCTTAAGCATGCACGAGATCAGCTTGATAATACTCCAGGGCCGCCGGACGCTTTTCGCCTAATTTGGTTTCACGCCGATGGCGTTGATCATGACCTTCACTGGAAACGGGCATTTGCTACCTTTTATGGTACCGTCCATTTGTTGCCGACGAACCCACCTCAAAACACAGTAATTGAATGTTTCTACTTTGATTACAGCGCGGCGGTGTCGCTCCAATCAGTTAATGCCATGATCTTATCCAACAAGCAAACGGTGCAGCTTTGCCTCAATGAATTCTCAGATAACGTTGAGCGCTTTTGTGACACTGCACTATTTCAGCAGTTCGCTAAAATGAATGGTGTTGTTGATCCGCGCGAGTCAGCCGCCAAAGGCGATATTCTCGTTTGCCGGAGCCCAATCCCAAGAAAAAATGATGACGATGTCTTGAATGCCCTACGCAAACAAACAGGCATTCTGTACACCGTTGTCAGGCTTTCACGACATCATGCATCAGCAATGGTGGGCCCCGAAAACCCAACATAGCCCTCCCACTCACGAATGCGCGAGCAGTTGGCAGTCTGGCATGTCCTACACCACCGTCAGCGGATAATCCGTGAACGCCGCAATCGGCGTACCGTTCGCGCCCTTGAGATTCTCGTCGCCCCCCGAATAGGTCACGAACGGCGGTGAGCAGCCAGCGCCGCTCGTCACGCTGAATGTCACCGTGTCCGCAAACGCCGTGCCCGTCCCGAACGAGAGAATCTCGCCGCTGCAACCGCCCCAATTGGCGCCGTCGATGCTGAACGAGACGGTCAGGTTTCGATCGAACTGGACGTGGACTTGGCCGCTGCCAGTCGAGTAGGTCGCCGCGATCGGTCGAGGCGACGGCGGCGACTTGGGCGAGAAGTCATACCTCCCTGTCCTCGCCCTGGTCGGGCAGTTTGTTCGATTCAGTCTCCTGCTCATCGTGCGTCCTCCTCGTGTTTGCTTAGTGCGCACTTCACCATCGCCACGATGCCCGCGCGCAACGGCTCCGGCAGCGTCGGCCAGGCGTCGACGATCGCCGCTAGTTCGGGGTCCAGTTCTCCGCCTTCGAGCGGTTCCGTCGCCTGATTGCTGTCGCTGGCGCTGTCGTTTTTCGTAAGTCCTTTGTTTCCAATGGTGTCATCTGACTTCGGATCAGAGGGTTGGGGGTTCGAGTCCTCCCGGGCGCGGTTTCGACTCCCGTCGCATTGTCTCGCACGCTGTCGATAGCATTCGCAATACATAGAGAGCTATCGCCTTTTGCCCACACGCTGGACCGAGAATCCCACGCTGGACCGAGAATCCTTTCTCGGTCCCCATCCTCATGGGAATCCCTTCCCATGTCTGTGAGGATCGCGAAAAAACGCGTGGCGGATCCGAGGAGTCCACAGGAAAGATTCCTGAACGAAGAGGACCGAGAAAGGATTCTCGGTCCAGCACGATCCAGTGGATTAGTCACGGTCTGATTGCTGACCAGGTCATAGCCTGGGCTGAGTTTGGACAATGCCGTCGGTAAGCTGTTGACATTCTCCAACGTTGTATGAAGTCAACATAGCATGTCGTGCTCTAACTTCGGATATTCTTTCGAGCATCGATTGGAAATCGCTATCAGGAGTTCCGGAAAACCATTCATCGAATAATCGCCAAGCGTCTCCGGGCTCTGAACCGTTGGATCGCAAATCCAAGTAGATTTGGACGAGGCAGCCGTCTTTGAAACGCACTCGTTTCTCGGAAGTCCTTCGATACAATTCGCTCTCTAGCAATCGGCCCACTAACTTTACTCGAATGCGGTTTTCAGAGTGCTCCCACTCTGTCGGAGACAGATCATCTGAAAAAAGCAATAGAAAACCGTCATACGGTCCAATGCCACGCACAGCCATCGCTATTTGCCTTGAAATGGGGTCGTAGCAACCAACCAGAATGAGCCTGGAGAGCACCTCTGATGAAGGCACGGGTTCGTAGATGACAGGCAAGCGAGTTCGAGGAGGACGATCACAAAAAAACACGTATTCGCCGCCGAGGCACGTTGTCGTTGCATGCGGAAAATCAAGATAGGCGTGATAGTGTCCGTCAAACTGAACTCGGATCGAACTTGATCTGGCGCATCCCATAATAGACATTAGGCACATAGTGCCCCCTAAGGCTTTGAACATTCGCTGTCCTCTTTCCTTTTTTCTAATACACTCCATCACATCCGCCAAGGCCATCATAATTCGGTATGCAGAAACCCCTGTCGAGCCACCATTGATATGTATAAGCATTACACTCCCAAGCAAGATCAAAAATACCACCTGGCGGGCCGGAATGTAGTCGTAAGTCCAACGTCCCGCAGTTGTGAGACATTTCATGACCTATTATCGCGCCTCTTTCTTTATCCAGAATATCATTGTCAAAAAATCGTGGGCATAACCAGACATTATTATTCGAATGGGGATATGTATATGCATAGAATCCAGGAAAACAGCAAGAGGGGCATTCAATCTCAAGACCATTAAAATTATCAGACATGCATTCAAGGGTTTCTTTGGCTTTTCGAAGCTTTGTGCCAGTGAAAATTGGATATTGACCGTTGTCGTTATCTATTGCATCGTTGATCTTTCCGAGTGTCACAGATAGGCTGCTGTTAAGTAATTGCAACGCCTCAGTCACCTCCAGATAATCATCACAATCATCGCAATCAATTGAAACCAGACCAAATGGGTCAGATGAAGCCACTGGGTTGCTCCGAAGAAATCTGTTCAGGTTTCTGGCTTCTGAATATGCCGTGAGAGCATGGTTCAGTAACGAGTAACGCAAATTGTCTTTCTGAAACCTTCCGTCGTATACGACGTACGCCGAGTAGCTCGGTGCTAGTGGCGCACTAGTAATGCCGTTGTAATACAATGGATCCTTGTTCATCCACCTCCCGATCACCGGGTCATTGAACCTTGCCCTGTGGTCGTTGAGCATGAGGTTACCAACGGTGACGGACGCTGCCGTGTCGATCGCCATGTGCGGCCGGCCCTGAAACATGAACGGATTGCCTACGTCGCTGAAGGCCTGCGACACGGCCGGCGTGGCCTCCACCCATGTGGTCAGCGCCGTACCGTAGGGACTGTTGTCGAGGCCGTTCACTGATCCGTCGTCGTTCATGTCCGCACGAGGGTCCCAGCCCGTGCCGTTGAACGCGCCTGTGTAACGGGTCGTGTCCGTCCCGGTCACGTCCGTGTCGTTGTTCATGTCGCCGCGGCCGGCACTCTGCCGGATCAGGGGACGGCCGAAGGGATCATAGGCATATCGCTCGACGATCGCGCCGCCTCGGTCGACCACGCTCCGCACGTTGTACATTCGATCGATCGTGTAATAGTACGGCCGATCTGCCTCCTCGCTGTACATCATCAGGCGTTCATCGACATAGCTGACGCCGTGGATGTAGTAGCGGCTACGATTGCCAGACGTGTCGTGCTCGACGATCTCGTTGACGCCGTCGTAGTAATAGCGAATCGTTTCATTCGTGACATCGTTGGCGAACTCGATCCGTCTTCCCAGGGCGTCATACTTGAAGGCCGCTTTGCGCGTCGTGCCGGTGCTGTCGTGAACAGCCAGTAAACGATTGTGATGATCGTAGCTGTACTTGTACGACGTCGCTCGGTCGGCTGAATAGGCCACGGTTTGATTGCCGGCCAGGTCGTAGCCCTGGCTGTTGCCTGCGTAGCTGGTCATGCGGTTGGCATCGTCATGTTGGTAGCCGATGGCGGTCGCGTCGCGATACTGATGGGAGATGCGGTTGCCGACGTCGTCGTAGCTGTACCACGTCGTCTTCTCGCTCGCCGCCGTCCAGTTTTGGGTGTCGGTCACGCGCGCAGTGAGCAGCCGGTTCAAGGTGTCGTAGTCAAACTCCCGATCGGCGTCCAGCTCGTCCATCGACCCGGCCTGAATCTCCGACAGGGGGTTGCTCGCGCTGTCGTAGGTGTAGTCGAACTCGCCGAGGTCGTTGTAGCCCGCGTCGTCCATGTCTGGGGTCAAGTGTTCGTTGTCCACCTTGGTGACGCGCAGGATGCCGTCGCGATCGAAGGCGGTTTTGAACTTCGGCTTAGTCGTGCCGGGATAGTCACAGGTCGTGTCGCGCTGGTGCAGGGAGGTGCCCAGCCAGGTGTAGTCGGCAAGGCGCACCGTCCCGTTGTCAATTTGCGTGCAGCGGTCGCGGGCATCGTAGGCATACGTCACTGTCGTTGCGTTGCCGTGATGGATCATCTCGATCCGGTTGCCGGCCTTGTCGTATTCATAATTGACCACCAGGGCCGTGCCTTCGGCGATAGCCTGGCTCTCCTGCGTCACCCGGGACAGGTCGTCATAGGCGAAGATGCTCCGGCTCACCGAGTCGGAATTGGAAGATGTGCCCTTGTCGGCGGTGACCAGTCGACCGAGTTCGTCGTAGGCGTAGGTCTCGACATCGGTGGTGCTGCCGCTCTTCTTGCGCTCGGTCAGTCGGCTGGCGCTGTTGTAGGCGTAGTCGACCACCACGCCGGCCTCGTCGGTCCGCCTGGTCATGTTGCCGACGGCGTCGTAGGCCATGGTTACCGTGCCGGTCTCTTCATAAGTGACGCTGGTCTGAAGTCCCCTGTCATTATATCCATAGATGGTGTGCCGGGGCCCGGTGGTCCCGTCGGTGTAGGCGGTGAGGGTCACGAGCCGGCC
>JAKSDK010001590.1 GCA_022360095.1 Phycisphaerales bacterium
ATAAATCTTAAGTAAAACACAAATATGTGAAATATAAAAGCAGGTAATCAAACTCCCTTGAAGTGGGGGAGGGGGGATGCACATACTGCCATTTTCCTAGTAGAAGGTAAAATATCTTTCTTCTGTATTCAATCATGATCAATCAATATTAATCAGTCAATCAAAAAATTTGTTTATTCACACCAACCACACATAACAAAAGCTGATTTCCACGTGGGGCATAGACAAACACACATTAGAAAAATTAGAAGCAACATGGTATTCACAAAAGTTACAAAATTTCAGCAAATTAGTGATAAATTATTACATAAAAATAATAACCAATTACCTAAAGATTTACACAGTGTTAATTACTGGATAAATTGTTATGCAATTAATTATTTATTCATTCACAGTAACTAAAACGTTTAAGAAAAAGTATGAACTTGCTAAATGCATAACTTATAAAATGTATGTGGACGTGTGGAAATGTAACCAAAAATGTTTTAAATATAGCCATTCTATTTTATATTTACCCCACCTCTACCCACCCTTATAGGTGATATTTTCTTAGGGGGTCATTACAATTCCAAGGCAGGAGGTTTTGTCTGAAGGGACCAGGTTTGTTATCTGAAATGTACTTTTGCATTTAATCCCCCCCCCCCCCCCCCCCCCCCACCACCACCACCACCACCGCCCCCACCCCTTAATTGAGGAACCATTTAATAGTTCTTTAGGTTAACATTGATTATAGTTCCACTAGTGTGCAATTTGTGTTCTGACTCTAAATGAGACATAGGATTAAAAGGCTCTTTTCTGATGGGGGGCAAATTAACATCGCCATATTTCTGAGGAGTACTAAAAAAACAGTAAGCTTTAGTGGTAAGCTTGTTTTTGTGGGTTTGTAGGCAGCGGGGTAACCCCATTAATAATTTTCGGAAGGGCACAAGAAAACAGTACTTCATCAGTAGGGGGCTATGGATATCATATCATTGGAATAGCCCTTAAAGTTTTCTAGCTGGACAGATTTACTACAAATTAATCTCGGAGCATAGCATGATATTCAAACTTACTGCTGCCTTGGTTAAGAGGAATACCGAC
>JAKSDK010000655.1 GCA_022360095.1 Phycisphaerales bacterium
CATTCTAGTAGCCCTGGGCTAGTGGACAGCACTTTCCTACCATTCTTTACCTGCATCATAAGTGCTTGCTGATGAAAGATCTGCTGTTGAAGATAGTGCTGCTGCATTAGATGCTGATACTGCCGCTGCTGGGCTATCATCTGCTGCTGCTGCCGCTGAATGTGTTCTGGAACACCCTGCCAGTCATATCACCAAACAATCACATTTTAAAGTTGGTGATGCATATGGTCTGAGACACATATAAAGCTTTCTGTGTAATCACATGCAGCATGCAAGTTTTTGGGCCCTTATCTTTGAGCTGCCTATTATTTTAGCCTCAAGGAGATAGTAGTAACAAGGGTGTAGTCAGTGTTCTGCTACAACAATCTTAAAGGGACACTTTCTCAATCATTCGCACAAGTGAACATCATCTATCTACTTTTTGTTAAAAGAACAATAGAACTGTCACATTGACATGACAAGATTTCCTTGAGGACCGCACTACTGACAGAGATCTGTTGTTTACATTCTCAAGTAATATTTTTGACTTTTGAAAAAGTATCTCATCTTATTTACTAATTAGCTCATAGGAAGAAGACTTATTGCCTTAAACCGGCATCAAAGTGCTCACCTTTTCTGGCCAACAGCAATGAAAGCATCACCAAAAACTCTTAATTTCACACAAATCGAAATTTAATGGGAATGATACACCTTTGATGTGTAATTCTGAGGAGCTTTGGTACAATATCAAACTCAACCGTGTGCGATGCAAACAGATTTTTGAAGGTTCTGTGACACTACACACATCTTTTGAATTTGCGACATCCTGACAGAAAATCAAAGATGGTACATGCACAGTAACTGGACTGTCTTCCTGGTCAAAATGGTTTAGTGTTAACATGGTTCAAGACTCTGAAATGACACGATGACAATGGAAAAACACTACCCTGATTGTGTCGATGAAGGAGACGCTTCCTCCAAAGAGGTTTCATTTGAATGGAAAAACCACAGGATTTCATACAAAAGTAAGTTCATGTAAGAAATCAACTCCCCATGACTCAGTGTAGGTCAAAAAGGATTGAGATGCTTTATGGGAACTGGCAACACACTATAAACGATTACTACTAGTCTAAGCCATGGTTTTGTACCTTAAATGGAGGAGGCTGTGGACCGGGAACAAAAGGAACTCTGCCCCACTGTTTAATAACTTCACCTAGTGGTTGAAAAGCCTCATCTGTTGTTCTCTTGACTAACAGCCCCATGGTGAAGTAACCATGACTAAACCAATCTGCCATCTCAGAGTTGGAAAATGGACCTGAGAAGGAATGATGATATGTAATTTCAGTAAATACATACATATCCAATACATAAACTTAGCTTATGACAAGTTCAGCTAGCTACACCATTCACAGTTCTGAAGGAAATTGGCTAGTTTATTAGAGAGAAAAAGACATAAAAATTACGACCATTCTGTGGAAAATAATTATGTCACCTATTTTATGCCTATGGTGAAATGATTCTTCAGTTCATTTATGATTCCCAAAAATAACTCAAGATTCCACTCAAATGTAGGAAGACGTACATGTTCTTTGTAGTCTAGCAGCTATTGATAACCAAAGCAAAGATTGCAGATTGACCCTTTCATGCTCAAATTGAGGGATGGAGTTATGTATATTGAATGCAGGACTTAGAAATATTTTAACTTCTGGGTCTTTGGACAAAATCCTATGGGCCAGG
>JAKSDK010000607.1 GCA_022360095.1 Phycisphaerales bacterium
GTTCTATTGTCTTTTGAAGAAAAAACAGATGACGCTCGCGCGTGTGCATAATCGGGACACTGTCCCTTTAATATGGACCAAATATCATCAAATTAGTCTCGCTCAATAACTCTCGCCTTCTCCACATAAATCGTCACATGACACAGTGGATTTATTCAAGATTCCGAATGAAGGCGAGCCGTTTTGAAAGGGACACATGGAGGCTGGCCTTCAAAACAATTTTTAACTAAGTCTCTGGTCTGATCAGAAATATGCATCAATGTTGCTCTCGCCGAGCAGATGTGACTCCTACAAACTACTTTTTGAGGCCAGAGACTCGTCACGACCCACATCAAAGCTCGCAATGTGATGCCTTTCTGTCTCAAGCCCGAGATCAGTGTTTCACCGATTTAGCCAAAATGAGACAAAATATGATAACATATTGGACAACGGCAGACTTTGATGAGACTTGCTCCTTCATAAGGCTCAATGATGTGTTCCGGAAAACTTTGCTGCAGGCGGCCAAAGTGAAATCTAGAAAATTAACCGACCATGGAAAAGAACTTGTACCACGCGCGCTGATTTCAAATTTAATAGTGTTTTATGACACAGGGTGAATTATGGGAAATGATAGGTGGAAGGGGGGGTGGTGGGGAGATGGGTGAGATAGAAACAGCGTTATAAACACATTATCTTATTGTCTACTTTGTTAGGGGTTTTTTTGTACTGAAAGCATAATAAGAAAAAAAAATGGCCAGGTACCGAACAATCCACCAATGAGACTGTTGCTAAAAAATCCTGGAGGTAACTTTTTGCAAATCCAGACAGATATCTGTTGCAGTTTATTTTTTTATTTCAGTCAATTTTTTTTCTCATTTGTTTTAGTGTATGGTACTGTGTGTTAATGAGTTTGAAACCAGGGAAAATGAAAATTAACTGAAATAAAAAATTAACTATATCCAAGTTGTAATGTATGTCACTACATGACTAGTGCCTGGGACTGTGCAGAGCTTCAGAGAATACTCAGTAATTGCTTTTCGTGACTATATGTCAAAGTCAACAAACCGGTGTGGTTTGAAAAAAAGAGAAAACAGTGTTGTTTTTGCAAAGAAAATGACCTGAAAAGGCCCAGTAAGTTCTAAAAAATCCTGTTTATGAAGAGTAAAACAAATTTCTGAAAAACCTAAGTGCATCACTCAGTATTGTGAAGATTTTTTAGGAATTGTATGGGATTGTGTGGATTTGATCAAATTGTGTGTTTTCACACCCACACATCCTGTTTGAAGCCCTGTTATA
>JAKSDK010000578.1 GCA_022360095.1 Phycisphaerales bacterium
GCGATGGCGTTTTCCATCACCGGGCCGATGGCACCGGAGCAGGCCCGAAAGCTTCCTTTAACGACCGGGCGCACCAGGGCCTGATGATCGAACACCTGGTGGGTGTAGGTTTCCGCTTCAGCACCGTCAACGCATCCGGTCAGAAAGATCAGCGGTACCCGGTCCTGCATCGCGTTGGCAACGACATTGATTGCGTTGGCGACGCCGGGACCGATGGTCGCAAGGAGAATGCCCGGCGCGGCGATCTTTTCAGCCGACTGCGCATGCCAGACACCCTCAGCCATGAATCCGGCGGCATTTTCGTGCTTTGTCAGAACAAATTTTATGCCGGCCTCATCCAGTGCGCCCATCAGCGCCAGCACCTCGCCGCCGGGAATGCCGAAGGCAAATCGGCATCCCACTGCCGCCAGTTTTCCGGCGATCAGGTCAGCTCCGTTCATACGTCTTCTCCCAGCGCGATCGCTCCTGTTGCGACCAACTGCGCAATTTTCTTTTCATCCAGTCCAAGAATTCCGGACAATATGCTGGCCGTATGTTCGCCAAGGCGCGGCGGTGCCTTCTGATAATGCACAGGCGTCCCGCTCATCTTGATCGGGTTGCCGATCAGCGACACGGTGCCGTCCGCTGTCAGAGCGTGGGGCATTGAGAGTTTCATGCCGCGGTGAAGAATGTGCGGATCCTGAAATACCTGCGTGATGGTGTTGACCGGACCGCCGGGAACGCCGGCCTCCTCAAGCAGGGCGATCCATTCGCTTGCGGTCTTTTTTTATGGTGAGGGACCGCAGGATGGGAAGAACGGCATCGCGATTGCGGACGCGGTCGGCGTTTTTGGTAAAACGCGGATCGTCCGGCAAAGCCGGGTTTCCCAGCAGGACGCACAATCGGCGAAATTGATCGTCATTTCCGGTCGCGATGATGAAATCGGTATCGCTCGCCGGAAAGGTCTCGTAAGGAACAATGGTCGGATGCCCGTTGCCCAGGCGCTTCGGTGTGTCTCCGGACACCAGATGGGCAACGCCCTGATTGATCAGCCACGCGACCTGACAGTCCAGAAGCGCAATGTCGATATACTGGCCTTTCCCCGAAGCATGGCGCGCATTCAGCGCCGCCAAAACGGCCGTGCAGGCATACATGCCGCACATGACATCCGCGATGCCGACGCCTGCTTTCATCGGCCTTCCGCCGTCCTCATCCGGATCGCCGGTAATGCTCATCAGGCCGCCCATGCCCTGAATCAGAAAATCGTAACCGGCCCGGTTGGAATAAGGACCTGTCTGGCCGAAACCGGTAATGGAACAGTAGATCAGTCCCGGATTGGCATCCTTGAGACTGTCATAGTCAAGCCCATAGCGTTTCAAGTCGCCGACCTTGAAGTTCTCGACCAGAATGTCCGATCTTTCCGCAAGAGACCGGATCAGCGATTGGCCCTCTTCGCTGGCAAGATTAATGGCAACGGAATTCTTGTTGCGGTTGGACGACAGGTAATAGGCGCTTTCCCGGGTATCGTTGCCTTCCTTGTCCTTCAGAAAAGGCGGCCCCCA
>JAKSDK010001252.1 GCA_022360095.1 Phycisphaerales bacterium
ATTGCCATGTCGTTATGATTGACAAGGCAATGACAATACTCGGTTAGGAGAAATTAGGTGTCGGTCACTAAGCAAGATGTACTGTCGACAGATTTCTCGGTAAGGAAGCCAAATTGGATCTTTTGTGGGAAATCAGTAGAAATATGAATTATTCTTACATAAAATTGCAATAGTTTTTCTTGGAAAGATAATTTCAAGTCTACATACATTGCAATCTTTCGTTTGCAGAAGTTGCAATTGGTCTGCGCAGGGGAAAATTCCCTTCACAGGCCTCTGCCCCTTTCATTTTGAAAGCTTCTGAAGTATCCGCAGTGAGCAGGGGCTTTTCTCCATCATACCCATCCAGACGTTTATTTCCTCGGTGTTTCTATTATATAGGACAAAGGGGTAAGTATAGGCTTTACATATCGAGAAATTCAATCTTGGAGGAGTTAAGTTCTAAAACGTCAGGCGGCGGTAGCCAAACACCTAGTCTGAGTCATTTTGGAATGCATACCGCTCCTTTTCGTTCAGTCTCCACTTCGTTTGCAAATTCACAGTACTAAAACTGCGGACAGTTCAGTTTTTGCTATTCCGCTGCAAGTGTATCGTAATACATGTTCTTATTTCAACAAATCAGGGCTGCTACTCTCCAGTTGAGCCGGTGCTTAAAACAGGTAAGGCTCAAACGGAAGCATATTGGCCTTCAGGCTTCCGGATTAATTTCGTGAACCCGAAGCCTTGAGTAACGAAAACAGGAACAAAAACTGTGCTACATTCTCATTTTATTTCTAGCTATTTAACGTCTTCAAAAAATGTTATTAAGTACGGGTGTTAGTTCACTTTTGAGCCTATGATTAAATTTTTTTTTCCCGTTCGTATCGTTTTTCCGGGAAACGAACGAATTTTAACATTCGCAGAAATTGAAAGTGTCTTAATTTTTTAATCATGTGGCTCTTTATTCCTCGAAAGCAGGAACCTTTTGTGTTTAATAGAAAATATATTTCTAGGGATTAGGAGGCTAGGAGTGAAAAAACAAATCGCTTCTTAGAACTTGATTTTCTTTCAACCAAAGTCTAGCGGCAGCTTGAGCCGGAACTGTCATGCGTTAGGTACGTTTTGTTGTGTTTGTAATGTTTACGGTCTTCATTCACTGAAATAGTAAATACATTTATAGCTCGGAAACAGGGCCAATAAATAACGCAAAGTTATGTGTAGATAATTCGATTCATTGCGTCTGGAAGCGGCAATTCTTGACGGCATGAGGGGTAATTTAATTTCCAGTATCTTTCTTTTTATCCTCTGTCATCCCACATGATCGGAAATCTTATAAGTAATATATATACTAGAAAGTCTTGTGGCCCATTCAATACACCTGTTACTACTTGGAAACTATCAATGACTACATATCTGAGCCTCTGACCTTTTTAGTAAATGATTCCTGTACAAGAGGTAGTTTTCCCGATAAATTTAAATGAGCACGGGTTCAGCATTGTCTTCCATGAAAGGCTCTAAATATGATAAAGGCGATTAAAGACCCATTTCTGTTTCGTCTCCAGTTTAAGCAAATGATTTTAAAAACCTTGGTATCATCGTCTCTATAGTTATCTGGAGAAATTAAAAATAAACTTAATCCAATTCTGCTTGGTTTTCAGGGACAAATGTTTGACTACTAGTCGACAGTCTATTTATAATACTGAATTTGGCTGTGGTATATTTGTAGATCTGAAAAAAAGCTTTAAATGATTTACTGAAATCTTATTCACCCAAAGTGAGCAACTTGAACCGTATGTGTTAATGGTCATGACTCCGTTTCCTTACCTGTGACTTGTGCTG
>JAKSDK010001334.1 GCA_022360095.1 Phycisphaerales bacterium
AAGATGTTTGTCACTTGCGCTATGAAACCATATGTATCAGGAAGGGTCAAAACTAAAATTGGTCTGTGTTCCGGGGATGCTGTGTTGACAAGATCTACAATGTCTCCGTAGGACTTTCGGGATTCAGAAGGGCGGAACTCTCTTGCGCAATATTGAAACGGCCAAGAAGGAACAGGAAGCGGAATATATTTGGCGGGCGATAGACGTTGTCTGTGACCGGTCCGTCAATCTCATCATGCACAGCATTTTTGTGGGTCAGAGGCGGTTTGCCGATTTGTTGAAATACACCGGCATGGCACGTAGTCTTCTGGCCAGCCGGATAAAACGCATGGAAGAATTCGGTCTTATTTTCCGAAGACCGTACCAAGATAAACCCGTGCGCTACGATTACCGCCTAACAGATATGGGGCGCGATCTGTTCGACGTCTCGATGATGATCGTGCGTTGGGAAAAACTATGGCACGACTCGGCACGAAACCCCGTTCTGCGCAGTTCACACAAACCATGTGGAAAAATCTTTACGGCGGAATGCCGGTGCTCTAGGTGCGGAGAAATCGTTACCGGCCAAGATGTGACGTTTTCCTATGGTACGTCAAAGCGGCGTGGAGCCCCTGTTCAACGGGGTAGCGATTTCCGGCGCTCAAAAATAAAAAGCAGTTCGCTTGAAACGATGATGCCCATGCTTGAACGTAGTATGGAAATCTGGGGCGACGCGTGGAGCGTCAATGTCATTTCAGCCGCTTTTTGCGGGATAGACCGCTTCAGTGATTTTGAGGACGCGTTGGAGATTGCGCCAAACATTCTCACCGACCGGCTCAACCGATTGGTCGGATTGGGCATACTGGAGCGGCGCAAATACCAAGAGCGGCCGGACCGCAAAAGCTATCACATCACCAAGAAGGGGTATGACCTCTACCCTGTGCTTCTGATGCTGATGAAATGGGAAGCCAAATGGCTGAGCGCCTCGCCAAAATCCGGCCCCATCATGACCCATTCCGTATGTGGACATCGATTTACCCCCATCGCCACCTGCGATCAGTGTCACGAGCCGATTGTCGGCCGTGACGTTAAGCTTGGCACCCCCGCTAAGCGAGCGCGCAAGACGAGGGCGAGCCGCCCTTAAGCCTAATTCGCGGCCGGATAACCCAGGTCGGGCACATGGCATTTTGATGCATCCGTTGTGCCGTTTCGATCATGACGCGGGGCGACTTCTTGCGCAGTCGGTTTTATCACTTGCACTATTGTACTTAGTTGGTAAGTTAGTTTCATAATAAAAGTCACAACACGTGGGAGCCCAAATCGATCCGATTGGGCTAAGGGGGATAAAACGATGCCTAACACGGGACCTTCGCCAAAGAAGATTTGCATAGGTGCGGCGTTATTGGCCGCAAGCCAGTTGGTGATTTATACGCCGGCCCTGGCTCAACTCGACGAAATCATTGTAACCGCTCAGAAAAGGGAACAGCGCGCGCTTGAAGTGCCGGTTTCCCTATCGGCCTTTTCTGGCGACGCATTACAGCGTGCCGGCATTACCGACGTGCGTAACCTTTTCTATGTGGCTCCTTCGGTCAGCTTCCACGGATCCGTCAACTCGGCCGGGGAAAGCTTACGTGTGCGTGGCATCGGCAGCGCCGGCTTTTCGAACGGTGTCGAACAAAGTGTCTCGACGATTTTGGACGGTGTGATCACCGGGCCAAGCGGTTCTGGCCTCAGTGAAATGTGGGATATCGACCGCGTAGAGGTCTTGCGCGGGCCCCAAGGCACGCTTTTTGGCAAGAACGTCTCCGCTGGTGCCGTCAACATCGTTTCGAAAAGTCCCACCGATGAATTTGAAGCAAGCGGCCTCATTCGCTATGGCACACGCTATGAATCGACCCGAATCGAAGGTGTATTGAACGCGCCCGTCACTGATGAGCTCCGCGCTCGGGTCTCCGGTTTCTTTTTGAATGACGACGACGGCACAGTCGACAATGTGTTTCTCGACCGCTCGGTCAACCGTAAGGAACGGTTTGGCATTCGTCTTCGGACGGACTACAGCAGTGGTCCGTTTTCGATTGACGTGAGCGCCTCTTGGAACGAAAGCGACGATATTTGCTGTACACGGACGTTTACGCGGACAGACCCAATCGCAGTGCCGACGACCGCGATTGCTCTGACTGGTGCGAACAACGTCACGATTTCCCCAAGAAACCGGCAATCGATCAGCAGCGGAATTGATACGGAACGCACGCGGACGGGACATATCGCCGTCGAGGCTGCCTGGGAATTTAACAGTGGTCATATCCTGAAATCCATCACCGGCTATCGGAACTGGCTGCAGCGTGACCGCACGGATGC
>JAKSDK010001501.1 GCA_022360095.1 Phycisphaerales bacterium
AAATGTGTTCATGCCCCCTGGGCATCCTATAATACTCCTTAAATCAAATAAATTCAATATGGCCACCGTATTGGTAAAAAGGTCTATTAAAATTACTAACTGTACTTAACTAAGTAATGATTTATCTTTTCACTTGTGGAAAATGTTGTGCCAAGATTATTTACCATAATGTGGACAAAAGTTTATGGTGATTCCATTCAAGTGAAACCTCTTTGAAAGAACTTTCCAAAAATACTATTTCTTTTGCAGATCCACAATTACAATTATTACCATGGAATTTCACTCATTTTAGGCCTCCAATTGAAAAACAGTTATGACGTAGTGATATTGTGGCAACAACAATTTGCAGTCCTATTCAGTTTACTAATTTTCCTTTCATTTCAGGCACTTGAGGCTTCAAAAAAAGAACATTCACTGACGCTGAAAATAGTCAAAGAAAAGATTATATCCACAGAGTAGGTAGACATCTCTTGTTTAATGTACCAAGGCGGTTTTTTAAGAAAAATTGAAGGAAGCCTAGTAAACCGAAGCCGTAAACTCTAAGGTGTATTCAAGGATTTTCTAGTCCCCTGGGAGCAATAGTTAGGTGGCAGGGGCCAGTGGGCGCTGTTACAGCACAGCCTTTTGTACAATAAATACCTTGTCATTAGTCCTACTGCTTTTGTTGTTATACAGGTATTTTTTTTCTAGCAAGGGTGTCACTAACATGTACGGCATATGGAATCAGTAAATGGGGAGCTGAACAGCTCTTTTGTTTCTATTTCCTTTTTTTCCATATAAAAGTAGCCAAAGATCATGCTCGTAGTAACCGCAGGAAATTCCTTGCCAGCGGCCCTTAGCGACACCCCTTTTCTTGGGTGAAAAGGAAGGGGGAGGGGCATTTTTTGTAGGTTGCATAGTTGATGTCTTGCTCAGAAAACTCAGAAACCCTGTTAGACCATTTTCCACAGTGTCCTTCATACTCTTCGCATACACACATCCCTATAATGGATGCTTATAGAAAAGGTTGACACTGTTCCATTGTAAGCATATAGTGCTGGCCCCCACGCTGTCATGATATTTATCAGTATTTATGTTTTTTTCATTTTCAGTGAGCTGATAAGAAAATACCAACAGAAATGTCTTGGTATCCTTTCAATAGCTTTTACTTATGTTTTAGTCTCTTAGTATGCAGACAATATTTATTATTTTAGAAAGGGGTACCTTTTACAGCCAGGTAACTTTAGTCATAATGGCCTTAGTCCAGACTAGATTGTTCACAGTCCCCCATTTCCTGTAAGTTGGGATCGAGCACTTTACATTATGGGCAGCCATCTTGGATGAGTGTCAAATCTACTTAGAGGTCGGGGGACAGTTTGGAAGGAAGGGAGAAAAAGTAGAGCTTTTTTCCTCACGTCCCTTCCCCCACCGCTTCAAACCCAATGCCCGCCCTCGCGGTACATATGAAACCAAGATGGCCACCTGTACCAGTAAGCTCTCAATCCTGATGATCTTACAAAAAAATAGGAGACTGTGAACATTCTAAGTCCAGACACAAGTTGTAATATTTTGTGCAATGCTACATGTTAATTGTAGCATGTGTCCACCTCTGAAGTTTGTCACCTATAAGGCAAAGAAAACCATCATATTTGACAGTAATTTGTGTTACATGCTCAAAAGAAGGGTGCTGTTTATTTGTTTTATTAATGAATTTTTTCACAATCAATTGTTTCATGAAACTAAGGGACAGTGGTGTTGCATTAATGGGGCACGTTGTAAAACCAAAGAAAAAAAATTTTATCTTACAAGTTGATAATGGCAAATTGAGATTTATGCTGCACAATAATGCATGATGAAGA
>JAKSDK010000885.1 GCA_022360095.1 Phycisphaerales bacterium
ACCCCCGGGTTTACAGCAGATTTTTAAAATCTGTTTAGACACCATTTGACAGTGTAAGCTAATGTTTGATCAACTTAACCCCGTTTTAAAGAGTACTTTAGCATTGTTTGATAACAATAGCCTAATGCTGAGCCTAAAATACAAGCACGGCGCATACTTAAAAACAAGCAACAGATATAGACGCAATAACGTGCTGTTTTTGGGACAACAATAGCTGAGTAACTCTGGTTCCGAAAGGGGTACTCCATACTCCGGTCTCTAATCTATACAGATATGCATGGGTGGAGGCCAAATTCCTCAATCCTTCAAATCCCTCTAATCCTGAAATTAAATAAAAAAAATGATAACGGAACCGTTTGGTGTTCTCTGGAACTGTTTAGTACAACTGCAAGGGTAAGAAGGGATTCCAGAAACATTCGTACCAAAAGTTATCAGAGGAGTTAGAAGAATATATGCGGCAAGTTTTCCTATGTTGACAGTACAAGAGTTAGTAGAATGGGCTCGTCATTGTCATCCAAACCTGTCAATCCATGCATATGGTTCAACGTGGCGCAAATTTATGAAACACATTGCGAGTAAAAATAATAGAAATGTGTGTCTCGTATTCTATATTTAAGACCACCATCTATACCGTATTCAAGATAACCACCTCAAACATAGTGCCACACAAGCTATCTGACAGACATTAAATGGTCAAAAAAATCGAGTAATTACATCATGTATCAAGATCTGGTTGACGATGAGGATGACGAGATTGTTGCCCCGGGATTGTTGCCAAACCAAAAGACAAACCAACACTATCGACAATCGAGAATCATGTAATCGTGTTACCACCAGAAATGGAGCCCATTATTGAAACATATATGATCAGGACTAATAACTTTGTCGAATATCTCCATTACGATAGTAATGGCAGATTAGATGGCTTTATGGATCACAAGAATAACTAATAACATGTATGTCCTTAACAACGAATATGAAAACCGTGAATCATGATCAATCTGTGAACGGTTATACAAAATATACTAGGGTATCTAAAAGATAGTAATGCTGCGGCACATTCTGTTGATACTGGCATTAG
>JAKSDK010001404.1 GCA_022360095.1 Phycisphaerales bacterium
ATGGTGATGATGATGATAATGACGTCAATGATGAAGATGACCATCATCATGATGATCACCAAGATAATGATTTTCATGATGATGATGATGATGATGATAATGATAATGAGATGATGATTAGAGCATTAAGGGTTTCCTGGGTCAACTGTGGTAAAGTAGGTGGACTGTACTGCAACATGGTACAGTACTGCAATGTTATGAAGATCAAGCAGAATATTACCTTCTTGATCAAAAACTTTCATCATCTCTTTCTTCTCCTCAGAAAGCTCATCAGGTCTAAGCACATCAATTTTGTTTAAGATCACCAGCAAGGCTTTGTTTGCAAACAGAGGTTTAATGCCATTAAACAGTTCTATCTGTTCCTCAAGAGTGTGACCACACTGCTCTGAAATGTCCATCACGTAGAGAATGGATGCTCAAAAGTGAGCAAGGGCACTAATTGCCTAAAAAATTCAAGTAGATGTTTAGATCTTTTTTTTAAACTAAAATTACAATGATTTGTAACAAAAGACTTACATCATTCACAAACTTTCTAACCTGCATTTCTATCGTGTTTCTTTCTTCTAATGAATGGTCGAGGATTCCTGGAATGTCAACAACCTATGAATAATAAAAATACCACACATGCATATACATGTACAGACTGGTAATATTGTATGATCAGCATACAAAATCAACTTACACACATGAAACCAAAATGACTGTTAGTCAAAAGTTTAATTTCCCAATAAAGTACAGTGTAGTGGCAAATGTAATTTTGGCCATTGATAGACATGGACCAAAATTAAAACATCTCAGAAATTTTAAAATAAATGTTGTGGCACAGTTTAGAGACATGTGGGTAGTTGTGATCAATTTTTTTGGTTTTGATTCCTTTTTGAAATACTTTACATGGTTACTAACAGTTGTTCAATTCTATATAATTTTGGAATAACTGCAGATTATAATATATTGTAGTATTAATTGCACTTATTTTTTGCATCCGTTTTAAGTTTTTAAAATTACCAGTAGCTTCTATTTGAAGTACTGTAGTTTTAAAAATATCAAGGTCTTCAATTTTACTTGTTCTTGAACCCTTTCCCCAGGCTTTCATGCTGCTGCATTTTAAGTAGGGGAACATGTTTGCACATAATTCTAGCCACTTTTCAAGGAACCTTTTTAGTGGTTTTTGAGAATTCGGTGAAGCACTTTTCTAACATAATTTATATAGTACTATTTTATCATTGTCATTGATGTAACTAGGATACATCAGATGACTGACTAACTCATCCTACATAAACTTTTCATTTCGAACATCTTATGTAAGTGAAGCCAGAATTGTTAAAATTTATTAAGACAAGACAAATGTTGAACAGCAACAATAAATAATGCTGTAATGTACCTTCAATGAAAATCAATTTTTTAACACATAGTGACCCAAAGCGTGTCCAAAGGGTTTTTGTGATAGGTTTCGATATGCAATGTGTCACTCGCTCACTTTGAGTCAGCAGAGATTGGCTCTACTGTTTCGACCCGAACTCACTGACTGATATGAAAACGACATAGTTCGTTGTTGCTGAAGGGTGCGGTGCATGAGTTGTATATTCACTCATGCATAGTTCAATGTGAGAAAACCCTGGCAATGGGGTTGTTACTTTCATGTTCGCTACGAAAGCATCAACACTCCGTGTCGATTCTGTCAGAAAGATATAGGTCGCGTATATG
>JAKSDK010000878.1 GCA_022360095.1 Phycisphaerales bacterium
ATTGTTGTATTAAGGAACGATATTAGGCCAACTTCTAGCATGGACTTTAATTACATTATATTAAAACAAAAGCTATGTACAATGATGAAACTCTAAGCTTATAAAAGTATAAGACAGTAAATTAAAAGATAGCAGTTACTGCAAATAGCATTCTAACATAAACTTTGAAGCGAAGATACATGGCAGTCAGACCATAAATCTGACAACAAACTGATTTTGAGAAGACATTATATTACTTTTGCATATCTGACCGTTTTCTCTAATAAAAAAAAGATAGTGCGGTGGTGTACATGTTGAATCTGAATGTACTTGTATACCCTTCTAACAAAACCCTTTACTTTCAAAGGTAATACCAGTGCTCATTTCTTTATAGTGTCCATTGTCAATGATAGAATACTGCACAATTTTTGTCCTTTGCTACATCATTAATGAGAATTTTACTTTTCTCGGATACTGCACCTTCAGGGAGTCTTAGGGTTTTCAGTTTGCAATTTTTGTTTGTAAGTGCTCTAGTCAAATGATTTACCCCTTCAACAGTTATCTTATTGTTGTTGAGGCCTAAGTAGTTTAATTTGCAATTGGAGTTTATGAGTGCTACACTCAAGTTTTTCACAGCTTCATCAGTTATCTCATTACCGCGGAGTTCTAAGCTGTTTAGTTTGCAATTAGAGTTTATGAGTGCTGCAGTCAAGTGGTTTACACCTTCAACAGTTATCTCATTGTTGCCGAGGTAAATGTTGCTTAGTTTGCAATTAGAGTTTATGAGTGCTGCAGTCAAGTGTTTTACACCTTCATCAGTTATCTTATTTTCGCCGAGGCCGAAGAAGTTTAGTTTGCAATTAGAGTTTATGAGTGCTGCAGTCAAGTGTTTTACACCTTCAACAGTTATCTTATTTCCGCCGAGGCGTAAGTCGCTTAGTTTGCAATTAGTGCTTGTGAGTGCTTTAGTCAAGTGCTCTACACCTTTATCAGTTATCCCGTTACTTTGGAGGTGTAAGCAATTTAGTTTGCAGTTATTGTTTATGAGTGCTGTAGTCAAGTATTTTACACCCTCATCCCTAATCATGTTATATCTGAGGTTTAAGCTTTTTAGGTTACAAAAACCCTGATTGTGATCTTTGCCACCGAACAATTTAGAAATTTCTATACAAC
>JAKSDK010001088.1 GCA_022360095.1 Phycisphaerales bacterium
ACTGATCCACGACACCGGCGCATCCCCCACATTGCACGCCGTCGTCGAAAACCCGTAGGCCATCACGCCGTCCAACGGACCGAACGTCAGAAACGGATCGACCGGATTCGCCGCGACGTCGCCGACGATCAGGTCCGGCCCGGCCGCCCATGCGGACGCCCCCAACGAGAACGGCGACGAGCACATGGCGACGAGCAGAATCGCATGCAACTTCGGCCGGCCGCCCCGTCGGGACGTGCGTCGCATGATGTCGTTTTTCGGTTGCGCCAATGGCCTTCTCCAATCTTTCTGTATTTTCGAATCAGGCTCGCAACCGTCATTCGTTCATTCATCCGGAGCGTCAATTCACGAGGTCCATCGGAAGCACCAGCAGGGGAACCATTATCAACCAATACGGCACGAAACCCGTCCCATGCCGCAGGTCCAATTCCGGAACGTCCCACGCCGGCCAATCAAAGTCGGGCGTGCGCCATTCGATGAAACCGAATTCTTCGTACACACACGCGCTGGTCGCCCCGATCGTCACCTGGACCCCGTCCCGATCGGTCGAGGTTGCCCACCACGGTGTCGCGACCGTCACGGAAACGCAGGACATCGCAAACAGCATCCCCGCCATAATCAGAACCAAGGTCAGCTTAGGCACCGCCGGTGATATATCCGTTCACAAAAGCCTGAATGTCACCTGCGTCGAGCTTACAGTCGCCGTTGATATCGCCTTTCGACGCACCGTCAACGTCAACAGTCACGCCGCTGGGCGTGTCGTCGCAAACATCAGCGGTATTGCCAACGCCATCGCCGTCGATGTCCGGGTCGCAGACGTCACCCAAACCGTCGCCGTCGAAGTCGGCCTGAGAAGGATTGGAATCATCGGGACAGTTATCCTGACTGTTTTGGACACCGTCTCCGTCACAGTCGCCCGTTGGATCGCCCTGCACGTCACACGCGCGGGCACCTGCTTCGATTGGCTGGCCCGGGATAGATTCGTAACCCCAGGCGAAGGCGTCGAGTTCCGTACCTGTGCGAACGACACCGATCCAACCGTAGCGTGTTCCATCACCCGGATCGAAGCGAACACCGAGGTAGCTGGCCGTACCCTCCGGGATGTAGGTGTATCCATCGTAATAAGTGATTCCATAATTCGTTGCCCACGGGGCACCACTCGGTATGACTTGCCCTGCGTTCAACCCTATCGCGAAAAGGTACTCATATGGTCCGATCGTCGATTCCACGGCGCCGCCCGACGGGCAGTATACCCGGTAATATTCATCAATGATTTGCTCGAAGCTTGCCGGACCGCCATTCATGCCAGGCTGATTGCCGGCGTCAAGCGTGACATCCAGTACGCTGTCTCCCCAAGTAAAGTGGCCGGCTCCGGCCGGGTTCTCGAAAGAGACCGGCGCAGCATACGCATGCGTACCAGCCGCAATGGCTGCCCCCGTCGCCAGTGTATTCAGCACATCTCGGCAACTCTGATTGGACCTCGCCCGGCTTTTTCGGCGCCGTTCAATCTTTTTTCTGTTGCGTTTCGAAGTCTTCATTATTATTTCCTCATAGATGAATGAGATTAAATCTGTGTTGTTACGATGAACCAGCGTTCATTCCAGACCTACAGCCCCAGCAGCAGAGCAACGAACGCGTCGATGTCGCTCTGATCGATAATGCAGTCTGAATTCATGTCCACTTTGGCGATTCCATCCGAATCGATGGCCAGTCCCAGCGGCGTGAAGTCGCATTGGTCGACGACGTCAGGAACGCCATCACCGTCGTCGTCGTCATCACAGATATCTCCGACCCCGTCGCCATCAAAGTCCTCCTGACCGGGATCGAAGTCGAATGGACAGACGTCGACGCTCGCGCAGACCAGATCGCCGTCCGGATCATTGATTGGATCGCCAAGGCATTGATCGCAGGCGTCGCCGATGCCGTCGCCGTCTTCGTCGGATTGGTCTGTATTTGACGAAGCGATGCAGTTGTCGCATACGTCGCCCACGAGATCCGTGTCGATGTCAGACTGACCGGCATTCGAGACGGTCGGACAGTTATCCGAACCATCCGGGATGCCGTCAAAGTCGCAATCGGCAGGTCCGCACAGAAGCAAGGCGATACCTCGAAACTGAACAATGCCGGTCACGAGTTCTTCGATATCGGTGCGAGTCGCTGCCGTCTCGCCAGGTGGGATCTCCAAATTGGCCCGTTGTATATTGCTATTCTGAGAATCGCCCCAGTAGATCTTGCCAGCCGTAACGTCGAGGGCGATATCTCGTGTATTCGGCTGGTTTGCGATCATTTCCTCGACGCCGGTCCCATTCAGATTGACTCGTTGAATATTGTTGCTTGTAGAGTCCGACCAATAGACTTTGCCGCCGGCGACATCCACCGCGATGCCTCTTGGATTTGGCTGCCCCGTCACAAAGTTCTCAACGTCGGTTCGAGTCATCGCTGTCTCGCCCAACGGGATTTCCATGTTGGCCCGACGAATTACATCGGCAGAACCCTCCACCCAATACATCTTGCCGTTGGGAATATCTAACGCGATCGCGCCAGGTGATGGCTGGCCGAGGGCCAAATCCTCAATTCCGGATCCGTCCAGATTGGCGCGCCGAATTGCATCGTTGCTGGAGTCGGTCCAATAGATCTTTGTACCGGCAACATCCAACGCGATTCCTTCCGGACGCCCTCCCACGATAAAGTCTGCGATTCCCGTTCCGTCCAGATTGGCGCGGCGAATCACACCCGTCTCCGTCCAGTACAATCTACCGTTCGCCGGATCCAATGCGATCCGTTCCGGGGAGGACAACCCAACTGTGACATCCACGATATCGGTGCCGTCCAGGTTTGCCCGCCTGACCTCGCCGTCCCCGCCGGAGCTCGTCCAATGAATCGTATTGAAAACGACCTGCGCATTCGCGACGGCAGCGACCATGAGCCATGCCAACAACGCGACCGCGCACGTCGTTCGCTGTCGGCTCTCCCGTCTTCTTAGCTTAGAATGCATACTCCAAGTCCTCATCATCTTCGACCTCCCGTGGCTTCGTAAGATTTAGGAAGCATGTTCGCGCACCCTCAACCTCTATGCTCGCCGCAGCGCGTACCCCTTACGCAACGCGAAAGCCCGATGCTTTCGACGTTAAGCGAGAGTATTCCGCCTTTCCTTTTTGAGCACCCCCTGACACCACTGCGGCGTAGCGTCATCCTCTTCGGAAGCTCTCTAAGCCGTCCGATTTTGAACTCCCCAAACACAGGGAGCACTCGTCACGGCAATAGCAGCAAATCTACAAACGGCTGGACGTCCGCCCCATCGGTGAGGCCGTCGCCGTTGACGTCCGAACGCATAATGCCGCCGGACGGTTCGGTGTCCACGCCCAATAGCGCACTCACGAAACACGCCACGTCGGACTGATCTACATTTCCAGAATCGTCGCAATCGCCGCCGAGACCAGGCGTAGCGTCCGCCACGATCGCAATCCCGGTCACATTGGACAATCCCTGGATGAAATCCTCACTCTCAGATCCATCCAGATTTGCGCGACGAATGACGTCAGCCGCCGTTTCACTCCAATAAATCTTGCCTTCTGAGACGTCGACAGCGATCGCCAGCGGAGTTGGCTGTGCCGAGACGATCGTTGTCGCGTCTGTCCCATCGAGCCGAGCACGATGAACGCCGTGCGTACCGATGTCGGTCCAATACAGCCATCCACCAATCGCGTCGATCGCAAGTCCGTACGGAAACACCAATCCCGTCACGACATCCTCGACGTCAGTGCCATCCAAGTTCGCGCGTCGCACCGCCCTTACCGTAGAATCAGTCCAATACAGCTTGCGTTGAACCAGGTCGAGGCCAATCGCGCGCGGCGCTTGCGCGTACAGGGCGTTGACAACGATTTCCCGATCGGTCCCGTCCAGGTCGGCACGATGTATGCCACGGAGTGCGGATTGCTGTCTGTCAGACCAATAGAGCTTTCCGCTCCCGACGTCCAAGGCGATTGACGTCGGTTCCCCGAGTGCCAGACTCCCGGCGATCACGTTTCTGATCACTCGGCCCTCTGCTAGGTCGGCGCGTTGAATCCTAAGCGTTCCAAGATCCAACCAATACATTGCTCCCGCCACGGAATCGAACGCAACGGATTGCGGGTTGACCAATCCGTCGACCGGCGTCACAAGACTTTCAGTACACTCGAGGTTGCCTCCCTCCATGTGAGCCGGATTGGAATTCACCCAGACCATCGAGACCGTACACGGATCACAAACATCGCCAAGACCGTCGACATCGCTATCCGCCTGATCAGCGTTCGAAGCGGCCGGGCAATTGTCCATCGCGTCACACACGCCATCGTTGTCCTGGTCTATATCGCAAGCATCGCCAACACCGTCATGATCGCTATCGTCCTGACTCGTGTTAAACGCATTCGGGCAGTTGTCGTTCACGTCAACCACGCCATCACCATCAAAGTCATCCGATGGAAAATCGCACCGAAGTCGAACCGGAAAAGTTTCTTCACCCCCGACGACGATATTGCCGTCCGAGTCCATATCAATGCAGTTACCACCGAAAGTATTTGTCCAACCGTACGTGCCCCCAAATCGGAGCTGGGTGACAAAGACGTCCCCGGTTCGAACATCGCATCCCTCGAAGTCGAAATTGACCGGGTCATGAAACTCCCCCGTAACCACGATGTTGCCTGTAACTGGGGCGACTGCGATTGCACGTCCCCGGTCGCGACCTTCCGCTCCGACCGTCCACGTCCAATCGTAAGAGCCGTCATCTTGAAGTCGCGTGACGAAAATGTCTTGGGTAGAAACGAGCGAATTCGAATCGCCATCGAACATGAGGGCCGAGTCCCGAACGTCTTCGCCGATGCCAAAGTCAAAGTCTACCGTTCCTTGAAAGCTTCCCGTCACCAGCACGTCGCCTTCCGCGTCGTCGACTGCAATGTCTGCGATGGTCGCCGGAATAGTCACACTCCAGGCTTCGCTATTCCCAGGCCCCAGCTTTACTACCCTGCCATGACTCAGTCCGACCAGGACGTTTCCTTCGCTGTCGATAGCCAGACCCTCGACCGCGCTTTCAAACGGATGCGCCCACACCTCTGCTCCGTCGGCATCCAGCCTTATCACCTCACCCGAACCCAAGCCAACCAGCACGCTTCCATCGGTCGAATCCACGGCTACGTCTTGTGCCTGATCATCGTCGACGTCACCAAATGAACGCGACCAAACAGGCACGCCGTTGAAATCGAACTTCAGAACGAAGGCGTCAGCGCCGCCCGCCGACACGTGAAACCCCACAGAGGTGGAAAGGAATGAGCGATAAGCGCCTGCCACAATGACAAAACCGGCCGGATCCACTGCCACGGCCAAGGCAACGTCGTTTTGATCGAATCCAAAAGTAACGGTCCAGCCGTAGCTGCCATCCGCCTCAATCCTCGTTAGGAAAAAATCCGAAGTTAGATCAACCGGCGCCGGCGTCGGTGTACGAATGTCAGATCCATCAGTGGGATCGAAGTCCATTGTGCCAACGAATGATCCAACGACATACACTTGACCGCCGGGGGCCACGGCGACGTCGCGACCCGGCACCCCACCGCTATGCCCCACCCAGTCCAGTTGCGGACCTGCGCAGTCAGCAACAGAGGATTCCGCACCGGCGCACAAAGACGATGCAATCACCAACGCTGACACCCACCTTGGAACTGACACTTGGAACATCACTCATCAACCATTCTGTTTTTCACTGAAGATCCCGACTGGCAAGACGCCGCGCCTCAGAGCGACACGCATCCGCAACAAAGTCAATCACGACTCGAATACTCTTCCACGCCAATTCCCTTGCCCGCCGGCTCCGGATTCGCGGCGTGATACGCCTTCAAGTTCGATTTGAGGATATCGCGACCGACCCAGCCGGCATTCCACTTCCGATTCGAATACTCGATCGGTGGTTCTCCCAGCCAGGCGGAATCCTGCCCGCATTTTGCGCAAAGGATTCCCTTTGCCTTATCCTCCCGTGAGTCACACTTTTCAAGATACTCTTTCAGCGGAATGGAGTACTTCTCGTGACACGACTGACAGGCAACCTCACAGCTGCGATCCTCAAGCAACTCGCTTGCAATCGCTTCGGATTCCCCATCCGTCAGCGCGGAATAACCGATAACAGCAGCAGCCAGCAGCATGACAACGGCAGCACCAATTTTGATTTTCTCGCGTAGATTGGGGTTTGATTGAACTGACATGTATAGGACTCCTCATTCAAATCAGTGTCATGTCACCGGATTCCTGCATCGAATCGTTGGTTTACCTGGTCGTGGTTCGCTCACTCGAAATGTGCTTCGCCGGGAAATTATCGTATCGAAAATTCGACGAGCGCCAGTGATAAGGCCAGTACTCACTGGTTCCTTGGAATGACGACGGCGCAAACATGGTGCCTTCTTTCCGACACGTCGTTGTTTCGGCATGGCCGTCCGCAAAAACAAGATTGAACTTTCCGAGCTTCCCATGCGACCCCATGATGTCGCGCGGCGACGTGCCGAACTGACGCTGATCGGCCTGACCGCCGTCGCCCATTTCCACCGTGCTGACAATCGCCTGCATCAATCGGGTTTCCCAAAACAACATCGTCTTCGACGGATCGGGCACCAAGGTTGTGGACCGATCATACATGCCAAATCGCCATCGGATCGCCTTGCGGGCTCCACCGCCCGGCGCGCTATCACCGCTCTCGCCTTTCTGTGCGAAATTCCACGGATCGCCCTGATAGCTGTTGCCCGTCGCGCGAAACACCGAAACGCCGTACAACGGCGACTGTAGCGGATAATCGATCACGTCAGGCACCAACGCTTCATTGCCGGGACATCGAAACAGACTGAAATCCTCGTTGCCGGTAACAACCGGACCGTAAGCCAGCCGATTCATAAATCGCCCCTGCGCGCCCTTGAAGGGAATTGACGGCTCGCCGCCCGGTGGCACACCTAGAAAACGCGCGTTGTCTTCGCCGTTGCCTCCGCCCCAGTCATAATCGCCGGGCGCCACCCAAAAGGTGCCGGAAATCTCATGCGGGGTATGCATGCGGCTCTCCGCATCATCCACCGAGTTCATTTGAGCGAACTTGCCATGCTCCCTGAGATTGGCAAGGCATTTGACGCGCTCACCTTCTCGACGCGCAGCCGAAAGCGAAGGCATAAGGATGGATATCAAAAGCGCGATGATCGATATGACGACGAGCAACTCGATTAGAGTGAACGCCCGATGCGAGAGAAGCTGAACCCGTGATTTGCGGAACACAGAGCTCCATGGGCTGACCGACGATTGTCCTTTTTGTCGCATGTCGAAGCCTCCTGTTTGAGTATCGTTCGCATCGCTCGTGAGAAGCGGAGCGAAAGAATGCGAGCCTTCGGATTGGCCGGAGAATATCCAACGAACGAATCCGAAGGCGGCACCGATCAAGCATGAGCACGACCGATCAATGCCTACAGTTACTTGCACCATTCATGTAAGGCAGGGCGATTGCACTGCCGTCACGATAGGAGAAACCCCTTGATCATTCGCTAATTCGTATGAACGCGCGAAATCTAAAACATTATTTTAGCGATTATCAGAAAACGCTTGAATTACCGATTTTTCTTACTGGAACCCACATTTCGGGCGGTTTTGCGTATCCCCACCGCCTTAATGGTGGAGAGCAAAGGAGCACTCACCGGATGCGACCCCCTTCGGTCATCGTCTTGCTATCGGACGATACTGCCGACAACGCCGATCAAACATCCTCGGAAAACTCACACACGCAAAAACCTTTCAAGAATGCCCTAGACGCCCGTATAATGACGGATTGAGATCTCGTCCGACAGCCAAAGAATCGTCAGCGAGAGCGCTATCGACAAACGGGCGAACTGCGCAGCGCGCCGGAGTGCCCGGGCGTCACTCGCTTTTGCGTCGGAGCGAACCATGTATAACTCTCAAGTATTTCCACGCACAAGCACATCATTGCTTCAGGCACTCGGTGGCCAGCCGGATTCGTCGGTTTGGCGCGAGTTCTTTCGTCATTATGCCCCGCCCGTTTTTCGGATCGCGAAATTGCGAGGCCTGCAGACGATGGACGCGGAAGATATCGTCCAGGATGTGATGGTTGTCATCGCAAAACAGATTTCATCGTTCAACTACAGCCGAGATCGGGGTCGTTTTCGTGATTGGGTTCGAAGAATTACGGACCATAAAATCGTCGACCTTATCCGACGCCAACGCACGCGCTCCGCCGCCGCGCTGGGTGACAATTGCCCCGTCGGCGACAACTATGCAACGATCGATCAATACTGGGAACGTCAATGGCAATTGCAAGATCTCGAATACTGCCTTGAGCGAATTTCCGGACGAATATCGGAAAGGCGACTCGCCGCATTTCGGATGTATGTCCTTGACGGTGTGTCGGCATCAAACACGGCCAGAACGCTCAACATGCAAGTCGGTTATGTCTATGCCAATCGCAACCAGATCCTGAACCTGATTAAGGCAGAGATGAACAAGCTTGAATCGTCGGAGGAAAATCGTTCATGAAGGAGGGCCATAAAACCGTATGCGAATGGTCGGAAGCCGTCGCTCGATCGCTGACGTCGGTGCTGCCGGATGATGAATTTGCGTCCATCGCATCGCACCTGAATGAATGCTCGGAATGCAGAATCCTGGCGGAAGGCGGTGAAGACGAAAATATCACGGACGGGCTTCGAGATCTCGATCAAAGCCGAAAGTCGATGCCCCATGATCTCTCGATTCCGGTGACGAAACTCAACAGCGTCCTGACGGACTATGAAATTCTGAATGAAATCGGCCGCGGCGGAATGGGTGTGGTTTACAGAGCGTGGCAAATCGAACTGGAGCGACCGGTCGCGTTGAAAATATTGCCGGGGATTATCAGTGCCGTTCGGTCGGAATCCGCTGCACGATTTCGACGCGAGGCGGCCTTGGCCGCTCAACTCAAACATTCGAACATCATTTCGATCTACGACTGCGGCCAGGTCGACGGCACCTTCTACTACGCCATGGAACTTATCCAGGGCCGGTCTGTTGCCGACGTCATTCAATCTCTTCGATTGAGAATGAAGAAAGATTCACCCGAATCAAGAACATCCATACAAATTTCGGCGGACACGCACGGTGGACCCCCGAGTGACGTGGGAAATCCCATCGACGCCATTCTAAAAAATGCAATAGCAGCAGGCTCCTCACTTTCGCGCCCGCTGTTGTCAAAATCCTATTTTCGATACGTCGCCGAGCGAATCGCGGAGGTGGCCGAGGCGTTGCACTACGCCCATTCCAACGGCGTCATCCACCGGGACATCAAGCCATCCAATCTGCTCATTGCCCCCGACGGCCGGTTCATGATCGCCGATTTCGGACTTGCCGTTCGCCCCGATGCTGGAAGCTCCATGACGCGTCAAGACCTGGTCGGTACGTATCGATACATGAGCCCGGAGTCGGTGGACAAAACGCGCGGCAGGCTGGATCACCGGGCGGATATCTACGCGCTCGGTGCGACCCTCTATGAATTGTTGACGCTTCGACCGATGCTCTCCGGCACTGAGGATCAAGAGGTTCTTCTCGATATCCTTAATCAGGACCCTGCACCGCCTCGCCGGATTTCCCGCCATGTCCCGCGTGAACTCGATCTAATCTGCATGAAAGCGGCCGCGAAGACCCCTTCTGAACGATATGAATCGGCCAAGGAACTTGCGGATGATCTGAACCGCTGGCTGTTGGATCTCCCCATCGCGGCAAGGAAACCATCGGCCTTATCCCGTTCGATCAAGTTTGTTCGACGGCACCGTGTCGCCGTTGCGACGATAACGACCATCATATTGGCATTATCAATAGCAGGTTACGTGTCGAATGATGCGTATCGCGCAAGGCTCGGCGCAGAGCAACTCGTGCGCGATACGCGAGAGCAACGAGTTGAACGCTCTCTTTTCGATGCACTGCATAATTTCAAGGCCGGCCGTACGAATGCAGCGATTCACGAAATTTCAGCGCTTGCGGAGGCATATCCCAACAAGATCGCTCCGAGTCTTGCTTACGCGACAATTCTTTTTCAACTTGATCGCGATGACGAAGCGGTGAAAATCGCTCGTGACGTTGCAAAGAAATACCCCAAATGCCGAGCGGCTCAAAAACTCCTCACAGGAATCGCGACAGATCCTGAAAACCGTTCGGGAACAAACCTGACGTCGTCTCATGAGGGCACACCAGATTCGACTGAATCTGCCGATGCACTGTTTCTGCAAGCGCTTGTGGAATCGAATAAAAAGCAAGCGACCGACCTTCTCAACATCGCCCTTGATCGCGACCCGAACCATGTTCCAAGCATGGCTCTACGTTGTTTGCTGCTAAACGATCATAGGGAATATGACAGTATGCTTCGGGACGCAGACCGTGTCATCCGCTTTCGGAGTGACTGGTCGTTTGGATATGGCCAGCGCGCGATGGCATTACACGAATTAGGCCAATGGCAGGATGCTAAACGATCTTTCGACCGCGCCATTGCGCTTGATCACAGTCAGATACTTTGGCTGGTTGGCCGCAGCAAAGTCAACCTCGTGTTTAGCAACACTCAAGGTGCAATGGACGATGCATCCCGTGCACTCGCTTTGGATTCAAATTTCGATCCCGCTTATTTAGCGCGCGCGATGGCCCGCAGTTTGGCCAGGGACTTCGACGGTGCGTTGGCCGATTTTGGCATCCTTATCGACCGCAACCCTGACGCCGGCAAGTACTACTATCGCCGCAGCCAGACGTATCGTCAGGCTGGATTGCTTGATGAGGAACTCGCGGATCTCAAGACGGCCGCAGCACTCGACCCGCAACGCGTGGACATTTTCATGCAGAGCGGAGAGAGCCACCTCATTCTACACGATTATGAACAAGCCATTGATTCATATTCGCGAGCAATTGAATTGCAGCCCAACAACCGACGGGTACGATTCCGCCGCGCGATGGCCTTTGAACTCGCCGGTCAATCGCGACAGGCCCTTAGTGACTATGACGAATTAGGTACCGTGCCACACCCGTTGCAGGATTATGCCAATCTTGCGCGCTTCATGCTGCTGACAAAGCTCGGCCGGACCGACCAGGCCGAATCGGCCATCATCGCAATCGCGGGCGACGAGGATGACTGGGTTGTTTGCCTACGACGGTTCTTCGAGAAGTCTTTGTCACGCGAGGAATTGCTTGCCCGTGCGCAAGGCCGACCGCAACGTTGTGAGGCCAACTATTACATCGCACGCGCCGAACTTCTCGCCGGCAAAAATGATGCTGCAATCGAGTCGCTACGAAACTGCATCGCTCTTAACCCCGGGGGCACCCTGGAAGCAGAATTTGCACGGCTTCTGATCAAGTATCTCAAGCGACCACGGGGAATCGACCAATCAGCATCCGGTGCAGCAGCGCCGTCCGATTGATGCCTTTTGCCCCGTACACTGTGACCTTTCCCCGCGTTTAACTCCAGTTTCTATGTTACTCTGACACTGCTCTGAATACACGTCATTGGCGGGCGGAGCGGAGCGAGGGCACCGAGCGGAGCGCAGCCTGCCGGGACGCTGATGCGAAAACAAGGATCAGCGAGCGCTATGGTGGACGCTCGAACCTGATTGGTTCTTTTTTTACCGGGTCCTCTCCGCTCGTTCGTGTATGGGGTGAGGCGACGTGTCTGGATGGGAGATCCCAAGCCGGCCTGGAGGGAAAACCGGTGAGGATGCGCAACCGAAAGCCGAGCTCCACGGTTCTTCTGCAACGGAAGGGCCGCCCTCGAACGGATACGCGAGCGAGGCCTCCGAATCGATCGCCCCTCATCGGTGGGGCGCCCCATCCTTCGCTACTTGCGCAAGGGTGGGGATTGCCCTTCGTGTTTTCGGGATAAAAGAGTAACCGGCTGCGGCAGCGGGGGGGATTGCCACGGCCTCCACTACTTATGAGCCGAGGAGATTGGGATGAAAAAGAGGCAAAGTCTGTGGGTATGGGGAGCTTTTTTTGTTTTCGTCGTCGGCTGTGAAGTGGTCGATTTCGGCTATTTCGGAGAAATTGGGCCGACGGCATGGAGCGAACTGATGGCCGACTATGTCGCTTGCGGCGACGGAACCGAGCAGTCGCCCGTTAACATAACAACCGCCGACGTACAAGTGGACGGCGCCCTTCCGGTAGTGCAGACAAACTACGAGACCGTCGATGCAGTCCTGATTAACAACGGTCATACGCTCGAAGTCGAGTACGCCGAGGGGAGCACCTTGACGTTCGGCAACAAGACCTACGAACTCGTCCAATTCCACTTCCACACGCTCTCGGAGCATCGCGTCGACGGCGCTCCGGCGGACATGGAAGCGCATCTGGTGCACAGGAACGACGCCGGCGAGCTTCTCGTCCTCGGCATCTTGATCCACGTCGGCGCTGAAAACGCCTTCCTGGCGCAATTCTGGAACGAGTTTTCGTTGTCCGAATCAACAACGGAAACAGACATTGAAATCAACGTGACCGACCTGCTCCCAGCGGATCTTGACTATTACACCTATTCCGGCTCACTGACGACCCCGCCGTGCACCGAGATTGTGACCTGGGTTGTTTTAAAAACACCCATTGCCTTGTCACGCGAGCAAGTGGACTTTTTCACATATCGCGTCGGTAACAACGCTCGTCCAATGCAGGAACTGAACGGCCGAACGGTCTTGTCACCCAATTAGCATCGAGCGGCCCAGGCTCCGTTCGGGCGGTAACAAGCCGTCGGCATAAGAAGTGAGCGTCAAGACCAACACACTGCTGAACGAAACCGCAAGATGGGAGTGAGTTAGATCCAGGTCATCTCTCTTAACTGAGCAGTCTAGATTGACTTTGGCATAAGGTGTTCGTCCGCACATTGAAGTGAAACCGTATTTGCTTTGACGGCGTGCCGAGTCGACCATTTCGCGGCCGACGACGTGTCTCGTTGTCCATCGAGGCTCGCGGTTCAAACACCAACGAGGAGCGCAAGTTCCGTAAGGAATCTCAAGAGATCGCGGTGCAGTCGGTGATTGGCGATCTTGCACCGGGCGCGCAGAACAGACGCGGCTCTTGGCATTCCGTGCCAAGAGCTAACCACTGCCCGTTCGGCATTTCATATCAGCCGTTGAACTCGTGTTTTCTAACGGTGATGCATTCTCTGCTCCTGACCGGGCAACGCCCGACTTGACGCGGTTTGATGCTCGGGCCAACAAGACCAGAGCCTTCAACCCGAACACGGATGAGAGGTTCATGTCCTGTAAAAGATTTCCAAGAAATTTTTTTCCCGGCGAAAACGTTTCTGCAAAAGTTAGTTGTGCGGGATTCATGAAAAGGCCTGGACACATGAGGAAAATTGCTATACTGGCAGCGGGGAGTTCGGGCTGCTCCCCCATCAATTTGGACGACGCGTGTCTGCATTGTGCGACTTCTTGATATGAAAGAATTGCAGGGTCCGCGACTATGAATGATCAATCTTCCCAAACGTCGTCTACAAATGCCACACACTTGCTCAAGCAGGTTTCCGACGGTAACGCCGCCGCCGTGGAAGAACTCCTGCCACTGGTGTATGACGAGCTTCGGGCGCGGGCCGGTGCGTACTTCCGCGACCAGCCCGGCAATCACACACTCCAGCCGACCGCGCTGGTCCACGAGGTCTTTCTGAAGCTGGTCCGCTCGCCGAACGGCCAATGGCAGGACCGTGCTCACTTCTGCGCAGTGGCCGCGACGGCGATGCGACAGATCCTCATTGACCATGCTCGGCGACGCAGCACCGCGCAGGATGCCTACGGTGCGAGAAGCGAAGCATCTACATTATTAAAGTCTTCCGCGCACACATCCCCCGTTGATCTGCTCGCGCTTGAAGATGCACTGAACAAGCTGGCCGACTTAGATCCTCGTCAGGCTCGGATCGTCGAATTGCGATTCTTCGGGTCGCTGACGATTGAAGAAACCGCGAAGGTGCTGGGCGTTTCGACGGCGACCATCGCGAAGGAATGGCGGCGAATACGCGCCTGGTTGATCCTGGAATTGGGCGATGAGGAAACTCCGTGAAATCAGTCGACCAGCATCGCCGTGCAATGGATATCTTTGCATACGTTTGTGATATGCCCGAGGCGGAGCGCGACCGATGTCTGCAGGAGCTTTGCCGGGACGATGCCGATGTGCGTCGCAAAGTCGAGGCCATGCTTCGTACGGACGGCGAGGATCACCGGTTGATAGATGCGGCGGAAGACGGCCGGGCTCTGGACAAGCTGGCCGCAAGATTCGGGGGAGACACTCCAGACTGGGAGCGGATTCCCGAAAAGATCGGCGGCTACCAGATCGTCGACAAGCTCGGCCAGGGCGGGATGGGCGTCATCTACAAGGCCCGGCAGGAATCGCCGCGACGAACGGTGGCGCTGAAAGTCCTTCGCCCCGGACTTTTCAATCTGGAGATGATGAAACGCTTTCATCACGAAGCGCACGTCCTGGGCCAGTTGCAACATCCGGGAATCGCGCACATCCATGAAGCGGGACTTGGCGATTTGCCGCAGGGGAAGTTGCCGTTTTTCGTCATGGAGTTCATCGACGGCGAGCGGCTGGATCGATTTGCCGCGACGAACGAACTGGATACAAAACAGCGATTGGAACTCGTGGCGCGCGTATGCGACGCGGTGCAACACGCCCATCAAAAAGGCATCATCCATCGTGATCTGAAGCCGAGCAACATCCTGGTCGTTGCCAAGGACGGAGGGACCACGACGGGCACGACGCGCTCGTCGACGGGAAGCACAACCAGGGATGACGGGATCGGCCAACCGAAGATTTTGGACTTCGGGATCGCTCGCGTGACCGATGCAGACCTGCAGACGGTCACGGTGCAGACGGAAGTCGGGCAACTTGTGGGGACGCTTGCCTACATGAGTCCTGAACAGGTCGGGGGCAAGTCGGCCGATCTCGACACGCGTTGTGACGTCTATGCCCTTGGCGTGATCTCGTACGAGCTGCTGGTTGGCAAGCGGCCCCATGACCTAACCGGTCTGTCGATTACCGAGGCGGCGCGAATCATCCGTGAGGAGGAACCGCCGTCTGTGGGCGACGTCGACAAGAAGCTGCGCGGCGATGTGGAGACGATCGTCTCTAAGGCGATGGACAAAGATCGCGAACGACGCTATGCCTCGGCAGCGGCGTTTGCTACGGACATTCGCCGGTTCCTTTTCTACCAGCCGATCGAAGCGCGCCGGGCCAGCACGTTCTATCACTTGAGTAAGTTTGCCCGTCGCAACAAGGGATTTGTCGGCGGCCTTGTAGCCACGTTCGTGATGCTGCTCGTCGCGCTGATCGGTATCAGCTATGGGCTGTGGCAAGCGAACATGCAGCGTGATAAGGCGAACCGCGCTAAAGAGCGGGCTCAAGCGGTGGTCGATTTTCAATCGGCGATGTGGGTGGGCATCGATGTGGAGAACATGGGCATCGGCTTGAACCGGATGCTTCGCGAGGAAGCTCGGGCCGCGTTGAACGACGCCGCGACCGACGCGGATGCGGCGAGACTCGCGACCTTTGAGCAGGTGCTGTCGCGGATCAATGTCACGACGATTGCGAACCGGTCGTTGGATGAGACCATTCTTTCGCGAGCTGTCGATACGCTTGATGACGAATTCGTTGAGCAGCCCGTTCTCCAGGCGGAGTTGCGATCATCGTTGGCGGACATTTACGAATCTATTGGGCTTCACGAGAAAGCCCTGGCCCAAGCTCGGATCGAGTGGAAAACCTGCTGCGAGACCATCGGTGAGGAACACCCGGACACCCTGGTGGTGCGATCTCACATTTGCAAATCCTTGTTGGACGCCCACCAGTATTCCGCAGGCGAGGAATGCGCGCGAGAACTGCTCGAGGTTCTGAAGCGCGTCCTCGGCACGGACAATGTCCACACACTCGCGACCATGAGCAACCTCGGTGAGGCCCTTGTTCAACTCACTCGCCCTGTCGAAGCGCAAGCGGTGCTTCGAGAAGCCCTCGAGGGCATGCAGCGCAAGCTCGGTCCGAGGCATCTCGACACGCTGAACACGTTGGAGAAGATCGGCGAATTGCATCGCCAACGACGAGAATATGACGAAGCGATGGCGGCGTTTCGCACCGTGCTCGAAGGACGAACCGCACAACTCGGCGAGGACCATTCGGATACGCTGGCGGCCATGAACAAGGTGGCGATGGTTCTCTACTTACGAAAAGACTATGCAAGAAGCGAACCCTATTTTCGTCGCCTTGCCGAGACGCGCGCGCGGACCTATGGGGATGATCATCCCGAGACCCTCTCCGCGCGACACAATCTAGGCCATCCATTGCGCGCATTGGGGCGCTATGAAGAGGCCGAATCCGTGATCATGGATACGCTGGATCGGAAACGTCGTGTGCTCGGCCCGGATCATCCCATGACCGTACTCACGTTGGGCAACGCAGGCTACCTGATGATCAAGCTGCAACGCTGGGAGGAGGCCGAGAACCTGATGCAGGAAGCCCTGACGATCGCACAACGAACGCTCGGACCTGACAACAGCAAGACCCTGGTCGCGTTGTCGGATCTGGCTTCGGTGTACGCGGGAGCCGGACGTTATGAGCCGGCGGAACGCTACGCGCGCGAAGCGCTGGAAGGTGGCCGGCGCGTACTGGGCGATGCGGATCGCCTTACGATCATGCAGATGGGGCACCTCGGGAAGATTCTGATGGCGGATGGACGGCTTGGGGAAGCCGAGGTGATCCTGCAAGAGGCGCTCGCCGAATGCCGTGAGCATCATACGGACTCGGTCGTTTTCACGGGAATACTCGGCCAATTGTCAACGACGCTGATCGCGCTTGATCGAGGGGCCGAGGCCGAACCCCTGTGCCGCGAATTACTGGCATGGAGCGAGAAGCGGGTCCTTCTCCGGGTACAGGGTCAGGCCCACTTATGGTTGGGACGTGCGTTGCTCGAACAGGACAAGTTGGATGAAGCGGAATCCTCGTTGAGCAAAAGCATCGACTTGATGGCTCCCGAACTCACGCACGAGAACTGGGCCGTCTGTTTCGCCAACTGTCTTAAAAATGCCGTCGCCGTACGGCAGGGACGGTCGGAATCAGCCTCTGCCGCCGTCGACGCGTTTCACCGCCTTCTCCGTGCGAAGGAGAACCTGAACTTCGAAGTCCGCAAACTCTTCATCGCGGAGGCGCGCGAGGCGCTGCGTGACGCGGGGATCAACCCGGAAGATTGACGGCCCCGGCGATTCTGGAATGCAAGTGTCCGATGGTCACAGGCCATGTCAGGTATTCGGCGTTTCGGATTTCGGAAAACTCTGAATCGGCGGGACCCAGCAGAATTCCGCGAGCAGCACCCGATCCGCAACATTGCTCGAACGTCTGTTCCAGTCGCGGCAGCGACCACCCGGATGCACTTTTTGACGCCACGGTCACGATCAATGCCGTGCAACCCTCTAATTCGTTCTCGTTGCGCGGGAGGTGCGGGGATGTCGCGACCTTTGTCATGCTCCTCAACGTCGCCTCGATCGGATCGAAATCGGCGAACGCTTGGTCGCGCACATGAAGCGCCTCGATATCCAATTGCGGCAACAGCAATTCATGCGAGGCCGCCCTGTCCTTCGATGAGAGGCGTGCGAGCAACCCCGTGGTCAGGAGCACGTCGGCACGAAGCTCCTCGTCATTGGTCGTGATGCTGCGATCACGACCCGCTGCTTTATTGAATTCGCTCTGATGAATCGGCTCAATGTTTGCAGACGCGTGCGGCGCCAATAGCAAACCGTGTGCATAGCTGTTGGCGACGCGGAGGGCACGGTCCAGCCGACCACGCTTGCTTTTCGGCTCCACGGCATGCCGATGGAATTGCAGGATCGGCTCCGCGATATCTTCGGGCACGCAAAGTCGTTTTAGGACAACGTCAATCAGCTCATGATGCGGCATGCCGAAAACCCGACGCTCGATCTCCCGAAAGTCTCCGCCCGGTTCGACTGCAGCTTGATCAACATACGCGTACTCCTCTGCAAAAACGATTCTCATGATGATAGAATCGAGGTCGTGACACAATCCGACGAGATACGCGTAGGCTGTGTCCGTGATCAATTGCTCCATCAGCGAGGCGACGGCGAAGCTGTGCTGCCAGTGTCGAACGGCACCCAATAGGGTGCTTGCATCCAATGGCACGGACTCGAAAACCCCCACGGACGCGGCCAGCTTGCTGACTTTAGAAAAGCCAATACGCTTGACGGCATCCAGTAGTTCAAAATTCTTCGTTCGGACTGTCTGACTATTCGCCGAATTAGCAACGTGTAGCACGCGCGTGCTAAGCACGGGGTCTTTCTTGAGTACTGTAGCCAGTTCCGCTGCATCACTGCGGCCTGAGGAGGCCATTGCAATCACGTCGGCGACCACGCCGCTGAAGGGACGAAGGTCGCTGTGCTGTCTCAAGCGTTGCGTGATTTCACTCTTATCGATGCGCTTAAGATCCGGCTTAGGTGACGGCGCCTGGGCCGAGTGCTCTTTCGGCGACGTTGGCGATTGCTCTCGTGGTGAAGCGCTCGCCGGCTGATTGTTGAGATGAGTAGCCCGTTTCGATTGCTGCTCGTTCGCATCCCATGCCGAGTCATGGTCCGCTGAAGCCGTTGATTCACCCGTGACGGGATTCGACAGTGCGTCGTCAATGCGATGGCACAAGTCGTCCAGTGAGAAGTACGATTTAAGGAGATATCCGTTGACGCCGAGCTCCTTCGCCTTAAGTACATAGTCACGCTCGGCGACGGCAGTAAGAAGAATGACCGGCAGCGACTTACTGGAAGGCCGCTTTCGCAATACCTTCAGGCAGGTAAGGCCGTCCATGTATGGCAAGACAATGTCAAGCAATACGATGTCGGGGAAAAACTTATCCAGTTGATTGAGTGCATCAATTCCGTCGATGGCGGTCTCGACTTCGTATCCTCGTTGTTGCAAAGCAATGCTGATCGGCTCGCAATAGATGGACATATCGTCGACCAGCAAGATGCGATTCATGAATCAAACCCCGTCATGATGGGTTCGTTGCCTGTGACCTGAACGGGCTTCGGCAGGTTGTCTCTTATTTCTGCGGATACCACCGTGCCGACATTGACCTGGGAGAAGATCGTTAGTTGACCGCCGTGGGCCGCGACAATGCTCTTGCAGATCGCAAGCCCTAATCCGCTACCGGAAACATATCCATCCTCTACAACGTCCGTATTAACCGAGATCGCCTCGCACAGTCGGTCGATTTTCGATTCAGGAATTCCATCACCCGTATCGGAGACTCGAATGACGATGGTGGATTCTGGGCCGGCTTTGCCTTCGAGGATTTCCATCACGACGGTTCCCGCATGCGTGTGCCGCAAGGCGTTATTCAGCAGGTTGATGCACAGACGACGAATCGCATCTTCGTCTCCTTGCATGGAGTGCGTATCCGACGATTTGATGAATTGCAACTCCACGCCCTTGGCAGCACCGATCCGTGTTATTGCCTCAATCGCCTTTTCGCAAGCCTCGCGAACGGAAAAATTGCTCCAGTTCCATTGGGTCTTGCCGTTCGTTCTGCGCGCGGCTTCGAGCAAGTTGCAGATCATCTGCGCTGTTGAAATTACCTCTTCGTGCATGGTCTTGATCATCTGTTCGATGGCCGGTTCATGCCGATTCTGTGCAGAGAGCAGCACTTCGATCATCATGCGTAGGCCGCCGATCGGCGTGCGCAACTCATGGCCGACAACGCCCAGGACTTTCTCCAGCGACCTTACGGTCTCCTGCAATGATGCGCGCTGCTTTTCGAGGTCCGCGACGCGACGTGCTTCCGACTTTCGTTCGATTGCGTTTTGTATCGTTCGTATCAGTATTGGTGCGTCGAAATTCCCCCTGATAAGATGGCCTTGTGCGTAGTGGCGCAGCACTTCGATCGACTTGCGATCGCCATCGAGATTCGTTATGGCAATGATCGGCGCCTTACCGGCGGCACAGCTGATTCTCTCCAACAGCGGGATGCCCTCACCACGAAGCGATTTTATTTCCAGCAGAATTGCGTCAAAGCCTTCCATCTGCAAAGCCATTTCGCCGCTTTTTTCCGTGCTGCAATGGGTCACCTGCCAATTTGTGTGATTTAACAGATGTGTCTGGAGCAAACGCGTGTATGTTCGGTCACATCCTCCGATGATCAGAAGATGATATCCCTTCGTGCAAGCAGCTTCGTTATCGATCAAGAACGGCCGGGAAACATGTGCATTTGAACCGAGCGTCACACCGCTTACATTGGGTCGTTGAGTAAACACTGGTGCCTCCTGTGTCACGCGGCCTTTCCTTTCTGTGGATCGCGGTTGGCGCCCACCGCCACCTTCAACTCGTACACGAACGAGCGGGCCGAACCATGTAAAGAACTTGTGAAAAATCGATGGCCGGAGTGCTGCATTCGCGGAGAATATGGCAGGACATTACGGAGTCGCGCTGCGAATCATCATTTTTTTCTTACACAGTCCGGCTCGCTCGTTCGTGTACGGAATGAAAGCGGCGACAGCGCCGGAGATTCAAAAAGACGGTCTTACAGCCCCCCGGGCGTCGTGCGATCCTGCCCTTTCCCTTCGCTCCGCCTGGGGGCTGCTTTTTCGAGCGGAACAACTGGATGCAGTCATCATCGAACGGCAACTGCGGTTCAGATCTTGGATGGACTGGCGAAGTGTCTAATCACTGGAAAGGGCTCGCGTCAATCGGCCCGCCAAACGCTCGTTTTTCTTTACACAGCCTGGACCGATCGTTCGTGTACGGAGTGAAAACGGCGACGGCCACCAATGTCAATGAAGACCGCAATGTCAACGGACTGAACATTCAGGCCTTCGTAAACCTGGCGCTTAGCTCCTGGACGTGTGCTCTAGGGCTCTGGTTCCCGTTTAGAGGCTTACAACTAGCCTCTGGTCGCCCCGGTTGGAAGATCGGGGCGGCTTTTTATGACCCGAAGTTCTGCGTAAACGAGGGAGCATCATCCTATGACGTGGAGAAAGACCCGGGCGGCGATCGTATTGGGTTTGTTGATCATGAGTCGTGGTTTGGTTGGCGCGCAAAGAAAAAAAATGGCATACGCCACTAAACTAATGGCACTCGTAATCGCTGGGTGAGTCAGTCATAGGTGATCATCGCTCAGTTCGTGGATAAGCCAGGCCCGCGCCACGCGCCAATCCTTTTCCACGGTCGCCCCGGATACGTCCATCACTTCCGCCGTTGCCTCCACCGACAGGGAGCCAAAGAACCGAAGTTCAATGATGCGAGCGTGCCGATCCTTGACGCTAAAGAGTTTCTTTAATGCTTCGTCGAGCGCAAGTAGATCGACGTTCATGTTCTCGCTTGGCGCTCGAAGCATCGTTGGCGTTTGCTCGCGGACTTTCTCTGCGGCGTCGCGCGAGATCCGTCAGAACGAGTCGCATCGCCCGTGCAACGAGCGCACAGAAATGGGCCCGATTCTGCCATTTCGCGCTCGGAGAATCCACCAGCTTGATATATGCCGAAGGCGAGCGTGGTTCGCTCGCCTCCGGCCTGTGTGAAGACTCAAACGTGACTACGCCGCAGCGGTTTCGACCGGCTTGGCCATCGGCGGTGATGTCGTGGCGGATGGCGTGAAGGTTACGCTGCGCCAGGCGGCGTAGCGTCCGACGAGATAATCTGCCGTCGTTCGCACGAACTGACGAGCCAGGCGACACCATGCCTTGTCGGCGATTCCTGCGTGACTGCCCTTTAACAGACCGAACTCGATCCGCGACCAGCCGTCGAGGAAGTCCGTCCACTCTTCCGACAGTTCCTCGGGCTCATAGTCCTTCCCGCCCGGGATCTGCTCCAGAATCTTGGGCGACGCTTTCAGCCGGTTCAGACACTCGGCGAAAACGTGAACGAGTGTTTCATGGTCCTCGCCCCGAATCTCGTTTCCGAGTTCGTCGTCGTCATCGTTGACGTAACCGAACCGGACGCCGCCGCGTATCTGGAGCATGATCGTTGCGGCTCGGAGGAAGACGCCGAACCGTAGCAGTTCCCTGGCGAAATAGGCAGGCCAGAACTGCATGGACAAATGCGTGTCATGGTTTTGTCGCACCTGGGGATTGAACGCGTGCAGCTCTCCGTCGATCTTGAACGTCTCCGAATAAATCATGCCCGAACCTCCCTGAAAAAATGAACTCATCTTGTTCTACCGTCTCAACACACAATTCCCCCAAAAGCCCCGGGCCGCCCTGCCCGGGGTTTGGGTGACCGAGTCAACATCCCCATCCCTCGCTCCGTCACCCCGGGCAGGGCGGCCCGGGGCTTTCTCCGCATTCGCGTGATTCTCCATCTTCGCGCGCACGTTCTCCGTTCTCGCCGTGCGCGATTCACCATTGACACGTCGTCGTTTTTCGTGGATCGGGAGGCTGCGCCGACACGGCGCAAGAAACACGGACGCCACCCGATGCGCTAAAGATCGCGGGAAACCGCTAAGCCACCCACGCAATCCCGCGCAGCGGGCAGCGGGCAGCGGGCAGCGGG
>JAKSDK010001406.1 GCA_022360095.1 Phycisphaerales bacterium
AAAATTATAGAAATGTTGCTCACGTTTATGTTGTTGTCGTCTCAGATGTAGAATTTTCTACAATCCTAGAAATGATGATATTAATCTTATCATTATTTAAAAACTTCCTGTTTAGAATTGTGACATACAGTTGCGAAAAGTTTAGCCTGCGCGCGCGAAACGTCCTCAGCGACGAAGAGCGAGGAGAAACGGATGTTTTCGCAGGCTACGAAAAGTTTTGACCCGAAAAACTATCATTGATTATATCAAAGTATTCTAAGCTTTAGCTCTTTGCTCTCACTTTGACAAGCGATTTTCTTGATGCATGCTAGAAGTACACTCGATCAAGCTTGAGTCGAACTACGCCAAGTTTAATGCAAGAGTAGACATATTGTTAAAGTCCCAGAAATTCTAGAGCCAAAGCAGTCTTTGGGTGCACGACTTGAAGGAGAGGCCTTTCCAAAAATGGCTTTTATCCTGCCTTTTTTTGTAATGATGGAAGGTTTCTGGTATGCTATATTGACGATTTCACATCTAAAAGGAACGAAACCGCGAGATATGGCTGCTACCATGCTCTGTTGAACTCCGTACGGCCGAATGTTATAATCAGCACAACTCCGTTGTTTGATATCAGTCATGGGAGAGAGATCCTGTGTGATTAATATCGTCTACTCGTCTATTCTCCTAAATAACTCAAACATAGAAAGATTTTGCAGTCCATTGGGATATCCAATAAACTTGGACTCACTTTAGACAAATATATCATAGTATGATTAAGCAGCTTTAAGCCCCGAGAACCTCAAAGTTTGGATGTTCTTCCACACATCCTCATCGTATCGACTAAAACTTTTGCACTGTCTTTTAGTTTATCAATAAAGCCAATAAAAAGGTTTTTTATATCTAGGATTCTGCTTCTAATTAATCTCGAGCGTTATGGTGAGCGATGTTGCCCTTGTTTTTCTATCGTGTAAAATGCACTTTACTGCGAATAAAGTTGCACTTGTTTATCATAGACAAAGTACCCTCAAGAGGGTATTTGATAGCTGAATTCAGACATCGTCTCCCTATCCTAACAGAAGCTTTTGCACATGTGATATTAATCATTTCAAGCATTATGAACTGAAAAGATGGTGCGATGCCTTCGCGACATTTAGTGATATTTGATCAACTCCGGGAGGGGGGGCGGGGGGGTACTCAAGGGAAGTTAGGGTAGAAGTGTGCCGCCGAAGCTTTCAAACCCTGTTCCTATTTCAGACAAAAATCGTCATTTTGCTACCCTACTTTCATTTCTTTTCTCATATAGAATAAAATTTTTTTTAAACTAGTATCATGGACATGATTTGATTTGAAAATAATAATAATAATGTTGGTATC
>JAKSDK010001521.1 GCA_022360095.1 Phycisphaerales bacterium
CAGGTGGTCTCTTATGTCTAAAGCAGAATTTGTATCAGTTTTTCTGTTTGGATCACCGTTACTATCTCCAGAGCAAAACAATGATTGATTTTTTCTTGTCCAGTCTTTTAAATCTGAATTGATGAGATTTTATAAAAGTACCTAAATATGTATTTTCCACCTGCTAGCAGTCCTTTAATATCTTCTTTGTTTTGCTGCTGCTTTGACTAATAACTATTTAATGTAATTTTCTTTATTTAATGTTATTGCAAAGTCAGCCCTCTTGATGAGTTCTTTTAACTCTTAGGGCAATCTTCATCAATAAAATCTGTTTAAATAAAGAAAAAATATATGACGACAAGAGAAACGTACTATTTATATTCAGGATATGTCTGATATTTTGCAAACTCTCTCTCCCACTCTTCTTGTGTTCTTGGTGGCTTCATGCCTTTTATGAGATGCCAGTCGACCATAGAAAGACCAGACTCAGTGAGTCGTGTGACTCCGCCCAGCACTACAGAGCCTATCACCATGCCAGCACAACCAATCATCCAGTAACCTGGCAACAAAGGGGCACAGAGGTGAAAAATTAAAACAATTTCACCTTCTTAAAACAAGAAACCTGTAAACTCAAACAGACATTCGTAAGGCATACAATCATTCTCATCTGTCCCAGGACTGCAAACAATAATTCATATTTTTAGAAAGGAAATATGGGCAACCAAGTTGCTACCAAAATTTGTTGGACATAATTTACATTCACTTTGAGTATTTTCAGTACTATGTTATTCTTTAACTACAAAATGATATTTTTTTTTAGTTTTTGATCTGTCTGGTAATCATGTCTGACTGAAGATAGAAATTTGTGCCCCCTTTTAGTCAGACATTCTCCAATAACTGTAGTTTGTAGCTCTGCTGTCCAGTTGAAATCTGTTCACATACAGTATTGCACAATAGTATCTAGACCTTGGGGTGGGGTGGTGGGGGTGGGGGGTAGTGGGGTTTGTGTCCTCGATGAATAAGGCAAGTGCACTTTAGCCACACGCACTATGCATGACAGTGTCCCTGTTGCCACTGCACTTAACACTCAACTTATTCCTACAGTCACTTATAGTTATTAATAATTAATATTTGTAGGTTAGCTTCTATTCATGGGTTTCATTGTAGTACTAGAAATACGTAAATCGCAGAACCTTGGGAAGGACTTGGGGGGAACGGCAAGTAAAGCCGAGAAGAAAATTTGTCAATCAAAAATTGTGAACTATATATAAAAACATAACAAAACTGCTATACCTAAAATAAAAACTAAACGAAAAGAAAAAGAAAAAAAGAAGAAAAGAAAAGAAGAGAAGAGAAAAAGGTACTGCCCAGATTCGAACACGGGCCCTTCAACGCACCAGACAAAAG
>JAKSDK010001734.1 GCA_022360095.1 Phycisphaerales bacterium
ATAAACCGGAAAATATGGAAACAATACAAGATGCCACTGTGCTCAGTGAAGCTATCACTAATGAGTACATCTGTTTTAATTCAGTTCGTGCAGTACTTTGAAATTAGAAGTATTACTGACTGACGTCATCACCTTTAAATATTTCGTTCCTTCTGTAGGCTATTTTAAGAGAGTTCCTCGGTTGGAACAAACATGAAACCTAGTTTGTGATCAGGCCAAGGCGTTTTTAAAGGCATCTATCTGAAGGTAAAGAATAAGGGACAAAGTTCCGAGTGTCTCATATTTCAAAATGATTGAGAATGATCTTATGGGATTTGTGAACCTTTTATTTTGCACTTTCAGTGAGCTCTGTCTCTGTTTCAGCAACATACTTGTAGTCGTAGGATTAAACAGGTCTAGTAAATGTTTAAAAAAATATCTCATTTTTATATTGCTACAAGATTTTTGTCATAATCTTAATATACCCCAGTTTACCAGTTTGACACTTCAGGGTCAATAACATTGTCATTAGATAACACTTTTGTTGTCGTATTGGCTCAAATCAGGCAAAAATCAATTAGTTCAAATGCATGAAATTTTTATTTCAAAATTAAGTTATTAGTGGTATGTTTTCTTATATCTAGTCATTATGTCAAATAAAACTTTAAAATGGTTCAAATGGTTCATGTTATTCAATATTGTTTTAAACTCGCGTTGCTTATCATGTTTTACATAGCTACATTTTGTTTGTTATATCTAAAAAAAATACGGGGCAAGCAGTGAAGACAAGCATTAAAACGATAACGTGCACAAACAAGAAAAAAGAAAGGCACAAAAAAGTGGAAATTCGCAAATTGAACAACAACAACAAAAACAAATTAAAGAAAAGAAAAAATCAATCATGTGCAGACTTCCATGATGAATCAATTAATTACTATTCTTCAAGGAAACATTTCCCAGTACACTAGGAAACTTTACGAGACGAAATCATCCTTGTCTGAGGGATACAAAATAAAACGTGGGTTTATAGTCATTTAAGTCTCGGCGTGTGGTGCTGAAAAGAGCCGTGCTTAAGTTCGATAAGAACGTGCCCATTAAAATTGTTGCAATAAAGAATTCGGCGCTCAGGTGGTTAGTGCGCGGCCCAGTCGTCTGAGCGGGAGGTGCCGAGTTCGATTTCCAGCTCGTTCGACTTCTTTCTATTCCGTGTAGCTTTACTTGTATCCGTAACAAAGCACTGATGGAGAGAGGAAGGTAAAATGAGCGCAGTACCGTCGGCCTCAGGTTTTGTTTTGGATTTTTAACACGGGAA
>JAKSDK010001545.1 GCA_022360095.1 Phycisphaerales bacterium
ACTCACCTGAATAAGATATAAAAGATCTTAATGAGAATTAAATTTTTTCCGGTTTTGCTTGTTGGGTTGTATGGTATATTAGAGCACTGAATTGGATACCAAAAGGCCACCCAAAAGTATCTATCTCGATTGACCAAATGAAACTTGTTTAAAGAACTGGCTCATAAGTATCGCACCTATAACTAATCCCATATTCCAATATCTAATAAAGACAAGAGAAAATGATCTTGGTTTGTCTTAATTATGTTATTGCTAAAAATAAACCTACCGCAGGTTTTCTATTAAGGCCCCCAGAAGGACGTTTTTCTTTGTCAGTTATTCTCTCTCATCAAAATACGTTTGATTGTGGGAGAGGAGCCTCACTCGGAGAGGAGACTCATTTTATTTCAGGACTTAGCTTATCGCAGTATCTAGTTGAGAAAGAAAGAAAACTTAGGCATGTAAACCGGTTTTCTACTTCCAAATTTGGATAAGGCTATGTGGCATCATTCTGGCTGCAGGGAATACATATTGTCTATACCCGATACTATAGGCATTGTACCATACTTTGAATTTTCAATTCAATCTGTCTTTTGTCAGTGTGATTGTGAATGTCTAGGGAAAATATGGTTTAAGACCTATGTTGCTTTAAGAAAGAGAAAGGACTACGTTAATTATTGACATAAAGAGAAGCATGGTTTCTTTTCATGAATTCCCATGTGGGCCCGGAGAATCGTCCATAAGTATCATTACGCAAATTATGTATAATTGACTGGTTTCTTCGATCGATTATTCGTCAGTCCCAGTACGGCCAATTGTAATCAGTCTTCACTCAATGTAACTAAACCATTTTCATCCCCTGAGGATCAACATTCGTCAGTTGCTGGTCTGGTTTTCCCGGTCCCAGTTGTTCAAAAGTTAGACTGCAAAACAGTCCGTAGTTTTACGTATTTCCGCGCGAACAGTCAAACAAAAGGTCTGGAGCGACGCTGAAAAACGGAGAGCGAGTAAGGGGTTTGTCGCGCGCTTCGGCTCTTATGCTACTCTCAGGCTACACTAAACTGACTTTGAGAAAAATACGACTGTTTTGCAGTCTATTCAAAAGGTGGATGATAATGCTATCCTCCAACGGATAAATCTGTCCATTGGCTAAAATAAGT
>JAKSDK010001010.1 GCA_022360095.1 Phycisphaerales bacterium
GTTGTATGTTTTTGTTTGAGTTTGTGAATGGAACTAACAGCCAAGCCAGGTCTAGCGACCTGACCTTCTTGAATCCGTTTAATCAGTCGCTGCCGCAACTGGTATCAAAATCAAATCAGAATTCTTGCACGCATAATGAAAAGAAAAATTTTAGACAGTAACTTTGACCTCTCACAGTTTCCGATCGCATTGAAAAATCTTTTTCACCCTACATGGATAGAGTTATGAAGACGTTTATATCGAGTTCAAAGAGAAATCGAGCTGATAAAACTTTAACTACCTCGCGAGTGCATGAGCTCATGCAACAATGCCGGAAGAGACGCATCCGGCAACATCAAAACCTGTGAATACGGAGGTCCACTCAGCCTGTAAATGAAACCGACTGGTTTTTTCTTGTCGGATCTCTGTTGTAGAGATGCTAATACCAGCACTAAATCAGCCCCTTGCCGTATTGCCAGCCTTGTATTCAAATTTGTTTTAATTTATGGTCAAGTATAGTCTCCCACACGCACGCAGCAGTTTTTGTTTCGTCACACAGTGTTGATCCAAATAAAAAAAAGGCTGTTCACGTTCGAACCACATTCCTTTCTCGATTTTAGCCAATCAGAGCTACAGCCGCGTTCTATTTTCTGGAGCGTTACTTGACGAGACAAAAACGACTCCTTGGGACACTACGACGGGGGACAAAGGAACTTGGGACTGTGTGGAGAAGACTGTTAGATATATAGCACTCTACTCCTAATGACAATTTTTTGATCTGCTTTGGGTTCATCCCGTCTTTCCCTCACTCCCCCCAGTAATGGTTCATCCTGTCGTTCCCCCAACACCCCCCGACAATGGTTCATCCTGTCGTCCCCCTACTCCCCCCAGCAATGGTTCATCCAATGTTATGGCCAAAAAAGCGATCATTTCCACCCATGGTGCTCAAAATTCAGTTATGTTTGGGGAGGATGGGGAGGGGTCGCTAGCTTTACTAATATCTCTAGAAAGGTCCCAACACTTTTGACCTCCATTGTAGCAACGACTAACGAATTCAATTTTCAGTTAATTGCCCTCCAGAGCCTTGAATTCCCTAATAGCGGAGCTCCTCGGAGCGAAGCCCCATAGCCAAGAAAATTTGGTAATCTATCCATCCGAGAA
>JAKSDK010001391.1 GCA_022360095.1 Phycisphaerales bacterium
AAATAAGCTTCAAATGATAATGATTAATTATAGTAAGCTGTATGAAAGTTTATAGGAAAATCTAATGAGCGAATTTTATGTAAACTGAGCAAAAGTGAAATTTTAAAGTTGTAATCAATCATTCATGTTGCCATGGAAACTACGAAAACGTAAAATTTTAGCTGTCAATCAAAATTTTTCATCAGTGTATTTTTCACTTGCCAAGTTTCAGCTTATGAGCTGCAACCTTTCTCTTGCCATGATTTGGCAAATGACACATACTCATAAACTGCCAAAACTGTGTTCAGACACCTTAATTGAGGAATTATATGCAGATGTTCTCTCAGTATGACTCATGCGACAAAAAATAATTATTATTGTCTTCGCAATTTTTTTGCAATATTACTGCATAAGGTGCATTCACAAATGCAAGAATCATTTTTCATCTCCATTGCTTAATAATGTTTGCTTACCTCAACGATGTTTGACAAAAAATTAGGGTAGAAGTGAGGCCAGTCAACCCGTCCGATGTCCACAATCACTTTTACAAGCTTGTTTCTAATGTACCCTGGTAGCTTCTTGTGGTGTGACAGGAGATACTCATTGAGAAATCGTCGGACTTCAGTCTTGTCCTCTGGTAGTGCTCCTATCCACTGTTTATTTATTAAGTTCTGTAAGAAGTGAACAGTGAATAAAATGACACTTGGTATATCCATGAGGTTGACAGGAAATAAGTTGACATTTTTCCTCATTCATTATTAACCAAGATGTTTCATGAACACTCCATGAGGCAGGTGCAGGAATGACAAAAGAGAGAAGAAGTATGATGTTAGATCACCATGGTAGCAACAATTCTGTATCTCAACAATTTTTCTGTACAGAGATGGCTATTTTATTTACATTGTAAAACAATAGATAAGGTTTAGGCTACAACTTTGTCCCTGACTATCTGCAATCATATACATGTACAGACAAGTCATCCATGTCAATCTTTTAATTTTTTTCTGCTATATTTTGCAGGACCATGGTTTGTTAGGACAAAAAAATTTTGATACCATGGCAATGCAATGTAATGACTTCGCCTCTCTTTAGTATTTCAGTACATGGTTGGACCAGTCTGCAGGTGCCCAAACATTCAAATGTGAGTTGTGTTTTTGGTAGGTTCTGACATCCATGTTATGGAGATTTTCTCCAAACTCTCCTGTTTTCTCTTTGGACAAAAGAGAGAATAATTTCTTATTGCCAAATTGCTATCTAGATATACGGTACTTTTTTATTACAATCAATTCAGTTAAACTATTTTGGGGTAAGCAATGGTGGCATGGGTCCCTAGGAGAGCATTTGACTTCCATCAATGTGGCTTGGGTTCATAACCATGAACCAATTCCTCTGATTTAGCAACACAAGTACTAGCCCAATGAAAAATTGCAAAATGCGAAAATTAATATACTTGAGGATACCTTTTTCAGTGACAATCTCGCCTGCTTATTCATTTATTTATTTTTGGGGGGGGAGTTGTTACAACTAGTCTGTTACAATGTATGTAGCTTCCTGTTTAACCTTTTATTTTTATTTATTTACTTATTTTTATTTTAATTACTGGTTACTGTGAAGTATCTGACTGATATGTGTGTGAAAGTACAATAAAGATTTATAAAATTAAGAAAAAAAAAACATGTGTAGGCTGAGTTTGGTTTAGGTTCCCATCATTGCTCCAGCAGTTCTCCTC
>JAKSDK010000149.1 GCA_022360095.1 Phycisphaerales bacterium
ATGGAGAAACATGTAAGGGATGCTACTTACGCACGACCCGTGTCAGTATAAAAGTAGCGGTGAAGTATTTGTAAAAAGATTATTTAGAAACCGTTATCTTATATAGTTGATCATTAATTAAGATTTGGATCGAACTGAATTTTTAGAATCCGATATCTTTTATTAACTACTTTTAATAGCATTTGTATGTTAACAAATTTTGAAATAATTAGTTTAGCTATAGTGATAAATATTAATACTGTATTGTGATAACTAATTTTTAGGTAAAAGTGTTCCCGATTAGTGGGCCTCGTTAAGCATGATAGAAGACTTTTGACACTTAAATAAAGTTTGTATTGTATTATAATTATTGTAAATGTTTTTGTTTTTGTTTTAAAGAAACACTTGAAAGCAAGACTGAATGGCATAACATCTCAGTTTTCAAACCTTCACTACAGGAGAAAGTTAATGGATATGTAAGGAAGGGGTAAGCCTGTTTTGTATTTTAACCAGGTTATTCCTGTTATCCATACTCATCATAAGTATGGTGTCCTCAACAAGGCAGTGAGGTTTTCTTGCTCATTCTTTATTACCAGCTTATGAATTAAATAACTATGACATGTGAATGGAATGTAATAGGATTCATATGTGAAATTTCTTTCCAATGTCTGTGTTCAATTACATATACTGAATGAAAATAGCTACTTTTGTATAAACATCAGTTAGATTATTGCAAAATTATTTATTATCACGAAGACTTCATGTAGGTTGACTGTGAAACCCAGGAGCCTTCCAGTAAAAACCTTATGGAAACTATCTGGCAAATGATATGTCCTGTCAGCAAGATTGCATTATTTTTGTGTCTATAACTATGTAGTACATAATAATTATAGTTATGTTTATGTTACAGGTTACGTTTGATTTCAGGTTAAATTTTTTAACCTAGGTTGATTCTCAATTTTTTTTTATCTTCTGGGGCTAGGAGACAAAGAGAATCAGGAATCCCCCTAGGTTAAATCAAAATTAACATGAAATCAAATTTGACCTGTAACATATCTATGGAATAGAGGATGCATTACTTAAACTCACAGTGGAGGAATTTTTTAAAAAATTGCTTCATTATTTCCTGCAGAACTCGTCTATTTGTTCAAGGATCTATACAATACAACAACTATGTAGATCAGGAAGGAATCAAGCGGTATAACACAAGTATCGTTCCTAGTAAGAGCTCTATATAGCTATCAAC
>JAKSDK010001918.1 GCA_022360095.1 Phycisphaerales bacterium
CTATTTTCATTCAATAAGTCACAGATTCTTTCTATACCTGCAGCGTACCAGTCTTTCCAGTATATAGACTTGCCTGCTATGGTTATATTTTTATTATTCCACAGAAATATATATCCGGGATTGGCTCGGTCATCATCTCGCTCTCGCGCACCTTGAGCATCAGCCCAAGATTTAAGGACGTCTGTGTAGAAGGCTGGTACCGTGTTAAGATTTAAAAGATTAATATCATAGTCGCAATCAAAAAACAAAGGGTCCACCAACTTTTCATAGATAAAATGATGGAATTGTCATCCCCTGATTGCCTACTCTTTCCTTCATTCTTCGGACCCAAGCACATTGCAAAGATTTGGAAAAAGTTTCATACTCCGGCAAATCAAGTCCGCCTTGATCTTTTGAACCTATAAGGGTGTCGCTCTTAATTTTTGGCTTCTTTCCTCTCCAGACAAAATAAACAATCAGTCTATTCACCTTATCTATAACATGAGCGGGTGTGCAAATGCAGGCACTCGAGAAGAGCAGTTTTGACAACCCCAGTGTTTTAGCTATTGTTATTCTACCATATACCGAAAGGTCGCGTTGTAACCAAACATTAAAACGTGTTTTAAGTTTGTTTATTTTATGGGTGAAGATTTCCCACTCGCAAAGTTTATAATTGTGTGAAAAAGATGTGCCTAGAGCACAGATAGGTGTTTCCGGCCACTTAATTCCAAAGGGAGTATCCTTCCTGGCTGCATTTTTCCCGAGCCATAATGCTTCTGTTTTTGCAGTGTTTCGTTTGAGCCCACCACAATCACCATAAATGTCTAACAAATCCAGAAGTTTCCCAACAGAGAGTTCATGCTTACAAAAAGTGGTGTTATCATCGGCGTACTGGGATAACTTAATTTCTCTATTGGCGACTTGAATTCCTTTTATTTCTTTACAAGATCGTATACAGGCGGAAAGTGTTTCTACAGCTAATACAAACAGTAATCCCGACAAAGGACAGGCTTGTCTGACGCCACGTTCTAAATTAAACCAACTGGACGAATATCCATTATTAATTGTGCAGCTTGAAATGTTCGAGTAAAAAATTTTACCCAATTGTTAAAATCATTGCCAAATTGAA
>JAKSDK010001279.1 GCA_022360095.1 Phycisphaerales bacterium
AACTACAAACGAAAATTTAGAAAAACATTTTTATGTTTGGATGAAGGATAAGCTCTACTGCAGCTTTTATTTTTTTCCTTGTCGCTCGAGAAAAGTGACCACCTAAAGCACATCTTTTTGTGCAGAAATTTGGAGTTTAAAAGCATCAGATAGAACGAATTGCAGCGTGTACGCGATTGTGTAAATTTTCCGCACCCTTAGTCCTTTGCTGACTTTCGAGTTTTTTCTTTATTTCGATCATGAAGTCGATCATGGAACAAACAATTATGGTCAGCATTTATTTATTTTCAGTTTTTCTGAATATCTCTAATGTTTATTTTGTCACTGAAAACAATACTACAGCAGCTAGTTGTAACTTTCCTGTAAAATTCTTGTTGAACCGCGCCACACGTGCACCTCACACTTTGCTTCAGCTTTATGCCTCGATTGTATATATGGTCGGCAGGGTCTGGTCCATGATTTCCCATTTGAGTGACATTAATGTAGTCTTCGATAAACGTTTTCGACAAAAAGAGAGAAAACTAAAAAAGTGAATAGCTTTTGAATGGGAAACTACCTTTCAGATAAATCTTGAAAGGAATGATGATCAGCCAGGATCGATTCTTTGTGGCGACAAATGTGTTTGCATGTATTCCCGCCGTCCTCGTTCCTTTTTTCATCAAAACTCAATGTATTGTGGGATCGCCTGATAAAGCAAATAATTCAGGAATGTTTCACATTTATCTCATACCACTTCTCAAACTGTTGTATTTTTCCTGTAAAAATTATACCGAAAAACAGCGAGATAGACAGAAACAAATCCACACAATACAAGGTCAAGTTACGACACTACAAATAACTTTTACTTATAACAGAAAATCTTTTTTAGAAAAATGCTAACAATTTCTCAAGTACGCGCGTGCGTATTTGCGTAAAGAACGCTACGCCCCCGCTTCTCAGCCAGGTCCATTGGTATGGTAGTCAAATAAGTTGACTATCGTGCCCTATCCTGTAACTCCTGCAATCTTGGCATGCCATATCAAGTGAGGCCAAACCAAAGAAAGAGAGTATAAAAGGCTTCAAGCACTCGACAGCTTCAGCTAGATTTGCCCAGCTTGCCCTGCCCCGTCTCCTTCTTCTCCCCGAACTCTGGCCGTGGCCTAA
>JAKSDK010001599.1 GCA_022360095.1 Phycisphaerales bacterium
ACCACACAGGAGAGAGGTAACACACATTTTAAGTAAGGTAAGCTGTTTTTTTTAGCGAAATCCTTTCATTTTCGTAGGGTACAGAAACAATGAAATGAAACAATAGGAAAAAAACAGCATCTCATGATGAGGCCATCTTATCAAAGATTCCTACGATAAGAGCTGTATCCAAATTACCTGATTTCCTGCATGTAGCTAGGAAACCAGAAAGCAAACTGCCAAAAGATCGAGTCCGATCCCTAGAACAAGGACTAAGCCACAGGTCCCACAGCACCAGCGAATGTTCAACAAACTTGTAATCTGACTATGATGATACGAGCTACAGAAAATGTTTCGTCCAAATAATTAAAGGCAAAGCAGATAATATAAATCTACTGAAACGTGGCTAAAGAAATTTCAAGTGCATTTTAACAAGTTGACATTTAAGCCGAATCGAAAGCGATTCAGTTCACTAGCTGAGGCTAAACAATGACAGCTTTATTGCTGGCAACAGACGGAAAATGTCTCCCGCAGAAGTATCAGGATTTTGCGATGAAATAAACAACATTTCAAACGTCCAGAAATTATAACCTTTTAGGCAGCCAAACCATGAGACCTATAGCTAAGTGTGAGCACAATCTTTGAGGCTTTCTAAGAAAATCACCTAAACTAAACACTCACGAGGCGTTTTTATGCTTGGCACTGCTGAAGTATTTTGGTGACACGAGCTCAACCACATACCTGAGTTTTATCTGTCAACGCCTTCGATAAATCACACAATGAATGATCAAAACACTTCCTGGTCAGAAATCAGCTTCAATTTCCATCTTGCCGAATAGATTTCACCCCTAGAACCTACTTCGTGAGGCCAAAGACTTTCCACTGCCAAGAAAAAAGCTAGCAAACTCGTCCCCAGGGCGCTTTTCCCTGGCTTTGGAGGCCAGGGAAAAGCGCCCTGGGGACGAGGTTGCAAAGCTCGCAATATCTAATTTTTTTGTCTCAAGCCCGGGATCAGTCTTTCACCCGTGTGGCCAAATAAGACGAAATACGAGAAGA
>JAKSDK010001560.1 GCA_022360095.1 Phycisphaerales bacterium
AAAGAAGGCAAATTCTGATTTTTCCCGAAGGAACCCGTAAGGCGATCGGAGCGGAGCCGGACTATCGCTACGGGATTGTCCGGCTTTACAAGAAACTGAATGCGCCGGTTCTTCCGATTGCCTTGAATTCCGGCGTTTTCTGGCCGAGACGATCCTTCAAACGGTATCCCGGTACTGTCGTGGTCGAGTATCTTCCGCCGATCGAACCGGGGCTGGAACCCGATGTATTTTTCGAAAAACTGCAAGAAGTAATTGAAGAGGCGACAGACCGTTTGCTTCTGGAGGCAACTGATTCGCGCCAATGATTAACGCTTTATGAAAAAGCAATAGTAATGCCTGCGACTTCGGGGCAACAATCGGCAGAGAAATAGTTGCTCACGTAAGGTAAGACACAATTTAGGCCGCATTGTGCCACATACCTGCCCCAAACGATTGCGATTCCACATAAGTCGTTTGTGATTTGCCGATTTGGTGCCCAATTTTGGTTGAACTGATCTGTATCGCGTAACAAACGGGCATCCGGTTTGGACTGTGTCAGTAAGGCGGGGTCGATTGTATGACTGGACAGGATGGGAATAGCGCACCGCAGGCGGTTCGTGTGTTGGGACTGGAAGGTCGCTATTGCTATTTGCGCGGATCAACAGGTCAGAAATATCTCTTCTCTGAAATCGAAAGTGACGCTGTTGAGGGTTTCCCCGGGGCCGTTCTGATCTTGGCGGAAAAGGGACTGGTTGATGCCGGGCAGCGGAACCGTCCGCAGGTCCATGCGCAGCGGAACGCAGCGTCGCAAATGAGCATACCGCCCAATTCTGACAATGGCGTCTGGATCGGTGAGATCGACCGAAACGGCAAGGTATGTGTCCAGCCGATTCTTGTTGCAGCCGATGACTATCCCGTATTTGACGCAGCGTTGCTGGATTCAACGAAGGCCTATGTGCATCTGCTGGCGGAAGATAGCGGTGCCCGCAGGACAATCGTCGAAGATCTTTGTCAGGCCATGTAACGTATGGTCCTGACGCCGTTCACTCTCGCAGGCGCGAAGCAAGCCACTGCAGGTTTTGATCGCGAATGCCCAGCTCAGAGAGATGATCGGCGGTGTTGAGGACATATTCGGGATTGGCGCCTGACTGGCCGACGCCGCTGCGTACGGTTTTCAACTGCGTGTCCAGGGGAAGAGCTCCGGCATATTGTGCGTGCGCCCGGTCAACCACGTAACAAACAGCATTGACTTTTTCCGGCTCCGATCCGTCCAAAAGAATGGGCAGTTTGCGTTCGAGATAGACCATCGTGACCTGCTCGCGCGCGCGCAAGTAGGTGATGACCTCCTCCCGATCCTTAGACGCAACTTCATACGCCATGCCTTTACACGATCCGCCGCTATCCAGACCGAAAACAAGACCTGGATTTTCCTGTGTTCCCCGATGAACCCAGGAATAGACACAAAGGGATCTGTGGAATCCGAAAAGACGGGCAGGCCGTGCGCTGATATGGGCAAATCCGGGCCGCCAGATGAGAGATCCGTATCCGAACACCCATAAATTCGACATATAGTTCCACCCTATGGTTACGCCGACTCAACCGCCGGCAAACAACGTTCGGCGCGTTGCACGCACAGCCTAGAACCTTTTCACCCCTGAGGGAAACAGCATT
>JAKSDK010001858.1 GCA_022360095.1 Phycisphaerales bacterium
CTTACCTGAAACAACATTTCGGTGAAGAGGAAACTTGCCCAGATGAGTCAACTTGATTGATACTGATGAAAAAGAAGAAAAAAGAAACACGAAATAAATTCACTTTGGTCTTTAAAAATCATAGCCTGAATTTCAGACGATTACTTCGAGTCGTTTTCATTCCCTCAGTTGCTGAGAGGAGAAAACGACTCAAAGTAATCGTCTGAAATTCAGGCTATCAAGTATATAGATTAAGCCAAGGCTAAAAGGGAAGCGTCCATTTATACATTTTTAATTACTTACTTAAACCGGACTTTTAGAGAGAGAGAAAAAAAAACAGCAACAACAAAGCCGACTCTTTGGGTGCATTCATTTGCAACATACGCGTATAGCTGTCGCATTTGCCCACCGGATATTTTTAATGTTTTTAAGCCAAAAACAATAAAAAATTGCTGCAGACAAATGCGACAGCTATATGTGTAGTGTTGCAAATGAATGCACCCTTTCTTTCGACTTAATTTTTATGCTGACATTGACCTGGATAACAGCTGACTAACTGTAGTGATTGATATCTAACTTCAAACAGTCAGCAGTTTGAAAAAAGTGTCCATTTTTTGTTTTCAAACACCTTTAAGTTACTAAGAAACAACTCTCGCTGTAGATTTCAAGTAGGGAAATTGACAAAGATGAAGGACGACTGTCGAATCAGTGAATGGTCAATTTCGTGGGAAATATTTCACTGTAATGACGGCCGAATTCAAAAGTTTTTTTTTATTCGCTGATTGTTTCATGTAATTTTGGACTATGGGTATGTTAAGTGATAACTAAATGTTTTTGACAACTCAAAGCCTTGATTTTGGACCCTGTTAGATTTGATGTACCACGACCATCAACAGCTGTTCCATTTTTTGAAATGAAACCTTCAATGCAATGCCCTCTTAGACTTTCCTTTAACCCAGAGATTTAACAAACATCTTTCTAACTCCATCAATCCGTACTGTAGGTTACAGTACCTCATTTAATAAACAGCTGATATTTGTTGTATCCGTGGATGGTTTAGTCATGAGGAAATACA
>JAKSDK010001117.1 GCA_022360095.1 Phycisphaerales bacterium
AGGAAGAAGTCCAGGGGGCGGCAGTAGTGATTGGTACCTCAGAGACACCCAGAGTGGAGATTACTTCTGGTCGTGGGCGAGAAAATGTCGAAAATAAAGCTGTTTACCCCTCAACACAGCAAGTTCTGAATTTCATGTCGTCGAAATACTTGCAGAACGTTGATCCATCAACACCAGAGGAGTTTAACGAGTTTGTTAAGTACATTGAAAGGGTGCGTAACGCTCTTATTGTGGATGTTACCAGTGGAAGTTTAATTGTCATGGTAGAATGTAGCTCTCTTGAGATCCTGGAAAGACTGTGGGAAGACTATAGCACAGGTTATCTTAATGAAATGGCACAAGAGTTCCTTGTGACAGAGGAAGTTCTTAAGGCGTTTGGTCTAGCTAAAGTTAAACTCACGACTACTATAAAAGAGGAGGAATACAGAGCTTGTCACAAGCTTCTCTCGAAAGTTGCAGGTATGTTTATGGGCCATCTTAATCAGAGTTAAATCATTGACTGAGAGTCTGCGGGGTACTCATATTGATTGTAACTGCATGACTGAGAGAGAGAATTCACCAAAATTTACAAATGAAACTGCAACTGTGGTGAAGTTTAGAATTTGCTCTTATTTGCCTATTTAATTTGGCGCGATGATACAGTAAATGATGATAACCAAACGTTGAATAATTATGATTTTAGAAAAATACAGTTCCTTTGAAATTTTTAAATGTTTCTATCATGTTATATCTGGAATCGATTCAACAAGTTTTTCGCTATTTTAATTTCCGTTCATTCATAAGACTTCGTTTATCTTTTAGCCTAACATCTTATCTATCTTGTTTGGCAGTAATAAACATTAATGAAATTAACCAGGTAGCCACGCCCACATCGCAAAAATGAGGCCTCCGCTCGTAGTGTACGTTTTATTTAGAGCGGAAAAGAAGGGGGGGGGGGGGGAGACGAAGGATCTGAATACAGTAAAGGATTACCATTATAGCTTTCACGTCCTGCGTTCAACTAAAAAACAAGAACATGCAAGGTAATGCTCTCTCTGAGCCCGTAGCAATAGGAGGTTAACCCTGGCCGTTTGTACCTGACCAGTCGAGATCAACTTCCTGGACCGACACAAATCTTCGGTTGAGTGACGAACAGTCTTAAAACCGATTTCTTTACATCGTGCTAATGACATTCTCGTAGGTCAAATTTAAAGCCTCTCTTAGGCGTGGCTCGACAGATAATTATGGCAATCTAAGTCTTCAGAAGCAGTCCGAATGGACAAAGGATTTCTCGTGGAGGATTTAAAAACCACGGAATTGTATTTTTATTTGTTTTGAGTTAAGATCTACACACCTGTGCTCTATCCTTTCTTGCAAACTATGATAGATCAAGGACTGCGCGCGTTAATTGCTTTTAACTTTCTCAAAATACAGCTTCGCGAGCGTCCCTCGCGCTTTCGGCGCTCACGCAGTCGTCTTGTGGCAAGTCTATACTGAACTGAACTAACCAACTTCATTAACGTTTCACACGCTTTCAGATGGCTACACGTGGCCTATATTTGGGACACCTAATTGTTAAAATCTTAAGTATAAGATTACATTCGGTTTAATATTTACTTATAGGAAACAAAGACTTTGTAACTCTTTCTCTCTTGGTAAAAGATTAAATAAAATGCAGTAAAAAACATACAAGTCCGTCCAAATACTTGAAAAATAAAGCGGGAAGCGTATCGAGTAAAGCTTATGGTTGAGCCAGTATTGCAATGGACAGCTGTGTTGTGTGTTGTTGAGCCGCACGAAAGCGAGGCAAAATATCCTACCAGCGTCTGGCGAAATTTCAACCTTCATTTGAATGAAATGGATCTGCTCTCGCAGCAATAAATCTCTTTCTTTTGTGATAACCTTTTAGATTTATAGCCTGATCAGGAAAGTACTGACTATTCTTATGCAGTGCGTAATTCCTTAAAGCGACGCACCATAATCTTTGATTACTACTAGTAATTATAATAATGTGTTGACAAGAGGAAGAGAGAATTAATTAGCTCATTCTCTCTTGGTCTTGATTAGTAAAGCAC
>JAKSDK010000620.1 GCA_022360095.1 Phycisphaerales bacterium
ATTTTCAACGAGAATATTTGTAACAAGTTTTATATAACCATGACTTTTATTTATAGAAAGACAAGTTTATATTTGCAACGTTTTATAAATTGCATGACAAGTTTTATATTTTAACAAGTTTGATATATTACGTAACAAGTCTTATATTTTAACAAGTTTTATACTTTAGTTTTGCAACAAGTTTTAATTGTGCACTATAACCTTAATACTAAAACTAAGAAGTTTTATTCATAAAGCAAAATGTTTTATATATTTAATGTAAAGGTTTACACATGGTAAGAAGTATTTTTGATACAAACGGCATTCCATAGTCTGCAACTGGTATTGTCCATAACTATGGTTTGAAATCCTTTTTTTAATGCAGGGTACTTAAATGCTGTCGTCTAAATCATTTAAAACTTTAGGGGTGTAAAACGTACGTTCGTTAAACTTCCAAAAGTACCGGTGGCACTGTGTAAATTCAACACATTGCAAGAAGACGACAGTGGGCCACCCTTTCCCTCTACCCGACCCCTTTTTAGCGTGCGAATACAGCCGTATTTGCCCGTACCGCAAGGGACGTTTCACGGGAGAGACACCTCTCTTCCGCGAGACACCCCCTAGCGGCGAGAAGCGAGGAGAGATGACTGTATTCGCACTGCAGGGTAAGTCTTTTTTAACTTTTCCAGTTGGGAGACCGAGACTAAATAGTTAACTTGAAATACGTGTCTCGCAAATTTTCGCGAAAATCGGGGTGGTTGAGCCCCAGACTTCTAACACTTGAGCACAAGACTCTCACAGGCAGAGTTCCTATCCAACTGCGGTCGATAAGCTAATCGCGTTGAAACCCGGGACCCTGAAATTACCGATCGCAGTTAGAGAATTGAAGCTAGGCTTCTTTCTTTCAGATTCAATGATGTGGAGAAGCCTAAGATATGCAAGCAAAACAGGGATTAAAAATTAAAAACAAAAATTAAATCTATACCCCAAACCAGTTTCGTAATTAAAAACCTGCGGCTCGCTGCGAGCGCTTTAAATTGGACTAAAATTCGTGCCGACTTTCATTGGTGGAAAGATCATTAGCCACCTCCGATAGAAC
>JAKSDK010001298.1 GCA_022360095.1 Phycisphaerales bacterium
CTTTAGAACACATCAAGCAAGACAGTGTACACGATGTGAGTACCTGTTGTCAATTATACAGCACCATGCACAGACATGTCAGATGCAAGGGACATGTCGAGTTCCAGGCTGTGAAAGTACTAGGTAACTACATGTACACTATGCACATAGACAACTTTTTGTATGATAAAGCTCTCCTCAAAAAAACTGTTAGCTTACAGTGAATAAGTGGTAGTTTCTTGGCGTCATGGATGAGTGCAATCAATCATTTGTAGGAGACCATTATCTTTTGATGAACAGTTGACCAAAATTAAGGCTCCTGATATTAATTTGGTATCAAGCAGTTCTACACAATAATATTACTTTATTATCATCTATTCTGTGGAATAACCTATTTTTTTACCTATTTCTTATGAGTAAGGGTTGATGTTGACCAAATATGTTATGTTCTTAAAAGGAATCGTGGAAATGTTGGGGATCCTGTTCCCAGGCATAAAGTTGAACACAAAGTTCCTGCACTTCTAACGTGTGCCTTGGGTAGAGGAAACAATTTATTCACACCAGGGAAACGCAAAAGTCAACGGCAGAAATCAACCAGTGCAGACGATGGCTTATCAAGCGACAATCCATCTTGTGGCACAGTTCTATTTTGGGTAATTTATTACAATATACAAAATGACTTAACTCTGAATGACTGAATTTAATTCCATGGAAAGCATTGCATGAAGGAACAATGTGTGCTCTTACCCTTTCTTTGAGACAATTAACCCATAATTTGGTGGGATTAACCGAATTTCAGGGAGGTTGTTTCCTTTGTGTGGAAGGTCTTGAATAAAATCCCACTCCCTAATGAAAATAGCTACAGTCATGAAAAGCAAGCCTATCTATCTCATCCCCTTCCCACCTCACATTCAATGTTGAACTAAACTTGTATGTGTAGAATGATTTTTTCCTGGACTTAACATTTTGGGGGAGGGGAATCTCCATTAGCTCTCCTGTTGTACAAGCTCACTATTAATACGAAAATGCTGTTAGCCAGCTTCCTGGGGTCCATTCTCTACTTTTTAGGTAAAGCTTGGTTCTCTTAATTCTCTTCTCAGCATCCTAAATGTCACTCCGTGAAAAAGGTTAA
>JAKSDK010001561.1 GCA_022360095.1 Phycisphaerales bacterium
CGATCAGTTGAAACAAACATCCGCCATCTCAGAGAGCCGGGACCGGAGCCCCGGGGACCCCTTGCCCCGGCTCACGGACAAGGATTTCAGCCTGTTCCGGGATCTGATCTACGCCAACTCCGGGATCAGCCTGAGCCGCGACCGCAAGGACCTGCTCACCAACCGCCTGGCCAAGCGGATCCGCAAGGGCGGCTTCGAGTCCTACCGGGGTTACTACGAGCACGTCACCTCAGACTCCAGCGGCCAGGAGATGATCCAGCTGCTGAACATGATCTCCACCAATCTGACCTATTTTTTCCGCGAGTCAAAGCACTTCGAGCTCTTGCGGACAACCCTTCTGCCAAAGCTGATCAGGGCCAAGCAGAAGCGCGGGGAGAGACGGATCAGGTTCTGGTCCGCAGCCTGCTCCACCGGCGAGGAGGTCTACTCCCTCCTGATCACGGTGCTGCCTTTTCTGGACCCTGTCGGATCCTGGGACTTCAAGCTTCTGGGGTCCGATATCTCGACCCAGGTCCTGGCCAAGGCCAAGGAAGGGCGCTACGACAAAACCCAGATCCAGGGCATTGATCCTCACAAGATACCGGATTACTTCAGCAGACAGAACCACAGCCTGGTGGTGAGGGCGGATCTCAAGGGCCTGGTCAGGTTCGCCCGGTTGAACCTCCTGGAGCCCTTTCCCTTCAAGGGTCTTTTCGAGATCATCTTCTGCCGCAACGTGATGATCTATTTCGACCGCTCCACCAGGGAGCAGATCGTCCGAAAATTCCACCAGTACCTGGTTCCGGGGGGATATCTTTTCATCGGCCATTCCGAGAACCTGACCGGGCTTGACCATCAGTTCAGCTACATCGGCCCGGCCGTTTACAGAAAGCGACGCCAGTCGTTGAGGTCATAATCCGTGAATATCATAGTTGGCGTGGCCGACATGAAAACCTCCAAGAACACCGGCGCCTCCCTGGTCACCTACTCCCTGGGATCCTGTCTGGGGGTCTGCATCTACGACCCGGAGGCCAAAGCCGGCGGCCTTCTCCATCTCATGCTTCCCGAATCCAA
>JAKSDK010000617.1 GCA_022360095.1 Phycisphaerales bacterium
CTGCAGTCCGCAGTCTGCGTTTTACACTGACCGGTTTCGATTCAGTTCATAACATAAAATTCGAAAACAATTGACAGTGTATTATAGACACAACTGAGAAAAAAGTGTTAAAGAGACCTCGCTTTTACCAACGGCCTATTAAACAAGCCAGCCAACGCATTGCTTCTTTCACGGGACCCTTGGGTAAGGCGGGAACAAAAAAAAAATGAATAAAACTTTTTAGGTTTTTGGAGTGTGGACAGTATGGTCTTTGTGTGTAATCATGGGCAGGAAAAAAAGGGAAAAAATACTGGAGTCAAAGCCGTCAGAGCTAGCGATAGTTAACTGACTCTCACTTGACTCTTCCAGGTTTTACACTCTTCCATGTGGTAGCACTTTTTCAGACCCCATCAACTGTTCTTATATTTAAATTTTGCGCTGGCCACATTTGCCTTGAAGGTTTTGAATGCTTACTTACGCCCCTGGGAAACTCAGAAAACGTTCGCCATCGTCTATTAATTTTACAAGTGTCATACCAAAAAGTAAAACATTATGCAGGATATTTTCATAATATCCCCCTGCAAAGTGGATACGTTCTTTCAGGGATAACTACTTTACTCATGAATGAACTGCTGCAATCCCTAAATATGTTGTAAACAAACTCGTACGAATATTGCATGAAGTAGAAATACAATATATCAACTCTCGCCTTGCGGGCACCCGGCTATAACGGACACTCCTTCGAGAACAGCCGGGTTGCATGAATAAGAGGGATGTTGTATGATTAAAGAGAACACACCAGGGCCTGACTATTCATTTCTTACAAGCCCAAAAATGCCCTCCATACATTTTGTTATCTTCCCTTTTGATTATAAAAACAACCACATCAGTTATCAGTATGAGGTGAACACAGGCTTTCTACAGGTGGTGTTGGACACGGTCCACCTGACCAATTTTGTGCAACACGTCATTGCAGATGGCGGACTGATTCTTTGAGACCTTTCAATTCTTTTCGCCGTTTATCAAGTGATTTACGATTATATTTTTTGGAACGTTTGAGTAGACAGATGTATCAAGCCGCGGTTCC
>JAKSDK010000346.1 GCA_022360095.1 Phycisphaerales bacterium
CCCTGGGTAGTCATCTTCAGAGTCCGGTAGTCATCTTCAGAGTCTGAAGATGACTACTGCACAGGTTGTCGAAATGTCAGTCTCTATCAACAATAGTCCTATTTAGGACTATGCTCACCCGGACAATCATACCATGTATTCCACCCACTTATGAAATGACTCCTGGGCTTAAACCTTTCACAGTATTAAAAGTATTGGAAACCTGGTGAGTCATTTCTTTTGGTAAAGTTGAACCTCTCTATAACAGCCCATCTGATAGGGTGCAATAAATAATCAGAAATTGTGTGATATTTTCAAGTTAGATTGTGTAATAAGATAGTACTATTATGCGATAAATTATGCAATTTTTTCAGGGCTAATGAACATTGGTTTACCAGGTTTCAAAGGAGAAAAATCACTTAAATGTTGTTTAACAGGCAATTAGAATTTAAAAGAATAATAAAACATCTATTTTAAAACAAATTAGTTAAATTTGTCCAATTATCTTGACCCAGAAAAGAAAACAAACACGAAAGAAAGAAAAGGACCTTTGTTTAATGTTACATGATGCTGTTACCCGCTGACCACACTGCTTGTCTCTGAAATCAAAATGGCTGCCCAGATACCGCAATTGTAGGTCTCAGATGTCTTATAAGGCCTTCTTTAGTCTTAAATCACCTGAAATAACATTAAGATTGGGAAAATGTTTGATTAAAGTTAGAATTTATTGTTTACTTTGCTTGAATTTAGCATTATTATTTTTTATGAATTATGTGATTTGCCTCAAATTGTGTGATCACATGCAATTTGAGATCAATTTTGCGAAATCGCACCATCACGTAATATCAGATGGCCTGCTATAACGGTTACCTTGGGGACAGAAGAAGGTGGCCACTGTAGAGAGGTGACCGGTGTAGAGAGGTTGAAACAAAAGTTAATGTATGGACTGTCTGCCAAAAAAAATGGCTGTCGAAGAGATGTGGCTGTTAGTGGAGGTTCAATAATTTTGTTGTATTTACTATAAGAGAATGGGAAACTTAGGGAACCTAGTATCATACAGTATAACA
>JAKSDK010000838.1 GCA_022360095.1 Phycisphaerales bacterium
AGATGCTCTACGAAAACATTAAAGTTTTGTTAGGCCAAAGGCCATAACGATTTCGAGCGACTAGTTTTAGCGCGCAAAGACCTTCAAATTTGTCTTTTCTATATCACTCTAATTCCGAACCCAACCCCCTAATGAAACGAGATACATATACGTATTACGTTTTCTGATGTATTTTATGCAGAGAAACATAATATAGCGTTAGCCTTAGTAAGACTTTGAATGCTGGGATAACCCAGTCACGCCTCTTAGCTTCCTCAAAGCCACAAGGCATCAGTACCTTGATATTTGGCCACAAATCCTGGGTGTTCATTATGTGTGTCGGATATAAATCTGACCAGAAGCTGGTTTGAAGAGCTCTTGATAGCTGCAGGCACAGAGTGTCCGCTGTAGTTGGCAATCAGAGGGGAAGAAGTCGACCGCCATCATACACGAGAACAGTGTCACGTGACTTTTCTGTGGAGAACTTCAGGAAGGTTAACTCAATGGTGGATTAGAGGAAAGTTTCCATTGACACGACAAATTTTAATTGTACAGCCATCGGAAATTTGAGCGAATCACCCCACTAGTGGCAGTTGTCTTGTCTAAAAGATTCGAACAGTTGGTCGTTGTTTCCACTGATGCTGGCGCTATAAAATAACAAATCATACATTAGCCAGTCCTAGTTTATAGACCAGGCCCTAGTTGTTCAAGATCGATAGCGCTATCCACTGGATAAATTTCTATCCAGTGGATAACACACTTGGTTTCCCTAATACTTATCCGCAGCACGGTGGTTTATCCGCGAGTGTGGACCAACCCTAAGGGTCTATCGAGGTCAACCTCCTCTTCCCACGACCTCTCCTGAAATTTTTCTCATGAGGGATTTTATTCAAAATGAATCCAAAATACCAGGATCCAGACTACCTGCCTCTGGGTTCAAGGATGTTCTCGCATCTGAGATGAATAACAAATTATACTGCAGTCGCTTCACTGTCGCTTTAATTCCTAGCTAGCCAATCAGAGTGCGCGTTTCGAACTTTTCCGTTTGGTCTGACGATTGAAAAGCAT
>JAKSDK010000222.1 GCA_022360095.1 Phycisphaerales bacterium
CAGTAGACTTACTGGATGCTTAGCCACCAAGGTTTGGAATGCCTCATCATTCATTGTACCACATTCAATGAACATATTACAAGACTCTTTGATGCACACTTTGAGAGCTGCAAACACCACATCTTCTGCCAGTCTGAAAGGCAGTACAATAATGAGTTGAGGTAATGCAGGTATACACAAGTATTTTCTGGTGCTATCTGCCTTTGATGACCTGGCCCCAGTTGATCAAAAGTGCATAGCATTATCCACTTGATAAATCACTATCCAGTGAATAAATGTTAAATTGGGAAACAAATTCCACTTATTTTATTTCAAGGCTAAAATGACTTAAGGTTTTAGGTGTTTTGAACTAATGCAGGACTAGCTTATTCATGGAAGCTGTTTCTTTGATGGTGACTTCACCTTCTCTTTCCACGCAGCACTCATTCAAGGGTGCTGTGATCTCAGGGAGAATCTTTTCAAACAAAAGTGGTGAAATTATTGTCCCATAGCTTAGAACCAAGACTTAAATGCACTGTACTATTCAAAGTTAAGTCAGAAGTTGCTGGTATCTTGACACAAGTACAAATTAAAAGTGGTTTAAATTACAGTCACCTTAAATACTCTTCATGGTGATTTCTTGTCTTCAGAAAGAGAATAACACCTACAGCTATAGCTACTCAATTGCACAGCCTACCTGGTATGTTTCATATATACAACAATTTTCGATACATCCACATTTGCATGAAGTTTAAACGATACAAGTAAACTTTCTGTTTAAATTGCATGATCCACTTTTTACAATCATAAATTAACAATGTTTACGACATAAAATCTACCTTGCTTTAAGAGACACTCTTGGATCACTGTTTAAGATGTCCTCTCCTAAGTATGTTAGCAGTAAGCCCAAAAGTTGTGCCATTCCAGGAGCTGAGGTCTCCTCAGAAAACAGCTGCATCAGCAAAGCACTCCTCTCCGTCACACTAGGATAAAACACTTCCAGAGCAGACTTAAGTACTTTACAAGCCTCCAGTTGCACATCAGGTCCAACAGAATCAGGTGGTGTGCATATCAGCTTCCAAAGGCGACTCTTAGTCTCTTTAATTGTGCTGTCCTCTACCTTGGCCCAGCCTGCCTTAACTAGCTTTACAAGAGTTTGAAGAGCAGCAAGCATTGCTATTGTCACATGTCTCTGCCCTTCAGTTATA
>JAKSDK010000897.1 GCA_022360095.1 Phycisphaerales bacterium
TAAAGCATAATGTTTACGCATTCAACCACTATTCTGCGGAGAAGCTGTTCGATCGAAATGAGCTGAAATGCAAATCTTTCTTTTTCACTTAAAACTGTTCCTTTGCGAACTTTGCCTGAAAGAAATGTAATAAGTTTATTTTCCAGGTTTATAACTGACACTAAACACTAAAAAAATTAGGAAATGACTTTCTTTAAGCTTCTTTAAAAGAAGCCAAATACTAGAATACTGTGTAATTAGTTTTGATCGCACACACGTAGATCCCGATACAGATGAAAGTTCTACGGACGAAAGTCACAGATTCGTGGCGACGAAAAAATCTAAGAGGAAAAAGATCCAAAAGGAAAAATATGGTAAGCTCTTCCTCATTATATCGGACATGTAAACAGTTACATTTTTTCAGATTACAGAAAAATCACCCATAAAGACTTCCAGTGTGACATTTGCTCAAAGAAGCAGCTATATTAAAGCATAAAAAATATAAAAGAACCGCTCCCTATCAGTCTTAAAAACCATTTCCGCCTTTTGCCGAAAATAATGGGTTCTTTTAAGGCGGATGCTTTCAGTTTTTGTTTCTTATAATCTGAACTGATACTAACGCGAGGTACATCTCGAACACACGTTGTACAGACCAATTTTTTCAAAGTACCTTCGCGCGAGGAAAATCTAATTTTCCGCTGCAGTAGAGAAAACAGTGAAGAGAACGACACTCACAATGTGGATTCAACTATTTCACGAACCCATGAAGCTACTATAGGGTCCCAGTTGGAATGGTGAGCTTTGGGGATTTACCAAAACTCCCCCGGCCCCCTAAACATCCCGGCACTACCCAAGAGGTGAATGAGTTAAGAAAGTGGGCCCAAGAGTATGGTAAAGCTAGGCGACAGCTCTCAGTCCGAGCTAAATCCACAAAGGATAACTCCGGAACCCTTCCTATTTCTGCTTATGGACGTCGCGTACTGACCGCGAATCCCTCTCCTTGTCTTGTGGAATTAAGAAACAGCCTTGCGTCACAGGGTTTGAGCAGCAGTGAAAGTGA
>JAKSDK010000350.1 GCA_022360095.1 Phycisphaerales bacterium
GATTGGGGATTTATCTTCAATGAGTTAACAATTAGTGCAGAGGATCCCAATGCTCCTGTCACAATAGTTCAAGCCAGCTACAATGTTACGAGTGCTGTTTCCAATGGAGGTGCTTGGAGGACCAATACTAGTTTTCCAGTTCCGACAGGAGATACAACGCCTGCGGTCAGTTTTAATACGAGTATTGAAGCTAATTGTAGTATTGCTGATGTAGATCTAAATCATAGTAATATGTTGGCAGGCAGTTCATCAAGGGATTGTTCGTCCGGGTTTGGAACTACGCATACTTGTACTTTGGATCCTGGTGATGCTTTGACAACTTCAGGAGATATTTACATTTCCTGCGTCGGAATAGGGCGTGCTGAAACTAATGTTTCAACTAGTGGTCCCTTGGCAATTGAGTTGTTAGGTGTAGCTTCTGGTGTCGTCTGGGATGAGAGCCTGGTTGCTGTTAGCGGTGCAACTGTTTACTTGATAAATCAAGGCAGCAACACACTTGAAAGCACAGTCACTACAAATTCAAGCGGCGGATGGACTGCAACAGTTCCTTTCGGTATTTACACTATTGTTGGTGTGAATAAGAATAATGCGTCAATGGCAGGTAATGTTAAGCCTCACGTGAATGTGACGGCGAGCTAAGGGGGTGGAAGTTTTGAGGAAGACAATATTATTAGGATTTGTATTCCTGTTAGCTCTTCTTAGCTCTGCTGCCTATGAAATTCCTAGCCAGTCTGGGATTAACATGACCTTATCTGGTGGTTATGTTGCTCCCGACCAATCAGACGTGAATCTCACACTATCTGACATAGAGATTAGCAGTATTGCTAATGAAGTTACTGGTAGGAGTGCTATTGAGCAAGGAATATCTGCTGTTTTAAGTAAGTCGGCTGATAAGACGGATTACAGAGTTTATCTGAGAAGATCTAATGGCAGTCAGGAAACTGGTGTCTTTGACAAATACGTTGAATCAGGCAGTCAAAGATGGGTTTTCAACTATATTACTGAGGGCGAGAACTTCACGAGTATGTTGAATCTCACACCTACAGTGTATGTTTGGGAAGGGTTTAA
>JAKSDK010001410.1 GCA_022360095.1 Phycisphaerales bacterium
GTCTCTCTTTTCTAGATATTGACGAGTGTTCAACGGGCAACCACTCTTGTGATGCAAACGCCTATTGTAATAATACCATTGGATCACACAACTGTACCTGTAACTCTGGTTATACTGGAGATGGGCAAACGTGTTCAGGTGAACGAATTGTCAATTGAATTTTATAGCCGACTCACTTCTTTATTGCCTACTGTTACATAACTTATTTGTCAAATTACATAAAATGTTTACACACACGGATGGAATTAAATCGAATTAGCTCGTTAAAGGTTATCTTTGATTTTCTGTTTCTGTGCAATTCAAAGATATTGTTGCCTTAACTGTTTCTCTTTTTTAGATATTGACGAGTTCATTTAAGTTCTACCTCCTGTCCCTCTTTTAGTTTACCTGCCTGTTATTCCCTTTGTCTGTCTGTCTGTATAGTACAGATTGAACAGTTCTGATCAGCTTTTTCTATACTTTATTCACTATCCTTTTACCTTAAATTTGTTTTAAAATATGAAATACGAGAAAAAGAGCTGTACAGAAGACAATTTATCATTCAGCCCATGTTTTATTATTTATTTCATTTTAGATGTTGACGAGTGTATAGACCAGACTGATAATTGTGATGTTAACGCTTTTTGTAACAATACCGTGGGGTCATTTAACTGCACTTGTGTATCTGGATACTCTGGAAATGGGACAACGTGTGTTGGTGAGTATCAATTTCTGTTCTTTTATAGTTATAAGAGGGTGGTCTGGCAAGGCCTACCTTTGTAGAGTTGTTGGAGACTGCCTCAAACCCGAGGTTACCATGCTGAGCTGGGGGGGGGGGGAGGTACTCCAAGTTTTCCACCAACCTGGTCCCCAGGACCTTTACCGGGAAACGCCCTGGGCACCCTGGGGACAAGGTTGGTTTTATATTCACTCGTTCAAGAGATCTGTCCCGTGTTGTTTGTGGTATAATACTTGTACAGTTTAGAAGGCTCGTTATAACAAAAAGGGTTAAGTCGGCTGTGAGCTCGGGTTTGCTTTCTTCACATTTAGACTTTAAGTAATGTGTTATATTTTAGTTGTGGTTTGAATAAATAAAGAACTAAATAATAGATGAATAAAAAAAGCTACTAGATAGATAAATAAATTGATATATAAGTAAATAATCAAATAATTATTGAATGGACCTCTACATCTGGCCCAATGTAATCGATTGAAGATATTTTACATTTGTTTCTTTCATTAGATGTTAACGAATGTGCAGATAA
>JAKSDK010001573.1 GCA_022360095.1 Phycisphaerales bacterium
AAGGCCTGGGTACTAGCTGTGACGTCACTGCTCGCTATCTGAGAAATAACGTAATTGAAGGCGGCTGTTGGGTTGGTCCTGCTAAACACTCCCATATGAGGAGAAGCTGGATTTCTGATGAAAAAAAGGAGGAAAACCTCATCGTTATTTCAGTATTCTTAAAAAAGGACTGTCGGTGACAGTGACTGACGTTTAGATAACCTAAGTGAAAATACCAGCAAGGTGAAGTCACCTTCTAAACCTATCATGATAACTTCTCTATCACTAATCAGATGTTCTTTAGTCTGTGAACAGCCGTCTCCTCCCCTCAAAGAAAATCGGGGAGTGGGCGAGTTTACACTGGCTAGATCTCTTATGTCCAGAAGTTCAACCCAATGACGGATAGACCTCTTTAAGTTGCATGTTGTATTTGTGATAACACTCTAGAGAACTGTTTCATTCAAATTTCGTCTTATTCCCTTGCATATGTGCATATATTTTATGAAAAGACAAAGGGGCAAATACCCCCGAGACCTTCATCGGGAAAACATTCAAGCTAAAAAGGTCAATTGACGAGACTGCGGAACGGACTATGGTGACCTTGATAACAACTCGTCAAATATAGTGTTCAAGCACAGTTTGCAACTGAGCATGACAAACTGTTTACTGTCTTACAAATTAGCTTTATAGTACATATGAGCCTGCCATTATGTTAATTTACAACTTTGACGCTACAAAGAAATGAGACTGAAATCATCAGACAGTGTATGCAAATGCAATGCCAAAAAAGCTACAGCACCCAAGCTAAGAGCAAACGGACGGAAACAACTCACAACATTGTTGCGTCAAAAATGTTGTGTGTTGTTGCGTCCGTGTTGCAGTGGTGTGCAAACTGACGAAACATGTAACATCCAACAATGTTGCGTCCGTTTGCACGGGGTTTTAAATCAGTTGCGTCGGGGCAATAAGATTACCAAAACAGACTCACTTGGTGAAGGGTTTCTGAATGGGTGCACTAATCAAGTCATCTAAAGCTTCATTGGTCTCCAGTTGAAGAACTGATACTTC
>JAKSDK010000481.1 GCA_022360095.1 Phycisphaerales bacterium
ACATTATTTTTAAGAAATGATTTTATTATTGGATATAATGTTTCGTACAATATAGTCAAAAGATTAATTGTGTGGCAGGAACGCTCAACGAACCCCTAGGAACGCCTGCCTGGGAGGCTATATACGGGGAGGCTCCGATACATATAATGTTTGACAGAAAGGGTGCGCCTTTTTAACACTTTCTATTGAAAAATGTTTCCTTTTTGCCATACCTACTTAATAAGAATAAATCTCTACAACGGGAAGGCTTCTCATTTTCGTGTACCGGTTAATGGGCCAAAAGCCCATTGTGGGCTCCTAGCTGGCGCGTCTTTTCGGATTTTAACGCAATTTCATATACTACAGCTAGTGAATTCGCTGTCCACTACCTGAAAGCTGAAAACAGTATGTCACCTTTCGGGCAGTACCTCCCCGTATAAGCTATTGTAGGAAGTTCCCCCGATTTTCTAACAACACACAATCATGTGATTTTTTATCACCCACCGCTTGGGGGAATCCAGGATACAGTCAATATGATTCTATCAAGGTTATTGTCAGTGGCAGGATCATACACTAGACTGTCCAAAGTCACATTTGTGACAGGTGCTGGCTTGACAAGAGCTGTAATACAACAGAAAATATGAAAAATATGAGTTTGCACCATTGTGTGAGTAAGTCAACTACCAGGATACAGCCTGTGTATTGAACCACAAAAAATACCTAACCCTCGCCGCTACTGAAAATTTTTACAGCAGTTCCACCATACGGATGGCAAAACGTTATTTTTGGGAACTGACAAGCCTGACATGCAAAACTGCAACGGAAAGGAAATAGTTCTAGAAAGAGCGACGGTCGACTAAGAGATAATTGCCGCACGCTCCTAGTTTTTATATGGCTGCTTTAGAATCATATTTTTTAAAATTTTAGATGATTATTCTCCAATATGCTAGAAGATTCCCAACAACGTCAGCTGGTCCGTGACCTTTTCACCTCCAACGCCGTTTGTAGATCCAGTTCAGATGGCACTCTTCAAACCATTGGCAGTTATTCTTTAGAAACATCGCACACTCGGTTTTTAT
>JAKSDK010001002.1 GCA_022360095.1 Phycisphaerales bacterium
ACGCGTCTTATTAGATAAGACATGCTCGTATAAATGGTACAGTTCGCGTCTTATTTAAGACGCGTCTTATTTTTCCTCGTATAAATGGCCCTAATGTTGACTCTTGTTTGCTGCTGTCAACAAGTTTTTCTATGTTCTGACTTACAACAGGGTTTATTGAGAGTTTCCGAGGTTACTTTATGCCATAAACTCAGTTGATGCCACTTGATTTTTTTGTGCCTCTCTCATGAAACAGTAGATTATACTGATAATTATTGCTCACTTTAAGCCTTAATTCTTTGGGATGATTGCAACAGTCAAGACAATCAATACCAGCCTACATACAGCTTTCCTTTAGATTGGGGTTCTATCGGTTGTCTGGATAATCCAATGTGGCATCAGAAATGTTTCCATCTGATTGTCTCACCTAGCCTGTGTGGGAGGCGTTCAAAAGGAAAGGAAATAAGGGTTTTGGGTGCAGGAGAAGCGCGCTCAAATTCCCTACCCCTTCCCTTTACCAAATGTGTTCAACTGAATTGTAGACTGTGGGGCTGTTATTCGAACAAATCATTTGAACAGATTTTTATACGATTTGAGCTCAGGTCTCCTTAGATCTGCTATCAGCTGATATCACCAGTTTTGCAAAGATTGTTCAAGATTATATACAATGTGGTTCATTTCCCAAGGGTCTTCCGTTATCTGCAGCCCGTTAAAATCAGCAACATTGAAGTTTGCAATGGACAGTCTTACTAAAATTATTTGTCATATGCTCACTACTTAAATTCAAAGGTTTGAAGTTGTCGACTGTAAAACTGCCCGACAGACTACATATTACGGACCAAGGAATAAACAATATACAAGGTAAGGAAGATGAACTATATAAAACGCAAGTCCATGTATTTTCTCCTTACTTCGTGGATTTATTTGTGAGACGTACATTGGCCTTGTTTGTTGAACCTGACACCTTGGTGGTCAAGTTTTCTAGGCTAAAAATGAGCTTGTCTAACAAAATGTGTTCGGTGGCACGAAAACTCACGAAATTTTCCCAGTACTGTCAAGCGCCCTCTTTACTTTTAAAATGGAACAATAATTGACGGGTATTTTGGCAAAATAAACAAAAATTTGCCTATTGTTAATGCGCGTTTAAAGCCAGCCAATTTGTGACTAAGGCAGCTCCATATAGCTTGGTTTGTGCTGGCTTAGCCAGACTTTTTCAGGTCGTACTTTGTTGCTGTGCGGCCAAACTTCAGTAATAACCCAC
>JAKSDK010000362.1 GCA_022360095.1 Phycisphaerales bacterium
TAAATTAGATTAATAATACATAGTAGAAAAATATAATGTATTTGAAAATAGTGCAATCCAATGCACGAAAAACTTTTAGACGTGAAGTACTAACTGCTTTCTGGGAACCCGTGATTTGAGAATGTTACCAAACTTTAACTGGAATTAACGGGAGCTTTCCGACCAAAACGTTCTTTTTATATCTCTATTACAGGTTATATTCCTTGTTCAGGGACTAACCGGACACTAAAGCGAATATAACCGTGACAGTTAATTTATAGAGAGCTTAAAATAGCTCTGCATATACAATTTACACTCGATAAAGTATCATTTTGGAATCGGATCAGACAATAACATCGTTGCTAAGGGTTGCACTATTTTTGTCGTATATAATGTTTAACCAGAAATGCTTACAATAAATATGTGAACATTGAAGTTTATCTGCCTCTTGTGAGTGATTTTGTTTTTTACTTTGTTGTTTCTTCCTTCTCATTCCTCTTCCCGCTACATACTTTAAGATGTTTCATGAAATACCATTTTCCGCATAGCAAGCGCGCGTTTCCATATCGACGAACTCGCGCGGAAATGCTTGCTAAGCAGGCTCCCCTGCGCCTCGCCCGCTCCACCTCCCTATACCTAACTAGCCTTTCTCACCTCCAAGGAGCCTATTCTTAAGATTAATTAAGGGGTTACTAAAACGACAAGTTGTAAAGTCAGGTTTTGTTCCCATTTTTCATTTTCCCGAATACTCAGGAGCATAACACAACAAGATGTACATGATTCGCCTTATAAAGTAACAAAACTATTAGAGACCTTTAGATTCAAGCCTAACGAGTACGACTACGAGTATACGAGATTAGACTGAAAGTTTTCGGGTACACCCAAACTTTTTTTCACCAGAAAAGTTAACACGATTTCTTTTATTGAAGGAATTTTAGCCCTCTCTCGCTCGCGAACTAGAATTCTAACACTTGCGAGTTTACGTCACTACGACATTTTCGTTACAACCCGTCATCGAATAACGACTGCTATCCCGCTGGTGAATGCGTCCACTACTCAATATTAGGCTGATTTAGCAACAGGACGGAAACGTCAGTTGACGACGGGAAAGCGCGCA
>JAKSDK010000911.1 GCA_022360095.1 Phycisphaerales bacterium
AGTCAAAGTGAGTTGTATCACGTCAGTTGATGGTATTATACTCTGGTTATTGATCTGATTGGTCAATTATGTCGCGATGTTATTGGTCGTCTGTCAGTTAAGCCGTGATGTTATTGGCTATGAAGACTCGTAATCAGTGATTGGTGCGTTTGATCCGTCTATTGTCACAGTTAAACAGTCGTCTATTGTTAGTCAAATTGTCAATTCTCCATTATTAGTTCTTTCGTAGTTAGTTTTGCTTTGTCTCGTCAATAAGTCGTTTGTGCGGTGCTGGTAACTGTTGGCTTCGATTCAGTGGCGTTTGTTCCAAGTTAGTTAACCAGCTTTCAAAAGTAAGCCGTTGATAGAAGTCTGTGGAATACGCAACACATGTCGCAGAATCCCAGTCGATTTGATGTTTCGTCTGTAAATGGTGTTCAGCAATTTGATTGTTGACGTCACCATTTCTCTAGTTGTTCTTAGTATACTCAAAACGCTGGTTAAGTAAACAGTCTCGTCTTTTAGGCTGTCGGGTGAGTCGCAAACTAGTTGCGCTCGTCTCGTCAAAGTGCGGATAGTGGAAGCCTTGAGAGAAAAGGGTTGTACGATGACTGGTCTAGGCCGTTTTGTCACTGTTCTGTGAACTCGGGATTTCCACGCAAGTACCAATTTTCTCTCGAAATACAAGTTAATTTATGGACAAAAAAAGGAAAGCAAATATTTTCGAAAACTGTACTTGCCAGCAACTTAACATGGCAAAGAACACCGCAGATACATGCAGATAAACAACGTTCACCTCGATTGTAGCCGCTGTTCGCACAGCATTTGCAAAAGAAGCGACAAAAAAAAACTTTCTCATTCACGGCGAGTCGACAGAAGCAAATAGTGCTCTGTGTTTCCTCTCAGAAAGGGAAGTTACTTAAAATTTCGACGTTTTCTTTGAAATCACTGATGCTAAAGCTTACAAAAAAAATAAATCAATGACTTGCCATATCTGAAAATATTGTAAAGATCTATCGTTTGCGCATCTACTGTTTACGGCTGTTCACGCATGAATTCACCGGTCAATCAAAATAATCGTTTTTTTCAATGGTTTCCTTTCCGATTCTGCTGAGATCACTTCAAGTGTATATACTAAGACAATTATTCACCTCAGGCTCAGTTAATATTGTTGAATAACCCCCGAGAAAAACATTAACGACAATATTAACTTCGTCTTCGGCGAATAATTGTTGAATAAATTTTATACATCAATTTATACATCAATTTATACATCAATTTAGTCTCTCCTTTTTTAATGTTACGATATTGAAGACCATGTTATATCCACAAGTGATTATTTACAGATTATTTATTACCGGTCCAAGCTCTTGATCTTTCTACATAGGACAGCACTTCACTTCCAATAGGCCTTTTGCATTAGTTGATCACGTGATCAACTTTCGGTGAACGCAAAAACAGTTCGCTTTAATCATATGATAGACAATCTTTTCTGTCTTAAGGGAGCTATACGCCACTTACGCATCTCCCATAATGCACCTCATTTGCCCCCCAAAATTTTGCATAATCTTTGTTACTATTCATTCCAAATATTTTCCCAATTCTGATTGGCTAAAAGCACACGCATAATTAACCCTAACCAGTTACTGATGAACAAATTTGGAAGAATTTTGTGATTAACGGGAAAATGACGTCAAAAATGCAGCCCGCTACAGGTTAAGGCAAGGTTGCCGAGAAGACCTGGGGACGAGGTTTAGTTGTTTTGGTTGTGAAAAAAAAATTGGCGGACATTTCACTCGTTTCAAGAGCAAGAACTAC
>JAKSDK010001398.1 GCA_022360095.1 Phycisphaerales bacterium
CAGGCCCCGGTTGTTCAAAAACTGGATAGCGCTATCCACCGGATAAATCGCTATCCAGCGGATAAGTATTGGGGAAATCATTTGCGCTATCCACTGGATAGTGATTTATCCAGTGGATAGAGCTATCCACCTTTTGAACAACCGGGGCCAGAAGAAGTTATCCAAACTTGTGAGCAAGCTAACATATGTTAAAAGTAAAATATTCAACGAGGAGCTTGTAGCGGTTCATAAAATAAAAGAAACACGACTCGACAGACCAGCTTATGTGGGAATTTGCATTCTGGATCTTTCAAAGAGACTAATGTATGATTGCCATTATAATTACATTAAAAAGAGGCCAATAATAAGGCCAAATTGTTATTTACAGATACAGAGAGCCTTTGTTATGAGATAGAGACAGAGGATATTTATAAAGAACTGTAGGAGGATAAAAACCTGTTTGATAATAGTGATTATCCAAAAGACAGCCAATTTTTTTGACTCAACGAACAAGAAAGTAATTGACAAATTTAAAGATGAGGCAGCCGGCAAGCCTATTGTGGAATTTATGGGACTTCGAAGTAAGATATATTCTTATGTCAAGGACAATGGTAAAAGTGAGAAGACTGCTAAGAGAGTTAGAAAATACGTGATAAAGAAGAATATTACTGCGCACAATTAGGAGTGATCACCACCAGATTGGTAGATATCAACTGAATAAGCTGTTTTGATGACAAAAGATACATACATGAGAATGGGATATCAAGTTATGCATACGGCCTCTACGAAATAGGGGCTTCCCCGAGGAAATAAGTCATCAGAAGGTTCTAGAAGGCTATTATATGATCTCTCTTAACCAATCAAAAGCTAAGCATTTTTACTACGCAACTGTGAAATTTTTTAGTGAAATCATACGCACTTGAGTAACTTTTTAGTGAACTTTCTGCGTGAAGTTATAAGAGGCAAATATATATGAAGAGATATTATCCTATATAATAGTATGGTAATGTGTACTGAAGAAATTCACCAAATGTTAATACACGAAGAAGATGCTATCAATTGCATCTTTTGCAATAAGCAGATTCAAGACCCAGGTAAGCCTAAGAGATATTTCTGCTGTAGTAATATGAAATTGGTTAAGGACGGTTATCTCGTGTGTAAGAACTGTGGCCAAG
>JAKSDK010000450.1 GCA_022360095.1 Phycisphaerales bacterium
GCCGATTCCTGTGTACTTCCCGATCTTGTAACATCCCCAAGCTAGAACGACTCCTACTAAAGCCTTGAGTGAAAATCGTAATAGCTTACTGGCTCTGCTTGGGTCTGGAATTCTGAAGAGAAATGTATTACGAAAATACCAGTTAGATAAATAAATAAATATATAAATAGATAGATATAACGAAGTACCAGAGTGATGTCCTCATCAACTATAAGAGTGCTTAATGGTTGAACTAGAGCAGAATACAAGTAGATTAATGGAACTGGATTAAATCTTGCACGTTTATTGCTACTCAGAGTTTCATACCTATTGCGAAGCATTGCCTAATGATTGCTTCGCAAGAGGCATGAAACTCTTGAGTAGCAATAAGTGTTCAAGATTTAATCCAGTTCCATCAGTCTACTTGTAAAAAGATAGATAAATATCTGCCTGGATTTGCTAAGACGAGTCTTTAGCCCGAACAGAAAACAGCATCAATTTTCATCTCGCCGCCCGAATCTATTTTTCACCCCTACAGCATGCATACTTTGTGAGGCCAAAGACTTGTTTTTGTCAAAAAACAAAACTCGCAATATCAAATTTTTCCACCTCAAGCCCGTGATCAGTCTTTCTCCCGTGTAGCCAAATAAGAAGAAAAACGAGAAGATATTGAACGCAGCAGACTTTGCAAATCGTGAGACTTTTTCCTTCATAACGCTTATTGTTGCCTCAAGCTAGGCAGCCAAGAAAACACTCTAAGTCAGTTCAGTCTAGTGCGCGCTGATTTCAAACTGTCACACAGAGAGAGTTATGGAAAGTTAATTATCAAAAGTCTTCATGGCAGTCTATCTACTGCAGCGTTTCAGTAAATATTCGATAAAAGATAAAGAATAAAAAATGATGACAAAAAAAAACAACAACAACAACAAACAAACAAACAAACAAAAACAAAAACAAACCAAGAAAACAAAAAACGTACTCCACCATGCAAGATTCGATACAGGTATACGAGAGAAATGTCTATAGCAATGTTTTAGCAATTCC
>JAKSDK010000479.1 GCA_022360095.1 Phycisphaerales bacterium
TCGCGCCGCCAAGTTCATCCGTCGAAATACCGTGGGAGTCGTGGCAACGGCCGTAATCTTCCTGTTGCTGATCGGTGGAGCGGGCGTCGCCGTGTTCGGGCTGCTGCAAGTACGGGCGGAAGCGGACAAGGCCAAGCAGCTCAGTTCGCTTGTGCAGGACATTTTCTCAACAGTGAATCCACAACATCAGGGCCGGGATGTGACGGTGCGCGAGCTGCTGGATGACGTGGCCGAGCGGGTTGAGACGGAACTGGCCAATCAACCGGAGACTCGGTCGGAACTCCGTCGAACGCTGGGGCTGACATACCTTGGTTTGGGCGTGTACCGCAGCGCGAAGGTTCATTTGCAGGCCGCACATAACCTTCGTCGGCGCTATTACGGTGAATCCAGCATCGAATCGGCCGAGAGTCTGTGCGATTTGGGTGTGCTGGAGAACACACAGTATGACTACGCGAAGGCGATGCCGTTGTTTCAGAAGAGTCTGGACTTTTATCGTCGCCATGTGGATCACCGTCATCCTGCGTTGGTACGAAGCCTGCATGGTTTGGGTGTGGCGAACTACAACCTCGGAAGTTACTACGGTACCGCGAGGCATTATGACGGCACAAACGATCAGGACTGTTATCGCCGCGCCGAGAAGAAAATATCGAAGGCCATTTCGATCCTGCGTGAGCATGAACAAGAGGTCCCCGCTCTTTATTTCATGGATTTGGGCATGGTCCTCCAGCGCCTGAAGAAATACTCTGCCGGTGAAAGCGCTTATCTCGAGGGCATTCAAGCGTCGCGACAGCAATTTGGCGACCATAGCGTGGCCGAGGCGTACGTTTGCTTCGAATACGCCCAACTCTTTGAGGCCCGATGTGAATTCGACGCCGCCGAGGGTATGTTCCGCGAGTCGATTCGCTGGCAGCGGAAGCTGCTGGGCGATCGTCATCCACGCGTCGCATTGTCATTAAACCGCTTCGCCCACTTTTTGCATTTGAAGATGGAGAACTACAAAGAAAGCGAACAGCTTTATCTCGAGGCATTGGATATTCGCAGCAACTTTTCGGACAGTGAACGTTTTCGACAAGGGGCGAACAAATATCGGTATAGTCTCAGCGAGCTGTATAGGAAAGCAGGCGACATCTCAAACGCGATGGCCATCATACAAGACCTGGTTGACCATACTTCCCAAAATTACGAAACGATAAGGTATTCGGTCCTGATAGGAGATGCCTATTTCGCAGATGGGGCTTATGCAACGGCTGATCAATATTACCAAAAGGTGTTTTCTTTTGTGAAAGCGGAGAATTCACCACTAGCAAACAAGCATTATTGCTATGCCCGTGCCCTGATGGGGTCCGCCAGGATTCTCGCTGTTCACAAGGATCTGGGCAGTGCTGAGAGTGCCGCTCGCAAGGGCATGGACATCCTACGTAATCTTCTTGCCCCGGATGACCGGAGGCTTGCCAGTTCTTTGTTTGTGTTGGGTGAAATTCTTATGGCACAATCTCGTTATGAAGACGCTGAAATCGTTTTGCACGAGTGCTTGGAGATTCGCAGGAACACGTTGACCGATCAGCACTCCCTTACAGCCGCTGCACAGTGTATGCACAACCGGTGCCTCGCTGCCTTAGAGATTGACGGCTCAAGCTAACTCACAGTTCATTCATTGCGTTGGCAATTGTGTCCTAATGAGCGATACAGCAGATTCCCATATTCTGCTGTGAAATGTTAAATTGGGTAATTGCCGGTTAAGTCCGACCGGACATGGATTAAGCGTTTTATTGAAAATGCTTTACGGATTTGTTCACTCACAAATGTCCGGACAAAACGGACATCTTTTTAGCATGTTGAAGTGCATTTCGGCGCCAGAGTTCGGGATTCGGCAGGCGTCTACTAACGACACTCTTGCGAATCAAAAGAGCAACTTGATCGAGTTCCGGGTCCTAAATCAACAAACCACCCAGAATAGGGGCTTGGTTGCCGATGTCGATTACGATGTTTTTGACGACCTCGGGCATGCCACGCTCGGCGGCGCGCTGGATAACACTCTGTCCAACAGTTTGAGCCGGGTCTAGACGACAACTTTCAATCGTCGCGTTCCGGCTCGCGCGTCGGCGTATTTGACACGGTCCACGGCCTGACATCGGCAACGGCAGGGGCTCCAGCTAAACTACAACGCAACCGATTTGACGCTGACTGTTATTCCAGATTAGACAAACTAGCTAGAGTGATGCGTCGTTTTCCCAATCTCGACCGTTCAAAGTTGTCGGTCTGGACCATATTGTTCGTGGAAAATCATGACCAAGACCTGCCGTCGAAATGTAACGACTTACTGTGTAGGGACGACATAACGCGCGGATTGTATCCTCGGGCTCGAAAGCGATTATGTTGACACCGCGCGACCGTATTTCTTATCTACTATGCTCGCTGGCATCAATCTATTCGCTGTTGAGAAAAACTATATTTTCGCTTTCATTAAAAAGGCCAACCCGGAATCATACATCCAAGCGCACAGCCTAAGTCTTCTGTCGCACATGCAGCCATATCAAGTGCAAGTATCTTTGCTGCCAGCTGATCAGCTTCATCTCGCCGTTTATCGTTTTCATCGGTTCGTCTCCGTTTCTCGTCCTTGGACAAATTCTTGTTTCTAAGTACCCAGCAGTTTTGGAAGTATGCCATTCGTTTATTCTGTTTCAGCTGTTGCGCATAATTCTCATTCGCTTTTGCCAAACAGCTTTTATATTCCTCGGTACAATCTTTGATACAGTCGGCGATAAGAATCGTTCTAAGACTTTTCTTGAACAATTTCTTATCGATACGTCGTTTTCCGCCAGGCGGAAGCCTTTTTCCAGGCGGACTACTTGGGGTCGGAGACTTCCCAGGTACGGGTTTGTGAGATCCTGGCTCTGGTGTTTTCTTAGCCTTACGCCTCCGCTTTTTATTCCTATGCTTACGCATTTTCTTTTTTTGGCCTTTTCTGCCTTTAGACTCACCATAAGGATCAACAAAGCTGGCAGGAGAAGAATCGACGTAATGGTACAGGTTCATCCCATCTACATATCCTTTGTGATCGCGGGTGGTGAAGCGGCCGGCCGACGGATCAAGGTAACGTGTTCGGTAATAATACCAACCGGTTTCGGCTTCATAGCGGCGACCAGTGAAAAAGTAATGGTTACCGATGGCTGAAGGACTGCCGGCTATGATTGTCAGCGTGATGGGGTTAACAGGATGACCGTAATCTCCGTATTCATAGCGTTCCATGACGGAACAAGCAGAGTTTGTTATGGCTATAACGTTGTCGAGATCATCTGCGTGGTAGTAGTAGTCCTCGGGCGTGCCGTTGGCGTCGGTGTCGCGCTGCATGTTGACGACTTCATCAATATACAGGCCATACACGTACGTAGCCCGCGTGTTCGCCGTCGGGATCGTGGCATCCTGTTCCTCGCTGACCTGCCAGCCGTCATAGAAGTATCGCGTGGTTTGAGGAGTGCCGGTGGCGTTGACAACACGTTCGATGCGTCGGCCAAGCGCGTCGTAGGCATAAATGCTGGTGACGCCGATGTCCAGGCCGACATGCTGTACCATTTGGTTGCGGTAGTCATAATTCACCGCGAACGGTCCGGACGAGATCGCCGTCTCAACGAGCCGAGTTACGAACAGTTGAATGTCGCGACCGTCGACTGCGCCGTCCTCGTTGAGGTCGGTCTGGCACGTAGCCGGTCCGCCATTCAATAAGGCGGTTGCGAACTCCGGGATGTCGAGCCGGTTTAAGGTCCGATCTAAATTGACATCGCCTTTCAGGCAAGCACCCATTTCATCTGGCAGGGACAGGATTATCCTCGACAGATTCCCATTCGGATCGTATTCACGCTCATCAAACGGCGTGACGGTATATTGATTCATCTGGAAATCTGCGGGTTCGCAGATAGTCGGGTCGAGGGCATATGCGCCGGAGTCAGGATCGCCAGAAGTCGCCAATCGATTGCCGACACCGTCGAGAGCGTAATCGGTGTCGCGGAGGACCATTCCGCCGGGATCTGTGACTGTGGTATGAATCAGGCGGTATACATCATCATAGGTGTAGTTGTGGGTCAGTTGTGGACCGCCCGCGCGTTCGTCTTTGCGTCGAGTCTTGTTGTACATCGGATCCCAGGTGTAGGTGCGGTCGTCAATGACAGTTTCACCGGGCTCTCCGGCGTTGAAGGCGTGTGTTGTGCGTACGATTTGCTTGACACCGAAGTCATTCGGAGGATTGGCGATGCCGTCGTATAGGTAGTCCGTCCGGGTGCCGTTGCTGTACTCACGGCGTTCGACCCGGTCGGGGCCAATGTAGAAGTACTCAGCGATGTCCGTTGGCGCTCCGGTGGTATCCAGAATCAGTTTCTTGCGATCCAATTCGTCGTAGATACAGAAAATCGTTCGCCCACCGGGGTAGGTGCAGTCGATCTTATTAGAATCGCCATCATAAATGGAGGTAATCGTTCCGGTTGTCTGGTTCGGCCCCACACCGATCGTCAGCGTTTCCTGTGTGACGTTGCTCAACGAGTCGTACCCGCGGGTGACAATCGAGTCGTCGTCCTCGGCTCGGACGAGACGGGAGAGGCCGTCGTATTGATAGATCTCGAAAGTTGTGCCGAGCACGTCCACAGTGTCGCCGTCGGCGATCGAGGCCCGGTCGATGCTCTTGTTCGTCAGGCGATCAAGCAGATCGTAGGTGCAGGTGGCGACGCTTCCATTGGCGTCTGCCATGGTCAGACGGTTGTCGTGCACGTCGTAGGTATAGGCGTGTTGGGTGCAATCGGCGTAGTCCTCAGCGATCATCCGGTTAAGCGGGTCGTAGATGTAGGTCGTTGTGTTACCATTGTCATCCGTTTGGCCGGTCAGGCGGGACGTGTCGTCCCAGGACTGCGCGGTGGTGATGTCCGGACCATCGCCATCGGCCCCGTCGTTGTCAAGGTCACGGATCGTGGCAACGAGGCGGTTGATCCCGTCGTATGCGTATCGCGTTTCGTTGTCCAGGGCGTCTGTCGTCATTGTGCGATTGTTCCGCGAATCGTAACCGTAGCAATGGGTGTTGCCGACGTTATCCATCGTCTGGATGAGCCGGTCGAGGTTGTCGTAGGTATTGGTTGTGACGAACGTTTCATCCGGGTTGCCAAGGTCAGATTTTTCCACCTCGGTGATGGACGTCTGATTGGAGTTGGCATCATAGGCATAGTCGACGGTGTTGCCCTTGGGATCCGTGACGGTACAGACGCGGTTGGCAGTGTCGTATGTTGTCAACGTCTCATCGCCCGTGTCGTCCACGGTACGAACGACCTGGGAATTGTCGCTGTAAAAGACCTGCATTATCGACTGACCATCATCGATCGGGAACTGAGATAGCGCATCGAAGAACTCGACGTCCGTTCGAATCAAGCGGTCCATCTCGTCATAGACGCGGGTCGTCTCGGAGAGTCGCATGTTACCCGTGTCGCCCGGCATATCGGGCGATTCGCCATCTGTGCGCTCCGATACCTGGTTGTGGTTCTCGTCGTAGTGAAACGTCATCGCATTGCCCATGGGGTCAGTGGACGACACCATGCGGTTGTAGCCGTCGTAGGTATACTCCGTGACGTGCGGAGTGTCTTCGATGCCCTGGTGTATGCGGATCAGGGTCTTGTTGCCATCGTAGTCGTACTGCGTCGTTGATTGGGCGGGATCACCGACAGCGCGGGTTTCTCTGAAACGGAGATCCCGTTCGTCATATTCGGTGCGGATGACGTTGGTCGGCTGGTTGTGGTTGGTGGCTTCGCCGAAGCGGGTGAGGGTCAGCAAATTGTTCTTGTCATATTGGTAATCGGTAACGATATTGTGCCCCGGATCGACCTCCTCGGTTTTGCGGATGACGTAGTTCAGGATGTCATACTCGAACATCGTGGTGAAGTAGCCGTTGGACTGCATGATGCCGTTTTCGTCCACATTCTGGATGTCGATGCGGATGACGTTGTTGTTGGCGTCGTAGAAGATATCACGCTCGTAGCGCACGCCGCTGCCGTCTGAGACCTCGCGTGAGATTTCACGGACGGTCTGATTCAGCTGATTGACAATATATTGAGTTTCGCTGTTGCGGGGATCGGTGATGCTGATTACGTTGCCGACCATGTCATGTGCGTAGGTGGTTTTTAGGGAGAGGCCGGTGGCGTCGACAATCTTGTTTTGCAGATAACCCATCTGAGGGCCACTGTCGTAGTAAATATATACATCTCGCCGACGATGGCTGCTGCCGTTATCGGGAAGGACATGAGCGGTCATCTGACCGAAAGCGTTGTACTCGAAGTCCTCGACGATGGAAGGAATACGATGAGTTGTTCGTGTTCGATTTCCGCTGTCATCATACATGTGAAGTGTTTCATTGCCGCGGCCGTCGACGTGTCGGGTTACGAAGTTGAAACCGCAGCAGCCGCCGAAGTCGGTATTGTATTCGAAAGATTCGCTAATTTTCGTTTGATCACCTCCTAAAGGCCCAGGCAGCCAACAGTGTTCCAACAGGTTTCCCTGTGATCGTCGGCTCATGTTGCCCTCGTCGTAGACAAATATCTCTTCGTTGCCGTTCGGATGTATGATCCGGGTTCGCTGTGAATTGGCGTTGTATTCATACGTCGTTTCGAAGAAATCCGGATCGCTCGGACGGAGTTTACCGGTCGGGCGATTGTCCGTTTCTGTCGTTGGCGCGGTGGCGTCGGGGGCAAATCCGGTGTAGTCACGGCGAGCGACGAGCCGGTTTCTGTCGTCGTAGAAGATCTCCTTCACCTGACCACGTCGGTTGTTGACAATGACCTTGGTTGTGGGCTCATTGGGAAGATCAATGTAGGTGAAGTCGTAGCGACCATCACCGTAAATCTGAGCGACCACACGATCGTAATCAAAATCACTGGAGTTCGTTGTCCTGGCGTAGATATTTTGGACATACGGCCCTGTTCCAAAAGTCGGATCATTTGGATCGTTACGCCGGCCATCAGTGATCGTGAGCAGGTTATAGTTCAGTTCACCGACGCCACGCCCCTCTGAATAAGTGTAGGTCGTGGTTTTGCCGTCCGGGAAGTCGTTTCCGTTGGGTGTGTTCGTCACAGGCGGTGTTGTCACCGACTTTAGACCGCCGAACGATCCTCCCGGATCTGGGTTTTTCGGGTCGTTGGGGTGGTCAGTGTAATACGCGTATTGAATAACTCGGCCCGTGAAGTCTGTGACCGTTTCCAAGAAGCCATCTGCACTGTAGGTAAAAGCAATCTCACGGGAATTCGATGGATTGTCGAGTGTGTCGTGGATTGTCACCAACTGACCCTGCGCGTTGTAATCAAAGGTCATCGTATTGCCATTGCGATCCTCGATCGAGGTAATCATGCCTTCCGCGGGCGCACCGTCTAGCGCGGCAAACCGCCAGACCGTCCGATCCGCGTGTGTCATCTTGTAACTGTCATCCGGCTCTTGCTGGATGATACGGAAATACTCGTCCCGGCCCCACGTGTCATCACCTTGGTCTGTGAACAGATCGTACCGGCCTTCACCGTTGTAGAACATCAGACTATCGTCGCTCTGTTCGAGATAGATGTTGTAGGACATGTCCCAGAGGTAGCCCATAATCGTTCGACGGCCGGTCTTGCTCAGGTAGGTTCGCTTCAGGGCAAAGTCGAATCCTCGGCCTGGGATAACCAGATCCGTGAATTGCAGGTAGAGTTCGCCACTGAACAGGTTGATCGGGTCACCGAACGTATTTACGTCCCGGGTCTTACACCCGCCTTCGTCATATGGACCTTGTTGATCAACAAAATTGGATGCTCCGCAGGATGTCTGTGGATCATCGGGGAATGCTGAAATCTTGCAAACACAGGGGACGGGGCTATTGATGCAAACGTCCGGGTCCGGGGCATCCGCCAGCGCAGTCTTTTCGAATAAGAAGGGGAACTGCCGAGTAGTAGAAGGCGGTGTTTCATGATCATCAGCAAGATTCCAGGTAGCCGGGGCACAGCTTTTTACGCCCGAAACAAGCAGGGCTGGAACAATGTCACCGCCCGTGACGATGAAAGCGAGCAATACGAGATTGGCTCCCAAGTATCGAATTCGTCGGCAGCTTAATTCAGACATGCTTTATCTCCTTTTTCTCGTGTAGAATTTCACTTGGACCGGTGAGTGGATGATCAGCACGAAGTGCCATCATCAAACCCAATTGACGGGAAAGTGAATCCCATCAGTTGGGTAAGCGAGATTCAAGCGGTTTTATCCGGGCCGGCTAAAAAACTTTTTTGAAATGCGTCCAAGATAGGCCCAAACGCTTGTCTCTTAGCACATTGAGGCTTGCATACCGTTCTTGGTGACTTGGGAGCTTCAAAACATGAACCGAGTTGTTCGTGAAACCACTTTGGTTGATTCCGACTCAACTGCGACATTATTCTCGATGACCTACGACCAACTTCACGCCTTGGCAGTTGCTTATATGGAACGCGAGCCGCCTGGCCATACACTTCAACCAACAGCCCTGATCCACGAAGCCTATATCAAGCTCGCTCGGCAAGGTGGCGTCGAATGGAAGAGTCCCGATCATTTCCTATGCGTCGCTGCAGCGGCCATGCGCCAGTTATTGGTGGATCATGCCCGTGCCAAGCGCACCAAGAAGCGTGGCGGCGGCTGGCGCCGTGTTACGTTGGGAGAGTCTGCGGCTGATTCCCTGACTGTAGCGGCAGATGAGTTACTTGATATTCATTCAGCGGTTGCGCGCCTTGCGGAGGATGAACCTCAACTTGCTCAGATTGTCGAATTGCGTTTCTTCGGGGGGTTAACTGTAAGTAAGACTGCAGAAATACTTGGTTTGCCCCCGAGCACAGTTAACGATGAGTGGCACCGTGCCCGGGCTTGGCTACACCGTGAGGCATTCGGAGGCAAGTGACATGAATAGTGGCGATCAACGAAGGATAAAAGAGCTTTTTGCCGCCGCCCGCAAGCTCGATACCAAAGCACAGCAAGCACTCCTCGATCGCGAATGCGTGGATGTGCCTCATCTTCGTGTTGAGCTCGAATCGCTTCTTTACCACGATAAAGCAGCATCGGGGCTATTTGAGCGGCCTGCTGCTGAAAAACTTCTCGGAAAAGCTGTCGAGGTGAGCAATCCACAGCCGGTCTCAAGTGAATCCCTTAAACGAATCGGCGCGTACGGAATTCTCGAGGTTCTTGGTACTGGGGGAATGGGAATTGTGTATTTGGCTGAACAGGAGAATCCGAATCGCAAAGTTGCGCTCAAGGTGATTCGTTCAGGTCTTGTTTCGCGAGAAACGCAACGCAGATTTGAACACGAAGTTGAGGCGCTTGGCCGGCTTAAACACCAAGGGATTGCACAGATATACGAAGCTTGCATGTATCAGGGGACGCCCTTCTTTGCAATGGAATTGGTCGAGGGCATAAGGTTTGCTGATTACGCCAATAAGCTCAATACGCGACATCGACTGGCGCTGTTCGCCAAAGTCTGTGATGCCGTGGAGCACGCGCATCAAAAAGGCGTGATTCACCGTGACCTCAAGCCCGACAACATCCTGGTGGAGAAATCGGGCCAGCCGAAGATCCTCGACTTTGGCATCGCCCGGGCAGTGGACTCGGACCTCAAGTCAACAACACTGCAAACCAGCGTCGGCCAGTTGATTGGGACGATCCCGTATATGAGCCCTGAACAGGCAGCGGGTAACCGGGAAGAGTTGGACACGCGCTCCGACGTATATGCATTGGGCGTGGTTCTCTACGAATTGCTGGCCGGCTGCTTGCCCTATGATCTTCAGCAGAAACTAATCCACGAGGCGACTCGGATCATTCAGGAAGAGAGTCCTTCACGGCTGAGTTCGGTTAATCGGGCCTTTCGTGGAGACATTGAGACCATTGTCGACAAGGCGCTTCAGAAGGAAAAAGAACTTCGCTACCAATCGGCTGGCGCTTTAGCGTCTGACATCCGTCGCCACTTGGCAAATGAACCTATTTCCGCTCGTCCGGCAGGTGCCGTTTACCGACTCAAGAAATTCGTTCGCCGCAATAAGGCGCTTGTGATGGGGATCGCCGTGTTGGTCACCGGTGTGATTGCCACCTCATGGCAGGCTGTCGAGGCAACCCATGCAAGAGATGAAGCTCAAAGGCGGCTTGTGGAAGTCAAGATGGTTTCCGAGTTACAAGCCAAGATGCTGACGATCGAGCCGTGGGAGCTCGGGACGAACGTGATCGCCTATATTCGCTATCGGTTGAAGGAAGACTTGGATTCTGACATGACGCCGAAGGACGTCAAACAAGCTTTGAAGGACTTTGATCAATTATTCCGTAGGATCAGCCGGGCAGATTTAGGGCGCGGTCTGCTTCACAACAACATCCTTAATCCAACAAATGAAGCGATTTCGCGAGAGTTTGACGATCGACCATCGATCGAAGCCCGACTTCGCTTGACCTTGGGAAAGATCTATAGCGATATCGGCGATTATGCACGGGCTGAGGCTCATCTGAAAGATGCATACCAAACCCATATTGGTACCTTGGGCGAGAGTCACCCGGAGACGCTCGTCTGCGCAAACATCCTTGTCGGGCTCTATTCGGGTCAGGGTCGTTATGATGAGGCGGAGAAATTGTGTACGGAGACCATGGCGAATCGCCGCCGCGCCTTCGGTCACCAGCACTCGCATACACTTGAATCAGCGAATGCCCTGGCCGGGATCTATAACAGGCAAGGCCGGTTCCAGGAGGCGGAGGCATTGCTAGTTGAGTCATTGGACGCTGGTCGCCACACGTTTGGCGAGGAGCATTCGCTAATGCTTGCCCTCGTGAGCAGCCTGGCCAGTGTGTATGAGTCACAAGGCCGCTATGGCGAAGCCGAGACATTGTACTCAAGAGTATTGAAGCTCTCTCGTCGTGAGTTGGGTGAAGAGCACGGATACACCTTGGTCATCGTAAACAACCTGGCTTTGCTGTACCTGCGTCAGGGCCGGTTCAAAGATGCTGAATCGATGTGTTCGAGGGTTCTTGAGGCTCGCGAGCGCCTATTGGGAGAAGACCATCCGCTGACGCTGAGTTCGAAGCATATCCTAGCTATGCTACATTACCATCAAGGTCGATACGGTTTAGCAAGAAAGTTGAATCTGGAGGTTTTGGAGGCTCGCCTCCGTGTTCTGGGCGAAGAGCATTCACAGACAGCAAACTCCTTTGACAATCTTGCCTTGCTATACCAACTTAGGGGGCGATTTGACGAGGCGGCGGAATTTTATTCCCGCGCCTTGGAGATTCACAAGCGTGTTAATAAGAGTCACCCCGACACTTTTACAGCCATGAACAACTTGGCCACGCTATTTCAAAGTCAAGGCCGATTTGACGAGGCGGAGAAACTGCATCTCGATACACTCGAGAAACGCCGCAGCAAATTGGGAGAGGAGCACCCTCATACACTGAACTCCCGGAACAATCTAGCTGAGTTCTATAGAAAACAAGACCGCCTTGACGAAGCGAACGAACTGCACAAGGAGACACTGAAGATCCGTCTCCGTAAGCTCGGCAAGGAGCATCCGGACACGCTCTCTTCGATGAACAATCAAGCACTTCTTTACATGGATCAGGAGCGATATGACGAAGCAGAACCATTGCTCAAGGAAACTTTAGAATTGCGTCGCCGAGTGCTGAATGAGGAGCACGCGGCTACACTGAGTACTGTCCATAGCCTAGCTACTTTGTATCACCGACAGGGAAAACTCGAACAGGCTGAGTCATGGTTTCTCAAGGTATTTGAGGCCCGACGGCGTGTACTGGGCGAGCAACACCCGGACACCCAAATATCCAAGAGCTATCTTCTCGAAATGCGAATTCAAATAGCGCAAAGATTGGAAAAGAACCATTCTGCCGCGGAAGCGGCGTTTCGTGAAGTTCTGAACTTCGCGATTCAGGAATTTGGCACTGAATATTTCCAGGTTCCTAGAATCTTGCATCACCTCGCTTGGACACTTTGTCATCAACAGAAATTTGATGAAGCAGAGAAGAAGTGGAGACAAGCAATCAAAATAGGCATGAAAGTAGTCCCGAATGAGAATTCCTGGTGGATCGCAACTTACCAGCGAGACTTGGGCCGATGCTTGGTCCGACTAAACCGATTTGCCGAGGCCGAACGGCAATTGTTGTCAGGATATGATGGGTTAGCTCTAATCGTCGGTCCTAATAACCCGCTTACTCAGGAAACAAGAAAGTATTTGAAGGAGTTGTATGACGCCTGGGGTAAGCCGGAAAAAGCCTCGGAGTGGAAAGCAAGGCTACCGACAAAGCAGAATGCAGACGAGGCCGCCAACGAGGGTACTGCTCAAAAAAAACCACGATAAATCGATACTACGCGTTGAGTCCCCCCTGCAGTACAGCAGAGTAGTGCGCGGCCGACGCGGCCACTGAATCGTGGGATAAACGGGAGACCGATTGGCGATGGCTGGCAAATAAAGCGGAGAGTCAGTTTAGCGTCCCTCGCAATTCCTGATCGTGTCTTGGATTACAGAATACTGGTGCAAGGTCTCAAACCGCCGCGTGAGAACAAAGACACGAGCTTCGAAAGCGTCCATAAGAAGTGCCAGCGAAAATGCTCGGAATGTCCTATTTGACAACAAATTATGTTGAGAGATGCGATTTCGAAAATCGTTGCAATCCAAGCTTGCTCGCGAATTCCAAAATCCACTGGAAAAATCGGTAGATCGAACCGGATAATAGATTGGGCTTGGACCGGGCGAGCAAAAATTGGGAAGGGCTCATGATGTCACTCATGGTTCGTAAGGGGCTTAGCGTACTCCTGGGGCTTATCTTTCCTACTACAATCGCGTGGGCTGCCTGGCAACCTGCTGGGCTGCCAAAAATCTCTGCTGTCCGCGAGGCACCTTCAAAAACCAACGCCGATCGACTCAAAGGCGAAATCGATGTCTTCCTAGCCGGCATAATCGCAGAATTCAATCCACGATCGATCGAGCAAATCATTGAATCGCTCAGACCGATTCCGTCGTGGGAGGAAGCGATGGCGTCATTGCCCGATGAGCCCAATGCTCCTTACAAACGAGTCTTAGACGGCAAGGAAGCAAAACAGGTTAAGGCACTAGATAAACGGATCCAAGAATCGCTTGCGTATGACGAGCTTGACGAGGCAATTCGATTGGCAGAACAAATCGCTCAGACTCGCGCGCTAGTTCAGGGTGAGGATCATTGGCAGTTTGTGGATGCGCGACGGATGGTCGATTCGCTTAAACATTTTGTCGCATTGCCCAACACCCGGCGGCGAGAATTGGCCAAGTTGGAGAGCGTCGAAGCGAAGGTTTTCAAATCAGGCAAGAAACGCCACTACCATGATGCATTAAGAGAGCAAATGCAGGCGGCAAACATACGCCGCCGCTGCCTTGGTCCTGGCCATCAGCGCACGTTGGATTCTATCCTTTTCATGGCCCTCATTCTCGAGCAAGTCTGGCCTTCCAGGGCCGAACTGCTGTACCGTGTAACGTTTGAGGCTCATTGTCTACAGCTCGGGCTTGATCACCCGAGCACTTTGACTTCACTAGCCTATCTGGCCACAAATCTTGCGAATCAAAAGAAGGTTTCCCAGGCCGAGCTGCTGGCATGCAAGGCGATGGATGTCTCACGTCGCGTCCTCGGTAGCGTACACACTGGAACATTGGCCCAGACCAGCTTGCTCGCCGACCTGATACAGCTACAGGGCAGACCTGCTGGGGCCGAAATTCTACTCCGCCAGTCGCTGGATTCCTGCCGCCAAGAATTGGGGGATCAGCACCGTAATACGCTACTCTCTGTTAGCAATTTAGCCGGCCAACTTTATGATCAAGGAAAACTCTTCGAAGCCGAACCGCTATATCGCGAGTTGATGGAATTCAGGTACCAACATTTCGGCCTGCTGCATCCAGATACTTTGAGCTCAATGCACATTCTGGCGTTATGCCTCGCTAATCAAAGAAAAAATACTGAAGACGAAGCCGAATCGTTATATCGCGAGGCACTGGAGTCATATCGGCGGACAAAGGGCAATCACGACCCCGATACACTGACAGCGATGCACAGTCTTGCAATGTTGCTTCATGCCGAAGGCGAGTTTTCTGAAGCTGAGTTATTACACCGTGAAGCATTAGCATCCCGACGCCGCGTCCTGGGCAACGACCACTTTGACACGCTCGTGTCCATAGCCAACTTAGCGGTCTTGTATAGCAACCAAGGCAAATATTCAGACGCGGAACTGCTTTATCGAGAGCTATGGCAACGTAGACGTGACACTTTTGGTGAAGCGGATTGGTATACGCTAAATACAATGCGGAATCTATCAAGCGTTCTTCACAAACAAGGTAAACTTTCCGATGCTGGGGAATTGCGCCGCAAAGCAGTGGAAATCTTCCGAAATAACTGGGGGGATGAGCACCACGATACGTTGCTCGCCTTGGCCGACCTCGGCTGGTTTCTTCAGCTCCAAGGCAAGTTATACGAGGCTGAATCGCTTATTCGGCAAACGCTAAATATTCAGCGCCAAATATTAAGTGATGCGCACCCACATACACTGAGTTCGATGTACAGCTTAGCCGCATTGCTTGAGAACCAAGGTGAGCTTTCCGAAGCGGAAAGACTCTATAAAGAATCACTAGAATCTACGCGCCGAATCCTTGGCGAGAAGAATCCGCAAACTCTGACCGCAATGGGCAATCTAGCCCATTTTTTTCAGCGCCAAGGCCGCTTTGACTTGGCCGAACCGCTTTATCGTGAGACTGTGAAAACCAGCACGCAAGTATTAGGCAAGCACGACACGGCGACATTGTATTCGATGTCGGGGTTGGCCGATTCAGTTAGCCAGCAAGGCAGGTATTCCGAATCAGAGTCCCTACACAGGCAAGCACTGAAGACTAAGCGTGAAATCTTGGGTGACCAGCACCCCGACACGTTAAGTTCGATGACTTTTCTTGGTCGCTTTCTGCAATGGCGCGGCAGATCCAAAGAAGCCATGCAGATGCTAACGATGGCAGCCGATTGTTTCGAGGTTTCGAGGTTACGTGTCAGCTCTATCGGAATAGAGCGGGTCGAGTTCACGGCTAGACAATCGCCGCTGCTTTCGCTGGCAGCATGCCTTGTGCAAAATGGCGAACCAAGGCAAGCGTGGCAGAGGTTAGAGGCTCATCTAGCTCGTGGCCTGTTGGATGCGCTTTCTGCAAGATATGCCCGACCGCTCGATCGCTTAGAGCGCAAACAAGAAGACCAGCTCCTTGTGCAATGGGCTCGGCTCGATGAACAAATCGCGATATTGTCATCTTCGGATGATGAAAACCAAGTCAAAGACGAATTGGACAGTTATCGCAGGCAAAGACATAGAGTTCGTCTAAAGTACTTAAAATTTCAACAGTCACTCGAGGACAAATATGGACCCGCGGTCGGCCGGACTTATTCGCTCGATCAGATTCAGAAACACATACCCGCTGACACTGCACTCATAGCGTGGCTCGACATCGACGACTGGGGGCGTGAAGAACACTGGGCTTGCCTGGTTAGGAATCGGGGTGAACCCCTCTGGAAAAAATTACCCGGAAGCGGCAAATATAGAAGATGGTCCAAAGAAGATAGTGGCCGAGCGTTACGTGTGAGGGACATTCTGGCGTCTCGTGCCCGGCAGCAGCACGTTTATGATCGTAAGTTCGCGGATGACTTGAAGCAACTCTATGAGCAGCGCTTGGCTCCTATCGAGCCGTATCTCGACGGCGTTCGTCATTTGATTGTGTTGCCGGCAGGGCGGATGGCCGGCGTACCCATTGAAGCCCTCACCGATAAGTACACAGTCAGTTATGCACTCTCTGGAACAACGTATGCATGGTTAAAGGAAACCACCGGAAAAAAAGCAAGGGGTAGGGGGCTGTTTGCACTAGGCAATCCCATTTTTGGACGAGCGGAAGAAACAACCGAACCGCTGCCTCCGCCGGCGGAACGCGGCGTGTTTCTTGCAACAGTGACCAAGAATTCCAATGCGGCACGAGGCGGAATAAAGGTGCATGACGTACTTCAGTTCTATGCTGGGAAACAAATAAACAGCGATGCCGAACTTGACTCTGCAATACAACAGCATGTCGATTCAGCAAGCCGAATAGAAACCGCCGACTCGCACGGTTCGGCATCCAAAAGCATCCCGGTCAGGGTTTGGCGCAACGGCAAGCCAGTCAAGCTGACCATTGAGCCCGGGCCCCTGGGTGTGGAGTTTAGTAAGTTGCCGGTCCGGGAGGCTGTTGAGAGCCGGCGCAGATTTGACGAGGCGCTTCGTGCCAGTCGTGGCAAGTCGTATGCCGAACTTCCCTACTCAGAAAAAGAGGTCGAGCAAATTGCTCATTTATTCAAGACTTTGGCGCCGTCGCGAGAGGAAAACCAACAGATATTAATTGGTTACGAAGCCAGCGAAAGGGAGTTGGATAAGTTGGTTTCAACAGAGAAGCTACAGGAGTTTGGATGCTTCCATTTTGCCACTCATGGTGAAATGAACGACCAACAGGCCATGCGATCGGCTCTAATTCTCGCCCGCGATGAAACAGAGGACGCAATTGACCGTTTGCGTTCCGGTCAGGAGGTTTTTGATGGGCGTTTGACGCCGGACCAGATCGTACGCACTTGGAAGCTTAACGCTGACTTGGTGGTCCTCAGCGCGTGCGAGACCGCTGGAAAGCCTATGGAAGGTGAAGGATACCTGGGCTTCTCACAAGCCTTTCTGCTAGCCGGTGCCCGGAGCGTGATTCTCAGTCTTTGGAAAGTCCATGACCTTGCTACGGCTCTCTTGATGGTGCGATTTTACGAAAACCTACTTGGTGCGTTCGAGGACTCCCGTCGCCTGCCTCACCGTTCATATGGACCTGGCGAGGCGATGACCAAGGCGGACGCACTGTTTGAGGCCAAGCAATGGGTTAAGAGGAATACGCCTGAACAGAACCGCAAAGCGCTCAGCAAACTGGGGCTTCTACCTTCAAAAGAGAGCGGCGTCCGGGCAAAGCCAGGCCAAAGAGCCGGCAGCGACCCGCCAACGGAATTCGATTTTTCTCACCCATACTATTGGGCAGCCTTCATTCAGATCGGGGATCCTGAATAGCTCGACGGTGAGGCATTCCTCAGGCAGCTCCTTTTTCAATTTACTCGGATGGGATAGAGCTTCGATCCACATCCGTATTGAACTTTTAGCTGTTGGGCAAGCGCACGAAACGCTGTTTCGATACCGACTTCGTCTAACTTATCCGGGATACTCGATCTCAAGGTGTTGTTTGGGATACGGTCACGGGATTCGATGACCCAAACATGTGATACAGTCCGGGGCTCACTATGTGCATTGTCACGCACATCGAAAGGCCCGAAGGAGCGTTGCGCTTCTACTTTCGCAGCATAATCAATCGACGATCGCGCAGGAGTCAATATACGCAATTCTCCAGTTTCGCTAATCCTTTCTATGAAGTGGAACCAACGAGGTGTGTCTACTTCAACGCCAATCCAAAATTCATCATGAACAGGGAGTGGCCCGCTCTTCCTGATGAACAGGCCGTCGGGATCACCCGAGATCACGAGCCTTGACTGAAATGCAACGCCGATCGAGCTGTAGTCATCCTCAAAAAAACCAAGAGCGTAAATCAGGCAGGCGGCAGCTGCTATTGGCACGCCAACAAGCAACGATCGTCGAATCTTTTTTTTACTGGTGGGTGTAGTTTCTCGCGAGCGCTCATCCTCCTCGACAGCCGCTTCGAGTTCGTCGATTTCGGCGGTTGCCTTTACCATCTTGAGGATGTCTTTTTCTCGCAATGCACGCATGCGGCTAACTCGGATTTACCCACTTTTATTATTATCCGCGTCTGGATCAATTTCATCCCAGGCTATCTTATGGCCTTTGGCCGCCATGCACCGGCATAACTTTCGCAGTCCATTCTTATATCGACGGTGAATGGTGGAAACCGGCAGATTAAGCATCTCCGATAACGATGCAAGATTCTTTCCCCGGGAACGCGCATCCAAGACAAACCGCTCCTCGTTTGTGAGGCTATGAGGTGCACCCTGAGCCTTCAGGCATTCACGCAGGTCCTCGACCTGGCCAGCCTCGAACGGCGGCTCATCCTCGTCATTGAACGCGGCCGAGGCATCAGGATTAGAGATCGACATTTCGCGCCGGCTATTGTATTCCTTTAACCAGTCGCGCCGTTTGTACTTTGCGATGCTAAACACAAATGTAATAAACTTCGCCCCCCTGCTTGGGTCGTAGCCTCCATCGCGTAAGCGGAGAAGCGCATCCTCGACGGTCTGTCCAGTTAACTCTTCTACTGTTTCCTCGCTCGCACGGACGTATTTTCGAAACCAACCCATCAGGGGGCCGATCAGCCTTCGATGGATTTCGTCAAACACTCGTTCATCCTTGGGCGCCGCTAGGGCCTGAAGCGCGAGTTCCTGCAGGCTTCTGCCACGCTCATCTCCTTGACCGACCCGATTCTCGTCTTGCATCAGTGCTGTTTCGACTCCTCGGCGCACTTAATGCCATTATACGACCTCCGGATCGCTGAGGGAAACCAGTGGTGCCCATCCCTTAACGTGGAGTGACGGCGCATGCCCGACGTCTTGGAAGACCGGTTTCACGCTTGCCGTTCGTCTGAAAGAATTCTCGCGATTTTCCAAAAAAGGCTGGAAAGAAATGCCCGCAAGCCAGGATAAGGAGGTGCCTTGCCAGCGAAACGCGATGCTTGGGATGCCAACCGGTCATCGGTCCAGCGACTATGAGGTGTGGTCGAAAGAGTTTCACAACGGCAGGATTCTTAGGGAGAACGAACGATGCGGAATCGAGTACTGCAAGTTACGTTACCAGTCTGTGCTGCGATCTTTATCACATGCGTATGGTTGGCCGACGCCAGCCCTCCGACCTTGAACCCTCCAGCCGGATCAGTTGCGCTCTCCGGCCGATTCGGCCCGCGGATTGGTATTCGGGCCGCTGACTTGCCGCTGACCATCAATCAAGCAGGATCGTATTACCTGGCTGAGAACGTCACTACCACCGGTGGTGGTATCACGATCGCTGCAGACGACGTGGAACTGGACCTGATGGGCCATACGTTGTGCGGGGGAACGAGCGATGGCATCTTTGCCAGCGGCACGCGGAAGAATATAGTGATCAAAAACGGCACGTTGAGCGACTGGAGCGGGGACGGTGTGGATGCGTTCAACGCTTCCAACAGTCAGTTCGAAGGTCTGCGGGTCTTCGGCAATAGCGGTGTGGGCTTGCGGACGGGCGACGGGGCAGTCGTAAGCGCCTGTACAGCCGAATCCAACGAGTCTCATGGTATCGAAGGCAAAACTACTTCCACCTTCACGAAATGTACGGCGCGGTTGAACAGTGGTGATGGATTCGTCGGAAGCAGCCACAACAGCTTCAGGCAGTGCGCGGCTAGCAGTAACACGGGCGCGGGAATGCGCTTCGGCTTCTCCGCTACTGTCAGCGGTTGCAGTGCCAGCAGCAATGGTGCTGAGGGCTTCTCGGGACACGAATCCAATGTATTTGGGTGCTTTGCTCGCAACAACGGTGGGAGTGGTTTCAGCGTGGGGAGTAACAGCGTCGTTCACAATTGCGGGGCCAGTTTTGACGGGGGTGACGGTATCGCGGGCTCGTTCCACGTCACAGTCGTCGGTTGCACAGCCGCTGCGAATGGTGGTGACGGTATCGATATCGCAGGTGATTGCACCGTGGTGGGTAACACATGTGGTCAGAATGGCACAGCAGGTATCGGTGCTGGAATTCACGCAAGCGCAGCATCATTCGGCGATAACCGTATTGAGGGAAACAACGTCACCCGAAACGACATTGGCATCGATGTTGACGGCGCCGGAAATCTGATAATCCGTAATAGCGCCAGCGGCAATACATCTGGCAACTTCAGCCTCGCCTCTGGCAATCATTACGGTCAGATCGTTTCAAATCCTGGTTCGGGATTTACCAATTCCAATTCCTGGGCCAACTTTGAGTACTAGGAAATTCAATAAAAGACGCTAACTAATAGGAGATCGAACCATGCGCAAACAGAACATTCCAATTACCCTGCTGGCTTGCATCGTGACTTTGTTCACAAACACGCAGTTGACCAACGCTGGTGATCTAAATCCTCCGACTGGTTCAGTTGGCTCGACTATGAAGCCGCTGGACGATGTAGAGCCACGTATTTCTGTTACATCATTGTCGGGTGACGCCAACGCATTGTATGTCATCACGACGTCAGGCTCATATTACCTAACCAAAAACATTACGGGCCAAGCCAACAAGGATGGGATCCGGGTCGAAGCTAGCGACGTTACTATTGACTTGGGGGGCTTTGCGCTGATCGGGGTTGCCGGTTCCGAGCATGGCATTAGCGATAATGGCCCAGGTTCACTCAAGAGGGTGAGAATAATCAACGGCACTATTCGCGATTGGGGTGTGAATGGAGTCTCTGTCCAGTTTGCAAGCGGTGAATTACGCAATTTGCGTGCGACGGGAAACGGCTCTAACGGCTTGGTAATTGGGGGACCTAGCTTGGTCCTCGACTGTGCAGCCACGGACAATGGTTCTGATGGCATATGGACTAGCGGAATCATCCGTGATTGCGCTGCCAGTTCCAATAATGGGCAGGGCATCACGGTAGGAGCAAAGAGCGAGATTCACGACTGCACTTCATCCAACAATGGAGCGCACGGAATCAACATGAGTTTAGGGGAAGGTGTAATAGCGACCTGTAGCGCTCTAACCAATGGTCTTTCCGGGATCAACGTTGGCAGTGGAACGACAGTAATGAATTGCACGGCAAACCAGAATCAAATTGACGGCATCATTGCCTTAAACGGCTGCACTATCCGAGGCTGTACCACGTATCGAAACACTGGAGACGGGATTCAGGTTGCGGCGGCCTGTACTGTCGCCGGAAATACTTGTCATGAAAACGGGTTCAGCAGCGGAAATGGCGCAGGTATTCATGCTACTTCAGTTGCTACCCGAATTGAGGGCAACACCGTCACGGATAACGATCGAGGCATCGATGTTGACGGCACCGGAAACTTTGTCGCCAAGAACCGAGCAAGCAGCAATTCGACAGACTACGACATTGTTTCCGGTAATGCTGTTGCCTCGATAATTAATGTTGCGGGTAATGGTAATTTCTCAACGTCTAGTACCCTCTCCAACCTCAGATACTAATAGGTGAATACCATGCAACCAGTACGCTACATGGGTGTGATAGCGCTTGCGCTCTCCATGAGTTCGGCCGGCGCCCAATCTAATTCGAACATCGATGTCAACAACAGGCACGCCTGGGGCGAGAACATCGGTTGGACAAATTGGCAACACGACGCACCCAATCCTGGAGGGGGTGTCATTATTCATGACACTTTTCTTTCGGGTTTTGTGTGGGCGGAAAATGTTGGCTGGATAAACCTTGGTGACGGCGACCCTGGAGCTCAGGGCGACAGCGAGCAAGCCTATGCAAATACCGACGGTGCAGACTTCGGAGTCAATATTCTCTGCAACGGCGACTTGGATGGTTACGCGTGGGGCGAAAATATTGGATGGATCAATTTCGGCTGGTCCGCCTCTACGAATGTTCAACGGCCCCGAATTGATCTTGTCGGGCCGCAGGGACCGGTCCATAGCCGCATCACTGGCTACGCCTGGGGTGAAAACATAGGCTGGATTAACCTGAGTCTAACCAACGAGACCCAATATGTAGAAGCAAATGTTCCCACAATTGCGAGGGACTGCAATGGAAATAATGTCTTGGACGCCTGCGATATTGACTCTACTGATCCCGATGGAAATGGGTTAACCAGTGAGGATTGTAATGGCAACAGCATCCCAGATGAATGTGATCTCAATTCAACTTGGGTTCTGCTTATAGAAGATTTCAACGGCGCTTTTCCACCGAACAATTGGTCAACAACCGGTCTTTGGCATGCCATCAGTGCAGATTGTAACAGTAACGGGATACCAGACGAATGTGATATTACCGACATGACCAGTGAAGACTGCGATGACAACGGCATTCCGGACGAATGTGACGTCGATCCAACCGATCCGGATGGAAACGGAGCAGTCAGTCTCGATTGTAACGGTAATGGAATTCCAGATGACTGCGATCTGGATTCGGATGATCCTGATGGCAACGGTGAAATCAGCTCTGATATAAATGGGAACGACATTCCAGATGAGTGCGAAGTGCCGCCTAACGATGATTGCAATAACGCGACTGTAATCTTCGAGGGAATGACACAATTCAGCACTCTTTTCGCATCAGATGATGAAATTATCGACGACGCTTGCGGTTTTGGTGCGAACAACGAAATCGGGCAAGACATTTGGTATTTATACACCGCAAGTGATAGCGGCCTTCTAACCATTTCCACATGCAATCCCCCAGCGGATTTCGACACAAGAATCGCTGTTTATGAAGGCAACACGTGTCCTATCAACGACGACCCACGCCTTATAGATTGCGCAGATGATCCGGATCCGCCCGTGTGTGGTGATAATGCATACTTAACCATTCCTGTTCTTGAGGGCAAAGACTACCTGATTCGCCTTGGTGGAGAACCTGGCGCCAACGGCGCCGGTACGTTGAATCTTACGTTTGGATCTTTGCCCGCATGTCCGCCTAGCGGTGTGGACAAAGTCAGAACCTACAGCATAACGGGCGATGGAACTGGCGTTCCCTGGTCATGGTGCATCAAGTCGATGGAGTTTCTGGATGCGTGCGGTACTGTCTTGGGGGGCAACGGAACGAACGCGGATATCGCCGCTGAATTTGCGATGGAGATCAACAATTATTTCAATGCGCAGATGTGCGACACAGCAACTTTCTCTGCCATGGCTAATGAATTTCCGCTTGCGCCGGGCATCCTTTCTATCGCAATAGACAGCGCCCCGGATTTCCAACTTTGGGTGGGCGGCGGCCCCGTTCCCGACTGTCTCGTTACGGGGCAAACTATTTGCGAACTCAATCCTACTATCGAACTACTTGCTCTCCCTGGTCAAGATTGCAACGAAAATGGTGTGGATGATGTTATCGACGTACTATTCGGATACTCGATGGATGTAATACCACCGAGCGGAGACGGTTTTCCAGACGAATGTCAAGCTGACTGCAACGGCAATCTAATTCCTGATTCCGTGGATATCACGGGTGGTACAAGTCAAGATTGCAACAGCAACCAGGTTCCAGACGAATGCGAGATCCCTCCAATCGGATCCGATCCGGACTGCAACAATAATAGCATTCCTGATGTGTGTGAGGTTCCTCCAATCGGCACAGAGTTAGACTGCAACAGCAACGGTGTACCAGATGAATGTGAGGCATCCACGGACTGCAACAACAATGGCATCCTTGATGTCTGTGAGACTGACTGTAACAGGAACAACATCCCGGACGATTGTGACATCAGCAGTGGTAACAGTCAGGATGGGGATATGAATGGCGTTCCTGATGAGTGTCAATGTTCCACTTGCTCGGGTGATTTGAATGGGTCCTGGGCTGTTGACTTCGCTGATGTTGATGAATTCGTGGCAACTCTGATTAATGATTCTCTCAATCCATGCGCGGACGCGAATGGAGATGGATCAATTGATTCTCGCGACATCCAGCCGTTCGTTGCTCTTGCTGGTACCGCGTGTCCAGGTGCACCTACAGGTGCATGCTGCTCCGTTGATATGCCTTGCAGCGAGGACACGCAGTTCAACTGCCGAGGTGCAGGCGGAAGCTATCTGGGAGATGGTACCACGTGTACGCCAAGTCCTTGTCCCGGGGCCTGCTGTTTTCCAGGAGGTGGGTGCAGCATCGAACAGAACGAGTCAACCTGCACGGCCGAAAATGGAATCTTTCAAGGGCCCGGCACGAGTTGTACTCCGAATCCGTGTCAGTGATCTCAGTAAGATCACGCAGGTTACTTGGACATGTACTGCGCGGTTCACTGTTCCTGGCGGGACCGGTTCTGAGTTTCCAGGGTCTCGGCGGTCAGCACGTCGGCTTCACGCAGTTTGTTGACAATCTCCTCCGTCTTGAATCGCTTTCTGCTCATCGGCTTGCCTCCTTGATCCAGACTCGAATCCTAATTCAAAACCCGGATCGATTTCAGGGGGAAAGGTCACAGGCAGCCTACCCCCCCCCTAAGAAAAACCGATGCAACATAAGCGAGTGTTCGAGGACGATGTGAACCTTCATGACATACATCACAACATGTTCAAGCAGAATTTGTTTATGTTAAGAAGGCGCTGTAGTTTTTTGTTGGTCATCATGCATCGCGGACAAGTTTATGCGCGATGTTATGTTTAGTCTGTAAACCTTTATGAGTCTGAATTGGATAGCGGAGTTTCGTGAACCATTCTCGCGACAGCTTCGTCGGTCGATATCACATCTGCATACGCAAAAGCCAGTGCTGACATCACCGCAGCGTGAACATCCGCCGCACGGATCGTCCTACCCTCAAAGCTCGCGTCGCGTGTCGCACACGCATCTTGGGCGACCAAACAGCGGTATCCCGAGTCGGCTGCCGCACGGACGGTACCGTCGATGCACATATGACTCATCGCGCCGCAAATTACAAGCTGCTCAACACCTGCGGCTTGAAGCTCTTCATGAAGTTCCGTGTTTCGAAAACTATTGATATGGTTCTTAACGATGATGGGCTCCCCGTCGGCAGGTTCAACCGACGAATGAATGCTCGCACCAACGCTTCCCGGTCGAAAGAATGGAGCATCCTTTGAAGTAAAAATGTGACGAACGTGAAACCGCGGCAACTTAAGTTTGCGAAATGTGCTGAGCAACCGATTTGCATGACCGGCGGCGGTATGAGTTTCACATAATCCCATCGCCCCGCCAGGAAAGTAGTCGTTCTGCATGTCAATAATGAGTAGTGCAGTAGAACCAACGGAATGTGAGGGTCCTGTCGTGGATTCAGTCTGTTCATTGACTGCAAAGTCGTCCTCTTCCAATCGCCAGATTCCATCCTCCTGGTGTCGCCAAAGCTCCTTCGTAATGACTCCCGAGGCCAAGTTCATATTCCAGTTAGCAGAAAGCACGGCTTCATCGTTGCTCTGGACGTCGATCTTGACATCGCGATATTCCAATTCGGCAAAGCCCTCTTCCAGGAGTGATTCCCAGAAGCCCTGAATCTCCTTTCGACCTGTGAACCTTCCATGGGGCTTCGCCCTCATTACGGCCTTTTCGCCGTAGGCCTGCACGATTTGCTCGAGATTTCCCGAATTGAAATTCTCAATCCATCGCTGACTTGCGGCCCGCACTTCGCGCCGAGTTGAAATCGCCTCGTTTGAATCAATGGTCAGTCTTGTTTCAATCATACGCCTGTAATTCCTCAATCCTGGACCTTGGTACCGTAACCGTTCGTTTAGGAACCCTATCCGATGACGATCTCGAAAAACCAGTGGCAAATCTGACATCTTTCGATACAATTCGGACATGATGGGAATCGCGATTCTGGCCGTCAATCAAGTGCTTGATTCAGGGTTCGCCATTGTTTTAGACGTACTCCATGCGGCGAACCAATTGACCCGACCCACGAATCGGCAACGTGTTTCCGTGATTTCCTCGAGAAGAGGTTCGGTACAATCGGCTCGCGGTATTCGCATTCCAGTCGACCACGGTCTTGTCGCACCGTTTCCATCGGTCGTCATCGTTCCAGGCATTGATTTTATCAGCGATGTGGATCGCTGTGATTCCGAGCAAGTTGAATCTTTACTGAAGCGAGCGGATGTTCGCCCAGTGAGCGCGTATCTCAAGAAAGCCCATGCTGTCGGTACAACAATCGCCGCCGGATGTACTGCGACGCTTTTGCTCGCCGAATCAGGATTGTTGGATGGAAAAGAGGCGACGACGACATGGTGGTTGAGCTCCACATTTCGGGAACGCTACCCCCATGTGAAACTGCGAGACGATTTGACGCTCATCCGTCAAGGGCGACTTTTGTGTGCCGGGGCTGCGATGGCCCACATAAATCTTGCCTTGGCCATCGTCGGCAAACAGTTCGGGCCAAACATGCAGGACCAGGTTTCTCGTCGCCTGATTATCAACGAGGCCAAAAGACAGTCACCATTCATTGACTACAGCTGTGTGGTGAATCTGCCAAAACCGATTCGCAAAGCCGATGCCTGGGTTCGAAAACACTTGCCCGAGCCAATGACCGTTGAGGACGTTGCTCGTGCTGCCGCGACCAGTCCACGGACGCTCACGCGACATTTTCAGCAATCGATTGGCCGTTCGCCGATTCAGTTCATTCAGCACTTAAGGGTGCAAGAAGCCATTCGTTTGTTGCGCTCCACTGACGAATCGTTTGAAAGCATCGCGGAGAAAGTGGGTTACAAGAATACCGCCGGGTTACGGAGAATCATACTACGAGAAACGGGGTGCTTGCCGTCACAATTTCGTCGCACCGGCGAATGAATTACAGTTTTGTAGTTTGCTTTTTTCTCGCTCCTTTGCCTTGGACGCGGTGGGCAACGCCTACCTGATGGGTTTCGACAGTGACAACGCCTTCAAGATCACGCCCGCGGGGGGGCCATTCGTTCACCGCTGCTATGATTGATCATCATAGCGTGTGCAACATGCCCCGATTCTGGGGCGTCCACTTTAGGTTCAGGACGATGCGAAGTCGAGTTGTCCGGACATTCATCTTAATTGCCTGGCGAACTCAAGAACATCTTCGCCCTTATCCTTTGAGTCCGTTGCCTTGAGTTTCATACGCATTCGTATGGCGATTTCGGACAAAGTGTCAATCCCGTCCATTTTCCTACTGCCGCGAATCACTCGGGAAACTTGAATGCGAGCAATGTTCCTGTCGATCTGATCCAACGCATTCAGGGCTCGGTCCATTGCAGCTTCATGATCCGGATGCTCGAATTGAGCATTATCAAGAATTGCGATAGCGTCTCCCAGATTTCCATTTTGGAGTCGGAGCCGTTCGTAGAGTTCCTCCGTCGGCGGGTAATAGCTGTAAGTATTCGCGATCAAGAGCAGCAAGAGAAGGGATATCAAACCCACTCGCCCTGGCAGCGAATGCTCCGTCGTGATCGATTCATCAGTCCCGTTCGTCGAATGATTGCGACGGCCGGGCGTGTTTCGACGCGTGATGAACCGATCCGTCACGCCAAAGATTGCTAGCGCCATTAGAGTGGCGACCGCGACTCCATTGTGAGTGAGCGATTCAGAAATCTTATCCCCAACCAGACCCCAACTATAGTTGGTAAACTCCGTATCCACGTTGTGCGGTTTCGTAAGAACGTCGAAGCCATGTGAGTCCACCTCACCGGCGCGAGTCGGCAGCAGAAGGTTGTTTCCAATCACCGCGATGCACATCGCAAGAGCCAACCAAGCGACGTTCGCAATGATGCCAAGCCGGCCGAGTCGATGGACGCACCATGCGAGTGTGCCGATGCTCCATCCCGCTCCGAGAATGACCGCGACGACCATTCCGCCCGGCAGCAAGCCGATTCTCCAAAACTCCGAAGCGAGCGCGATCGCCGTATCGCTATCCAAGTTTGCAAATGAGAGCGGAACTGCCAACTCGAACATCGTCGTGATTGCCGATTCACCCAGGTGACTTTCGATCGATGCGGGCTCGAGCACGGCGGCAAACGCTGCCGACGCTGAGATAGACAAGAATACATAGATCCACAAAGCGCTCGCACAATGACCGGCTGCGGCGCGGACCGCAACGGTCAGTTGCGACTGGTGCCCGCTCTGCGGATTGTGGGGGATCGGCGAGGGGCGCTTGGCGAACACCTGGACGATCAACCCCAGTGCATAGGCCAACGCAATGCTGCCGATCAGTATGAAAATCGCATTCGTCAATCCAAGGCCGTCGCCGGCATATCCGACGGACCAGGGCATAAAAAGGGGGGCGACCACCAGGAAGCAAAGAACATGGCCCGGACGAACATTCGCGCGAACCATTTCGGTGGCAACCGGCAAGGCGCCTAACGCACCGACGGGAGCGATCACGCCAAATATCGACGCGCGCAATAGGCTGCGGCCAGGGGTCCCGGAAACTACGGAACTCAACCATGCCTGCCCCAACCGGGTTCGCAGCGCCCCTGCCAGAAGCAGCCCAGTTAATAACGTCGGAGCCGACTGCGACGCCATTTCGCCGAATCGGAGAACGAAGGTCCAAACAGAAAAGGGACCGAAGATGTCGCCGTCGCCGTGAGCAAGCAGGTGATTCATCGGACCACACCTCGGAACGACTTACCCATGCTCCGTGCCAATTCCGTAGGCACTTTGACCCTCGACAAAACCTGATCGAAACGATCGCCGGCGTCGTGTTGCGATGAGGCGAGATGCACGCCAAACAGCGGAATCGCAACCCCCTGAATGTCATCCGGGGTGACGAAAGTACGCCCGTCCAGAAACGCCCGCGCCTGCGCCAATCGTTGCCACATCAAGAGGGCACGCGGGCTCAGGCCGTGCTGGAAATCGGATTCGGTACGTGTGACGCTCGCCAGTTGAACGAGATAACGCTGAAGTGGCGGGGCAAGTTGCATTTTCGCGACTTCCGACTGCATCCGCCGCAAATCGCCGGACCGTAATAAGGGGCTCGAATCTTCGTCTTCGGTTTCCAAGTTCGCGACGGCCTCTTCAAGCATTTGCACTTCATCATCGGGAGACGGATAACCGATGCTCAGCTTCATCGCGAATCGGTCCAACTGAGCCTCCGGAAGCGGATAGGTCCCATGATGTTCGATCGGATTTTGGGTCGCGATAACGAAGAACTCGGGACTCAACCGATGTTGCTCATTATCGACGGTCACTTGACGCTCGGCCATCGCCTCCAACAGCGCGCTCTGCGCTCGAGGTGTTGCACGGTTGATTTCGTCGGCTAAGAGAACGTCGGAAAACACAGGGCCGCGAACAAACTCGAATTCGCACAGCTTCTGATTGAACAAATTGAAGCCCGTGATGTCGTTGGGCAATAAATCCGGCGTACATTGCAGCCGCGCAAAGCGGCCCCCAACCGCAACTGACAGCGCTCGGGCCAGCGTCGTCTTTCCAAGCCCCGGAAGATCTTCAAGAAGAATGTGCCCCCGCGCGAGTAGGCACGTCAACACGTGCTCAATCACATCATGCTTTCCCTGTAACGCCTTGTTCAGCCGGTCCCTTAGGGCAGTCACCTGCATGATATTTAATGCTTGTTGATCGATACTAAACGTGCTCGTCACTTTTCCTCCCACAAGTTCACCAAACTAACGTGATGCCAACGGGCGCATCCGCAATCGGCGAAGCGACACGCTACAAATGGCCGCATGGCAGAGTGCTTGTACGGTAGTGTCGCCATTTGCGCCGGCTCTTCGAGTATTCGCATAGAGCGACTCGTATAAGCGTGCGATGAATGACTGACAGGCGGGCTCAGCGATTCTGCCGTACCAGGCCTTCGGCGTCACGGACAACGGCCGGCGTTGGCCACTCAATCGACTGCGTAGGTCGAGTAGTCGCAAAGTATGAACCAATCGATCATCGTCATTGCGAAAAGGCCAATACACGCACCAAAGCGTCATCAGACGCTCGCAGATCGACCAACGCCGCCACCACAGCAATATGGAAGCCAACAGGATGGCAGCGGATGTTCCAGGATGCGCGACGATCCAGTCTCGAACATCCACGACTGCGTTTGAGATTCGACTCAACATCGAGGGTCGATGCCAACGCACTTCATAGCCGGGCGTTGGGTCCAGACTGATCCAAACGCCGGGCGTTGTTTGAATCTCGATCCAGAAATGCGCGTCATCAGTCTTTACAGTGGTATACCCGGCCGCGGCAACGTAATTCCTCGGGTTGACGTAGAATCCGGATACGACGCGCGTGCGATACCCGAGGCTGCGTAGCGCAAGTGTGGCCGTTGTCGCGAACTGGTACGCAGGTCCGTCGCGTGATTCGTGTAGAAGGTGGTGGATGGGATCGTCGCAGGTCGGCGGCAGGACTGCATCGCGATCGTGGGCATAGTGGAGTCGCAGGTGCTCAATCAGCCCTTCAATCTGATCCCAACCTCGCGGCAGATGGGTGAATTGGCTGGCCAACGCCGTTGCGCTCCCGTGCAAATGTTCGGGAATGTCCAGATGCGGATCATCAATCGAGGCCGGGCAGAATAGACACTCATCCAGATTTGACGGGTCCACCGGATGCGACCCAACTTCCAAGTATGTTCCGGAGGGCAAGCAATGTCGCGCCCTCAGGATCCCTTCGTAAACCCACGCGAACGTTTCCATCGCCCATTGTCGTGCATTCGCTCCGCCTGCTCGACCGAGTCGTAATCGCTCTATGTGATTCGGCAATGGAATCCGTTCCGATGAGAGACGGCCGAATCGAAGCGTATGGAGTCTCGATCCGCCAAGAAAAGCATGACCGCGCTCTCTAGGCAGCCACAGCCAAGAGGCGTCCGGCTCGCGAGCTTCGAATCTGCAGATTTCGGTGGATTCCTCCGGCTCGTGCCAGCGGACGCCGTCGAACTCGTCGTAAACGGTCATCGCCAGATGCAACGGTGTGTCACCCTCTACAAAGAGCAGTGCACTGGCATCCACTGATTTGGAACGATCTCGTTGCTTTCGCGTCTGGCGATAAAGTGAGAATTGCCGTCCCGCCTCGCCGAAATCCGGCGCTTTCCCGCCCTCCGGATCCAACATTTGATCGGGACTGATGGAAATCGAGCGAAACAAATCCTTTGCCACGAGCGGTTCGCCGTAGGCATCCGTTAACACGTCGTAAATGGACGCCAGATCGGATTCTAGGAAATACTCCGAATCGACCGCACCTGTTCCACGAGCGTTTGGACCGGTGACAGCCCAATCACCA
>JAKSDK010001029.1 GCA_022360095.1 Phycisphaerales bacterium
AAGTGATTTATGCATCTGCGCGTTGATTTCATGGAGCTCATGGAAGATTTCATGGAGGCTCTCGTCGGCGCCGACATTGACGCTAAAGGCGCCGTAGGGACGTACGTCGAAGTCTGCATACATGGACTGGCCCAGGCCAAATAGCGGCTGAAGAATGGTGAAGAAATAGAGTGCGCCGTGGCTCAGCTTCGAGGCGGTGACCTGCCAACCAGGCATATGGCCGGGCAGCGCGGGTGGCGGGTTTGTCCGGCGCCAGTAGAGGCGAATGAACATCAAGATAAAGACCGAAAGTCCCAGGCTGGAGTGGATGACAAGAGTCTGCACTTTTTCATCTTGAGGCAGATCGCCCAGCGTCCATCCAGCGGACAGCATGACGATCATGAGCAAGGCGACAATCCAATGAAGTGTCTTGGCGACACCATCATATTTGGTTTTTTCACTCGCGGTTTCGTCTGACATCTGACCCTCCCATTTCCGATGCTGGAAATAGGATGATCACATATCCATACCCAATCAAGGGGATTATCTTGACGATTCTATCCCTGGAATGAAAGGAGCGCGTTTCCGCGTGTCCGCGCCGTTTCGACGTATCCTCTCTCCGCGAGCAGCGCCAGAACATCGTCATCCCAATCGCTGTTGGAGGTGTGTTCTATGACGATTGCGCGGGGCAGCATTGCGGATGGGGCGTTTTGCAGGAACGGCTTCAGGGCTTTGTCTTCATGCCCTTCAATGTCAATCTTCAATGCCGAGATATGGTCCACGTCGCAGCTTTCAAGAATGTTCATTAGGGTCGAGATTTTCACTGTGACGCCCTGCTCGGACTTGCCGATATAGGCGCGCCCAAAACTGTTTGCCCCTGATGGAAGCATCAACTGTGCTTCCCCATTGTCATCTCCGACAGCAGACTCAACGACCATCACGGTTGCGGTCTCAGCCCTTGTCGCATCTGAGACCAAAGCCAAGTTGCCGCGCAGTCTTTCCACCATCTGCGGGTTAGGCTCTATGGCCAGCACCTTCGCGTCCGATGCCATGGATAGAGAGAGTATCTGGCTGAAGTATCCGCTGTTCG
>JAKSDK010000587.1 GCA_022360095.1 Phycisphaerales bacterium
CCTGTACCCAGGTCTCGCAGAATGACTGCAACAATGCCGGTGGAAACTTCCTCGGCACCAGCACGTCATGCGATGCCTGCCCGCAGATCGGTGCATGCTGCTTCAACAACAACACCTGCACACAGGTCTCACAGAGCGACTGCGACAACGCCGGCGGAAACTTCCTCGGCACAAGCACGCCCTGCTCGGCCTGCCCGCAGATCGGCGCATGCTGCTTTAACGACAACACCTGCACACAGGTCTCGCAGACCGATTGCAACGACGCCGGTGGGAACTTCCTCGGCACGAGCACGTCGTGCGACGCCTGTCCGCAGATCGGTGCATGCTGCTTCAACGACAACACCTGCACACAGGTCTCGCAGAATGACTGCGACAATGCCGGTGGAAACTTCCTCGGTACAAGCACACCCTGCACCGCCTGTCCGCAGATCGGTGCGTGTTGCTTCAACGACAACACGTGCACCCAGGTCTCGCAGGACGATTGCAACAACGCCGGCGGTAACTTCCTCGGCACCAGCACGCCCTGCACCGCCTGTCCGCAGATCGGTGCGTGTTGCTTCAATAACAACACCTGCACTCAGGTGTCACAGAACGACTGCAACAGCGCTGGTGGAAACTTCCTCGGCACAAGCACTCAATGCGACTTCTGCCCGCCCCTCGGCGCTTGTTGTTTCAACGACAACACCTGCACCCAGGTCTCGCGGGACGACTGCGACAACGCGGGCGGGAACTTCCTCGGCAACAACACCGATTGTGCCGACTGCCCGCCGCCGGGCGCGTGCTGCTTCAGCACCGGCATGTGCACGCAGGTGTCCAGAGTGGACTGGGACAACGCCGGTGGAAACTTCCTCGGCGGCGGCACGGCTTGCATCGATTGTCCGCCACCGGGTGCATGTTGTTTCGCCACCGGCACCTGTACGCTGGTCTTCCAAAGCGAATGCGACAATTCGGGCGGAAACTTCCTGGGCCTCGGCACGGTATGCGACGATTGCCCCGGACCGCCAACCGGTGCATGCTGCATTGATGGGGTCTGTAGCCAAACCACCGAGGCGGCCTGTGCCGGCGACTTTCTGGGCCTCGGCGTCGCCTGTACGCCGAACGTCTGCACGCCAGTGACACCGCCGCAGTTGGTTCCGCTCTCCTGTTGTCTGCCCGATAACACGTGTGTCGACTTGAACAGCGTTGACCCGAACGGGCCCAATCCGGGCCAGGAATGCCTGGACTTGGGCGGAACACCGAATATCGGCTCGGCCTGCAGCGAGGTCACCTGTGACGACTGTGATCCGAACGAACCCGGCGTCAGTCTATTGTTCAGCAACATCTTCCGCGGCCTCGTCTGCGGAACCGGCTGTCCGGCGCTGATTGTCGTATCGATCCTCGGATTGGTGACGCTCAAGATCGGTTATGCGAACCGGCGGAGGCGAAGACGGTAAGCGCTTGATCGAATGAAGGCGTCCATCGAATAGGACCTTTCGGATATTCAGACCGTTGGATGTACGTCAACACAGTCCTGTATTGTGTTGGCGTACCCCGACACTGAAGTATGATCCCGACAGGCCGCACAAAGCGAATGGCCGATATCCACCTCGCTCGGCTCGCGAATCAGCACTTGGTTTCCACCGAGGAACAGGCGTTGAGTGTCGCGTTGTCCAACTCAATGATCACGGCGGCCCGGTAAAAATGCCGCCAAAATGAATATACGGATTTGAGGTTGAACTACGGGCTCTTTTTCCGGCCGGTGTGCGTTCTTCCGAAAACCGGACTCCATCTTTCATTGGCATGTCTTTTGTCAGGTAGGGGTCCGAGGCCGCGTTGTTATTCGCTAGGCCGAGGGATAAAATGATACGTTCACTTTTTCGGGGGTTGCACAAGCAAGACGAAAATCGACGAGTTCAAATTCGTTTCCAGGTCAACCTCGGACACGAATGCTAGAACTCAGACGAAAAGGAGAAAGGAAGCCGTCATGTTAACAAGCTTGAGAATTTGGGTTCTGTGTTGCGTCCTGATGTGTTGCGCCTTTGGCGCAACGGCCTCGGGCATGCTGCCGATTCTGCCGACTGCCGGTCTGAAAGTCGCCGGTTCGTACGCTCCGGCGTTTGCAAACGACGATGACGACGACGACGACGACAATGATGACGGCAGCGAAAGTGACGACGACGGTGGCGGCAGCGACGATGACGACGATGATGATGACAACGACGACGGCAGCGAAAATGACGATGACGGTGGCAATCCGCCTCCTCCGCCCCCGCCCCCGCCACAGGGCAACTGCGGTGACTCGATCGATGCCGACATCTACATCATGCTCGACCGAACCGGCAGCACTGACCGAACCAGCCGAACCAACGAGCGAAACGCCTCGAAGAGCCTGTTGAATTTCTTCGATGACGTCATCAATCCGCCGGCGGTCGCCGTCGGCGCCTTCGGCTGCAACAACGCAGGATTCCCCGGCGGCCGGGCGTGCACGGTGCAAGGCCTGTCCAACTCCGAAAACCCGCCGCCCTACGGCGATGACGACGGCAATGCCGATGGCGATCATTATCGCGCCATCGACAGAATCACCAGCAGCGAGAGCAGCGTCGGAACGCGCTATGTCTCCGCCCTCAATGAGGTCAACGACGAACTCGACGCCAACGGCACGGCCTCACGACGAATTCTGATCTTCATGTCCGACGGTGGTGACCAGGACCCGTTCAACTCAACGGTCGCCGCAGCCGACGCCCTCAAGGAGGACACGGAGATCTTCGCCATTCTCTTCGAGTCCAACGAAGAATCGGATGAGACCGTTCTTCGGGCCATCGCCACGGACGACGATCACTTCTTCAACGCACCGGATTCATCCGAGTTGATGAACATCGTCATGGAAATCACCGAGATTATCGCGTGCGATGACAACGATCCCTGCACCGTGGACGAGTGTATCGATAACTTCTGTCGGTTCACGCCGACTTTCGGTGCCTGCTGCTTGCCCAACGGCTCCTGCATGGAATTGCAGACCAGAGCCCAGTGCGACGAAGCCGGCGGCAACTTTCTGGGACCGTGCACGGATTGTAATGACTGCCCGCCGCTGACCGGCGCATGCTGTTTCGCGGACGGGACTTGTAACGTCATCTCCGAAGCAAGCTGCGGTGAATTGGGTGGAAACTTCCTGGGCATCGGGACCAAGTGTACCGACTGTCCGCCGGTCACCGGAGCCTGTTGTCTCGACGACGGGACCTGCAATGTCATCTCCGAGGTGAGCTGCAACACGCTGGGCGGTAATTTCCTCGGCATCGGAAGCAACTGTAACCAATGTCCGCCGATCACCGGCGCCTGCTGCTTCGCGGACGGCACCTGCGACGTCATCTCCGCAGTGAGCTGTGACGAGCGTGGCGGGAACTTCCTGGGCAATGGAACGCAGTGCGACGATTGTCCGCCGATCACCGGCGCCTGCTGCTTTATGGATGGCACGTGCGAAGTGATCTCACTCGCGAGTTGCGGCGTGTTGGGCGGCAATTTCCTCGGCTTCGGTACGGAATGTTCCGAATGCCCTCCGCTGACCGGTGCCTGTTGCAACATGAATGACACCTCCTGTGTAATTCAAACTGAGGAGGAATGCACCGGCGCGAACGGAACCTTCCAGGGTGCCGGATCAACCTGCTCGCCCAATCCGTGCGAGGCCCCGCCGGGCGCCTGCTGTTTCGACGACGGAACTTGCGGATTCATCTCCAGCATCGCCTGCGTCGAGCTTGAAGGCACCTTCCTTGGCAACTTCATTGAGTGCTCCAATTGCCCGGCTGCGACAGGTGCGTGCTGCGATCCCAGCAACGACTCTTGTCGCGTGACGACGGAAGCGGAGTGTGTCGAATCGGGTCAGACCTATCTGGGTAACGGCACGGACTGCACACCGAATCCTTGCATCATCCCGGCAGGGGCCTGCTGCTTTGACGACGGCAGTTGTAACGTCATCTCCGAGGTGAGCTGCGACGTGTTGGGTGGCAATTACCTGGGCGACGACACTCAGTGTGGCGACTGCCCGCCGATCACGGGCGCCTGCTGCTTCGCTGACGGCACGTGCGAAGTGATCTCGCAGGTGAGTTGCGACAATCTGGGCGGCAACTTCCTCGGCAACGGCACTCAGTGTGACGACTGCCCGATCGATGACTGCAATGACAACGGCGTCCCGGACGATCAGGACATCGACAACATGACGAGCGCGGATTGCAACAAGAATGGCATTCCCGACGAGTGTGATGTCGATCCGAACGACCCTGACGGAGATGGAAACGTCAGTCCGGATTGCAATAACAACGTCATTCCGGATGAGTGCGAGACGGACTGCAACAACAACGGTGTCCCGGACGACTGCGACATCGATCCGAGTGATCCCGACGGTGACGGTCAGACCAGCACCGATTGCCAGCCGAACGGCATTCCGGACGAGTGCGATATCGCCGGCGGCGGAAGCCGGGATGACAACAACAACGGTGTTCCGGACGAGTGTGACGAACCGCCCGTGCCGGAACCCCCCGCCGACGATTGTGATCCGGCCGAACCCGGCGTCAGCCTGCTGTTCAGCAACATCTTCCGCGGGTTCGTCTGCGGGACGGGTTGCCCGGCGCTCATCATCGCCTCGATCCTGGGGATGGTGACGATGAAGCTCGGCTATGCCCGTCGCCGACGCCGGAGGTAGAGCGTTGACGAATAATCACGCCGGCTGTGATGGCTTTCCAGGGCCGCGTGGCCCAAGCCATCAGCCGGCGGAGTTTGCAAGTTAAAGACAGACAATCGTAAAGACCCAGCCACCTTAGAAGGAGGGACTAGACATGGAACCGAGCGGACCGATTCGAGATACGACGGAAACAATCTTCTCGCTTTATCTGTTTCCGGGCTTTTTGCAGATCTTTGATTTCCTTGCCGCGATTGCCAATGCAATTGTCGGGCTGTTCGGAATCGACATCAAGTTCTTAGGACTCTGATCCAGGCCACTGCAAGACGCCTGGCACGGATAAAATGAAAAGGCCGGCACCTCGACAAACGTCGAAGTGCCGGCCTTATGTATTCCGTGATGGGACCCCGGGCTCGACTTAGGGGGTACCGCCGGTGTTGATCAGGGACAGCAGGGCCGTGCCGATGACCGACCGGACCGGTGCGAGGAGAAGATCATAGGAGAAGGCGATGGTGTAGAGCTTGATCGCGGTCTCGCGGTTGCAACCCGTCATCATCGGCAACATTGCCAACATCGCCAGGGCCATGAACTTGTTGAAGAATTTGAGCTTTCTTGCAGTCAGTTTGAACATTAGGACAACCTCTCTCTATCTATCTGCTTTGTTTATTCAAATGGAGGCGTTGTCTCCCCCGCACGTACATCTGGGCTCTCGGGGTTTCGTTCTGTCCTTCCCCTATCCCATTTGGGCATCGAAAGCATCATCGGTCGGAACGTGGCGGATAATCATGATTGCGGACACAATTTTTTCCCCGTCTTATAAAAGGACGCGGAGTCATGTCCTGCTTTCGCGACGAAGAGAAACGGAGCTGGATTTTCTTTCTCGCAACACGTCACAGAGACTTCTGTCGTTATCGAACATCCTTCAGAATCGTCCGATAAGGGCCTCGTACATGGTCCGCCGCTGTTCGTGAACGGGAGCTCATCACGAACGCCCCAATTCCCCGAACCACCGATGGAATTTGACCGTAAGACCCGAATACAGGTACGATGCCGATATGCCGACAGCAGCCGTGTTGACGATTTCCGATTCTCGATCGAAAGGTGCGGCCCGCGACCTCAGCGGTCCGGAAGCCAAGAAGCTGCTCACCGAGATGGGCATCGACGTCACCCAATGCAAAGTCATTCCAGACGATGCCGCCACGATTCGGATGAATGTCCGTACGCTCATCAACCAGGTATCGCTGGTCATCACCAGCGGCGGCACGGGCATCGCGGACCGTGACGTGACGCCGGAGGCCGTGACGCCCCTGCTCGACCGGGAATTGCCCGGCTTCGGCGAAATCGTGAGGACCGGAAGCTATGGCAAAACGCCGCTGTCGATCATTTCACGAGGCGGTGCCGGCATCTCAGGTCACACGTTGGTCATTACGCTGCCGGGCAGCCCGAACGCCGTGCGAGACGGCCTGACGCTGCTGGGCCCGGCGATCAAGCACGTGTTGAAGTTCCTCAGCAGTCAACCGGTCGACTGCGAGACCGATTCCGCGGAAAACTCACCGTCGCAGGACTAGAGTGTCCCAAACGGTGCCCGGGTCTCCAACCGATAAGAAAGAACTTGTGCCGCGATTGATCGCCTCGATTCCGATTTAGACGAAGAGAGCACCTTTCTCCATGTTTCCCATCCGAGATGAGAACCCAACCCATTCCACTGCATACGTGACCATCGGCCTCATTGTTGTCAATTGCCTCATTTTTCTGACGGAAGTCTGGGGACCCGTGGATGAATCGGAGTTCACGTGGAAATACGGGTTCGTCCCTGCTGAATTGGTTCAAAGCTCAGATGATTTCGCCGAGGGGCTGCGTCAAAACCCGCCCAAAAAACTCCTGACCGATGAACAGGGACGTCCACTTGTCGACCTGTTCGGGCGCGGACGGATCATCAACGACGAGGCCGCGTACCGCGCCGCGACCTCATTGCCTGCATGGTTCAACATCTTCACCTGCATGTTCCTGCACGGCGGCTGGATGCACCTGCTTGGAAACATGTTGTTTCTCTGGATCTTCGGCAACAACATCGAGGACAAGCTGGGCCCCTGGCTATTTATCATCTTCTACCTGGGCACGGGCATCTGCGGAAACCTGGCGCACACGTTCTTTGACGCCGGCTATGTTCCGTTGGTCGGCGCCAGCGGCGCGATCAGCGGCGTCATGGGCGCCTATGTGCTGCTGTTTCCGAAAACGCGCATCCTGGCCATCGTCCCGATCGGCTGGTATCCGGCGACGTTCAGTCTGCCCGCTTGGGTTTATCTGGGGTTCTACATCCTGCTTCAGAACCTATGGCCGGCATTTCGAGGCGGAGAGGGCAACGTGGCCTATTGGGCCCACATCGGCGGCTTCGCCGCAGGCATGGCCATGATCTACGTGTTTCCCCACCGGAAGTACGCAACCAGGGCAGCCCCGACCTACGACCCGGACCAGGACGACGCGGACTTCGTGCTTTAGGCCAAGGTATCTATCAGAAACACGCAAACAACTCCCATATGCACGTCGGACACTCTATGCGGACGGCGTAGAAGAATTGCCAACCTTAGGCTGTGAAGATTTTAGGTTGGGAGGGGGCGTACTCAGGTCGTAAGGACCGGCGACCCGACGATTCTTGATTGAGGATAGAGGCACAAAATCCTTGAATCGAGGCAACGCGCGAAGGGCATATGGGCTCTGCTGGTTGGTAGACCAATCATTCTGTTCCATCACGACTCCTTTCGTAATCCCATGAGTCCAAACTAACCAATTGAGATAGTAGCCACCGCATGCCCCATCAGCAAGAATAATCTTCTACTTCGGAAGATAGAAGTTCCAGAAGGCATTGGTCAGAAACCGGTCCCCGGTAACCACTCGGAAAATCGAGTCGGTGAGTTGCTCCTTGAGCAGCAAATATCGGTTGCCGGCGACCATTTTCGCACAGATGTTGAATTTTAGGGTCCCGGTCAAAATCTGCCGGATTAACTGGGCGCATTGCTCCGTCGTCCGGGCGACCAGGACACCGTGTGCCACGCCGGTCTCAAGGTGTACTTGAATTCCCAGCGGATGCGATTCCTTGAGGGTCTTTGCACGCTTGTCATAATGTTCCTGAATGCGCTTTGCGAGTTTTGCTTTGGCGTCGTCTATGCTCACTTGGTTCGGATCAGCAACCCATTTTTTGACTTCGTCATCTTTCCATGCGGCTGCCGGATCGAACACTCGTAGCTGCTCAAGCAATAGTTGAGTCTCTCCAACATCGGGTCTTCCTTGTTTCACCATTTCAACAAGCTCGGCGACGTAGCGCGGTGCGTCGTCTTCGCTCACCCTGGGGATGTACGCGATAACAGGTTTTCCCTGCGCGAGAGTGCTTGCCAGCTCTGAATCTTTACCAAGGGTGTCGCTTTCCTGCGCCAAATATACCGTGCACTTGGCGCGTTTTAGCATAAGACCCTCAGCAAGACCTTTGTCTATTCGATCCTCACAATACGCTTGCGTCGGATCAAAATACCGGATCTTTAGCGTTGAAAGCAATGGCGAATTGAAAACTTCCTTAACGACTTTATTCACCATCAAATACTCATGGCGCTCCCGCATAGAGGTTGCCACATAGACATCCAAATGGTCCGACACCAAGTAAGCGTTGTGGTTCTGACGCCCTAATTCAACCACAGTTTTTCGCTCTTCAAGTTGCTTCTTGGCGTCTTCATCTTGCGGGTTTGCTTCGAGCCGATCCTCCAACTGCCTCTTTACCAAGTAGCCGAGAAAGTAAGTCTTTTCTCCAGGAATCGGTCTGAGCTCAAGGAGCGCTTTATGGCGCTTCTCGTACTCCGCAGGGTCAATCGGCGCAATCGCCTCAAGCTCCGCATCCAAATCCGCAGACAATGACGAAAAATACTTGAAGCCAAACTTGACGTTACCAAATCTAAGAATCGCTAATTCGCGAAAATTATCAACCCCTGTACGAAACTGCTTCAGAGACTCAAGGGAGGCATGGGTGTGAAGATCTACAGTACCACCGACGAGAAACTGAAAAAAAACTTCTGAAACCCGGTCGTAACCGAGCAGAAGGAGCAACTCGTTAAACTGACTATACCCAAGTCCTCCCCCCTGAAAGAGACGATCTGCGCTCTCTGCCAAGCCCTCGACGAAAGTCGGCTCTTGACCGGTAAGGTCCGTCAAGATATCTCGTAGGCTATCAGACAAAAATACATCCTAGATGACAAAACCGCAGATTAACTCTGGGATTCGCCATATGGGCCCTTTGATGATTCACAACAATCAAAAACATTGCCCTAGGCCGGAGGAACACTCTCAAGAATATATACCCACAACTGACCCATTACAATATCGAGCGTCCAACAATTGAGGAACTGATTTGAACCCTCCGACATCGGAGTCCCGACTACAACTCGCCAACGGGCGGCGAGGCCCCGGCACCGGGTAACGCGGCCATGCGAGTTGCTGCGTAAGGGCGTCTTGGAAGCCTCCCCCAATCCCCCAAGGGAGAAATCGGCTTGAATCTGGACGGCGGCCGAGTCAACTGATGCCTCGCCGTCCATACTTTGTCTGTCGGTTGTCGCTGCGAGATAGGGGCTTGTAGAACGGGTTCCATCCGCCTTTCATTGACGATGTGTGTGCGCCACAACGCGGCGGGCAGAGGCGGCCTACTTGAACTTTAGATGTTGATAAATCTGAAGACCGGATCAGAGCCGCGCCCGTTCAGGAAGCGGTTGGTGTCCAACGGTCGGCCGTTCACATGGCGCGCACCACCCCTCCCTCACGGTTGGGGCTCTGATCAGAAAGATCACGTGATGAACGGGGCGACGAAGAACAGGAGGTCATTGATGCAGCTGCCCAACCCGAAGGCATAGAACAGGCTGATTGAAATCACACCAGCGAGTACGAATTTTCGTTTCATGGGGCTATCCTGTTTGGTCCTGTGTCCGTAAGGCCGGCGAGTTGACTCCTAAGACGTCATGCCTTTGCTCTCATCCATGCATCAAGTTTCGGTGATTCATCCAACTCAAGCCCGCTCAGATCAACAGCGGCGTGACGAGCCGCAGGATGAACGTCTCACAACTCCCGGGCAGAATACCGAAGACCGCCGTGACGAAGATGAGGCTCCATTTCATGTTCTTATGGCTGACAATCCTTCGCAGCATGCGCAGGCTCCTTCATACGTTGCTTGATTACTCGGCGACGGTCTAAAACGTCAGGATCAGATTGGACGTGACGCGCTGATCGTAAATATCGTTGTTGTCCGGGTTCTGCAGCGGGAATCCATAACCCACCCCCCAGGAGACGTGGTCCATGAGATTCCATCGAAAACCGACGGTGCCCCAGAAGACCGACTGACCGGCGACATCGTTGGAACCGATGTTCGCATAGTCCAGACCACCGATGTCCAAAGGCAGACGGTTTCCGTTGGTCAGGTAATGAAAGCCGTGAATTTCGAGAAGCGGGAAGAAGTTCTCGAACAGTTCGTAGTCGATGTGAAGGTCCCAATTCAGTGAACTGTTGCCCTCCCGCCATTCCATGGGCAGCCGGTAGGCGAGGTTGGCCATGAAGTTCCATTTCCCATGGCCCTTGTAAGCCGTCAGAAAAGGCGTCAATTCATCAACATTGCCGTGCAAGGTCTGCGCGTGGCCGTTGGACAGTCGCCATTTCACACCCGTCGAAACGATGAAGTCGTTCTCATGATCGACGTACATGGCATACTTGAGACCGACGGCAATGTCATTCCACCCACTGTCATCGTCGAGGATGGGGCTCTCAAGATGCGAATAACCATCGCAGGTGGCCATGAACTGCAAGCGCTCGGTCAGAGCGATCCGCGCCTGCAGCGCACCGACGGTCAGTTGGCCGCCTCTCAAAGCGCTGCCGCCCGGGAACTTATGCCAGATGAACAAAGGCCTGATGTCCGAGTTGATGAACGGGTCTTCAAAGTAAAGCGGTGAACCGATCGGACGCGGCTTATCACGGAAGTGCTGGTCACCGTAGAGAAAGCCCTTCCATAGAATCGGCTCCGGGTCGGAGTGGTCCGTCTCCTCATAAGCTTCTTCATCCCCGACGTCGGCTTCCTCCCAAGCGCCGGAATCGTCCATATCGCGCATGTCATCATCGCGCATATCCTGCGGCTCTTCCCGCGCATTGGGGTTCGTCATGATGATGTCGGCCCCTCGATCCGGCTCCTGGTTATTCGCATAGCTGAGTTCGAGTGGTTGCGACCGACTGTCCTTACCGACGGTGTCTGTCCATGGATTCCGCTCATAAGGACGGACTTGAGAGAGAGCAGTCCCCGTGAAAACGAGAGGGATGATCAGAACCGATAGAAAAGCTCGCGTCTGCATGATTAAAACTCCGTGTTTCGATCAGGCTTCAGATCGACGTCTCCTGGTAAAAGCTAAAATCGGGCCCATACAGAGAGACAAAAGGCAAATGTTGCGCTTCAAAGTTCGGCGTCGTGAAAACAATCACCAAACTCAAACAGAGGTTGTCCGACCAGGGACATCCGCTTTCATTGCCATCGCCAAACCACGGCCGTCAGTCCAGTATTTCCCTTAAGTAGATTCCCCTAATCCCTCCCCAAGGATACGCTTGCACGAACAAATATCAGCATCGTCCGTGGCACCTCGGTTGCGATATCAGCAGTGAAAACCAAGTTTCGAATGGCTCCGCGTTGTCCGGCCGTGCAAGGATTAATACCGGACCAAGTGAAACGATTCAGCGTCCGCCCTCGAGCCCCGATGGAGTCGGAAGGCCATTTTCATTAGTATGACGGGCTTTCCGGCATACCAGATCGATCGGCCGGGTTGTGCGAAAGAAGGAGATCAACGTTGATACGTCCGTTAACTCGATCCATCCATGTCATGATTTTCCTGGCATTGTGGGCACCGTCCGCGCTTGCCGAGAGCCATTTGATGCGGTTCGCAGACGTCCATGGCGACCGTGTCGTGTTTACTTACGAGGGCGACCTGTGGATGGCGTCGACAGAGGGCGGTGATGCCAGACGGATCACCAATGACCCCGGACTCGAACGGTTCGCCAAATTCAGCCCCGACGGCAGGCTGCTCGCGTTCACCGCAAACTACGACGGCGACACAGACATCTACGTTATGGATGCCCGAGGCGGCGAGCCGACCCGGCTGACCTATCATCCGGCCGCGGACCATGTGCTCGACTGGTTCCCCGACGGCCAGTCGGTGTTGTTTCGTTCACGAAGAACGTATCCATTCCGAGCCGACAAGATCTATCGCGTCTCCATCAAAGGCGGGTTGCCGGAGCCGTTGCCCGTGGACCGGGCCGGGCTGACGTCGCTCTCACCGGACGGACAACAGGTCGCCTATAACCGAATCAGCCGGGAGTTCCGCACCTGGAAACGGCATAAAGGAGGTACGGCTCAGGACATCTGGGTCGGCAGCCTCGAATTGGGTGATTTTCAAAAGATCACCGATTGGCACGGCACGGACAACTACCCCATGTGGGCGACAGACGCGGTTTATTACACCTCCGATCGCGAGCACGGAACGCTGAATATCTACAAGCACGATCTGACGACGAAGCAGATCACGCCCATGACGTCGTACCGTGATTACGACGTGAAGTACCCCTCGCTGGGCCAGGATAAGATCGTTTATCAGTATGCCGAATCGCTGCACCTGCTCGACCTGAAGGCCGGCGAGTTTCGAGAAATCGCAATCCATATTCCCAGTGACCTCGTGAAGATGCGCCCTGAGTATCTAAGAGGTACGGGCCATCTGGGGTCATTCAGCCTTTCACCCGCCGGGATGCGGATGTTGTTGGAGACGCGCGGCGAAATCGTCAATGTACCTGTCGACAAAGGTGAGCCGATCAATTTGACCGCTTCTTCAGCCTCACGGGAAAAGAATGCGGCATGGTCGCCGGACGGCCGATGGATCGCCTTCATTTCCGACAAGACGGGCGAAGAGGAACTCTATCTCGTCGACGAAAAAGGCGAAAAGCCTTGGCGCCAACTCACCCGAGGAGGCCTCGGTTACCGCATGCAACCGGTTTGGTCAAGGAACAGTGAGTGGTTGGCGTTCGCCGACAAGTTCATGAAGCTCAACTTGGTAAACGCTGCCAGCGGCGAGATCACCGTGATCGATCAGGGCGAATATGACGACGGATGGGAGCGATGGGGCATTCAGGACTACGTCTGGTCGCCGGACAGCCGTTGGATCGCCTACGCAAAGCTGGAGGAAAATCTGCATCAATCGATCTTCCTCTATTCCCTGAAAGACCAGAAGCGACATCGCGTCACGAGCGACCATTGGAACGACTTCAGTCCGTCCTTCGATGAAACCGGGTCGTATCTTTATCTTTTGTCAAACCGCACGTACAAGCCGACGATGGGATCGGTGGACCAGAACCATATCTTCCTGGACGTTTGCAGACCCTACGTCATTGTCCTTCGGGAAGGAGAGCTTTCCCCTTTCGCTCCACCCGAAAACCCGGTGGAAGGCGAAAACGGTGAAACCGAGACTGACAATAAGGAGGAAACGAGCGACAACGCTGAAACCAAGATCGACACGTCGGATTTCGAACGGCGGACCATAGCGGTTCCCAATGTCTCGGCGGGCAACTATTTTCGGCTTGAGTGCACAACCGGAGGCTTTTTCTACCTTAAGAAAACGCGTCGCCAGTTTCTGAAATACCAGGCCGTGAACGACCGTACCGGCGGCAAGCTCGATCTTTACTATTACGAAATCGATGAGGACGCTCCGGACGAAAGCGAGTCGAAGAGAATTCTGTCGGGCATTAATAATTATCATCAGGCCGCCGACAATGAATCGCTCGTTTACCGCAGCGGCAAAACTTACGGTGTCCTGGACTCCGGCGCGATGTTCAAAGCGGCCGAAGTCGGAGACGGCGAGATCGACCTAAACACGGTGACGATCAAGGTCGACCGCAAGCAGGAGTTCCTGCAAATCTTCAATGAGGCATGGCGCGTGCAGCGCGACTGGTTCTACGATCCGGGCATGCACGGAGTAGACTGGAACGCAGCCGGTGAAAAATATCGCAAGTTCATTCCGAATTGCGGCAATCGCAGCGATCTGAACTATCTGATCGGCGAGATGATCGGCGAACTCGACGCCGGGCACACCTACGTCTTTGGCGGTGATATCGACGACGACAACAAGAACGTAGCGACCGGATTGCTGGGGGTCGATTTCGAAACGCCGCCGTCGACGGAGTATCATCGAATCGCTGACATCATCCCCGGTCACAACTGGGACCCTGCGGAGCGCTCACCGCTCCGCGCGCCGGGCTGCCCTATCAAAACTGGCGATTACCTCATCGCCGTGGACGGCAAAGAAATCAAGAGCACGGACAACCCTTACCGTTTCCTGGAGAACAAGTCGAACCGTGTCGTGCAACTGACATACAATACGAATCCGACGAGCGCCGGCGCAAAAACATACCGCGTCAAAACGATCGGCAGCGAACGGGCCATTCGATATCGTCAATGGGTGGAAAAGAACCGTCAGTATGTGGAAAAAGCAGGGAACGGCCAAATCGGTTACGTTCACTTGCCTGACATGATGGAGGCCGGCCTGATCGAGTTCGGCAAGGCCTTCTACCCCGTTCACGCCAAGCCGGCGATGATCATTGATGTCCGCTACAACGGCGGCGGTTTCGTGGCCGATATGATCATCGATCGTCTCGAACGAAAACTCTGGGCCCTGACACAGCCTCGCGAGGGCAAGTTCATCCGCGACCCGGAACGGGTCTTCCACGGTCACCTCATCGTCGTCATGAATGAACATACCGGCAGCAACGGCGAATACTTCGGCGAAGCGATCAAGATTAAAGGTCTGGCCGAGCTGATCGGCATGAGGACTTGGGGCGGAGCCATCGGCATCGAGCCACACCAGCGATTGATCGACGGCGGCACGACGACCCCGCCCCAGTTCGCACCCTACGGACTCAACGGCCGGTGGCTGATCGAAGGCCATGGCGTCGTTCCGGACATTGAGATTCAAAACATGCCCGGTGACGTCGTGAAGGGTCGCGACGCCCAACTGGAGACGGCCATCTCGAATCTGTTGTCAAAACTGGCCAAGGACCCGATGACGATCCCGGAACGGCCGGCTTATCCGAAAAAGACGAAACCCGTGAAGAATTGATGCACTGTCTATTGAGATCGCGATCATGACATCGACTGCTCAGAAGTCATGTTCGGTTGTATCAGGTCGAACTTGTTTCCGTAGAGATCGAGAAAAACCGCAACCATGCCATACGGCTCTTCTTTGGGTGGCCGACAAAAGGTGACGCCGCGTTCGGACATCGCCTCATAGTCCCGCCAGAAATCATCGGTTTCGAGAAAAACGAACACGCGCCCCCCGGTCTGATCGCCGATCCGTGCGCGTTGCTCCGGCGTCACGGCCCGGGCCAGCAACAGTTCCGTGTTGCTGCCGTTCGACGGCGCCACGCGCACCCACCTCTTACCGCCGCCCAAGTCCGTGTCTTCACGCACCACGAAGCCGAGCTTCTCAGTGTAAAAACGGATCGCCTCGTCATAGTCGCGAACGACAATCGCCATTCTTCCAATATGCCGCATGACTCCTCCAACGCGTCCGTCTTGCTCTTTTTCACGATTCTCTTATATTAAGCCTGTTCGGCTGGATCGTGAAACTTTACGTTTGTCCGTCTCCCAAAATCCTACAGGAAAAGAACTCTCGTGCGCCACGGGAGATCACAGGGAGTCATTAATTTGTACCACGAAACCGAAAGCCGCAGATTCAAGTACTGGGTCTTCGCTTTCTTAATTTTTGCCACTTGCGGCTGGTTATCCTATCAGGAAATGAAATACCTGATCTGGGGAAGGACAGCAGAGGCGCAGATCACGACCATTCGGACGGTGACCATCCCGCGCCACCGCTTCCATCCGTCGAAGGATATGTTTGCGGTGCGATATCGTTGGACCGATGCGGATGACGTCGTGCGCGAAGACGTCATGAACCGAAACCTCAACTGGAAACAACCGGCGGACAACATCATTCGAATAGAGTATCTGCCCGGCTCCAAAGCCAGCCGGATGGAGGGGGAACGGGATTACATTGCGCTGTTGATCTTCATCACGATCGGCGGCTTATTGACTTTTGTCACGATCAAGACCTGGCGTAGGGCGTACCGTAAATAGGCGTGCAGTCCCCGTCTCCGTGTCACGTCTCCTGGCCTTGTTTGACGCGCAGAAAATAATCCAGTGCGGTGCAAACGCCCTGGCGAAGCGGCATGGTGATCACGATGGCGGCGATCCAAATCCCCAGCACGAACAGGCGGCCCGGCCAGCTCCTCGGCAACACACCGAGATACAACAACACGAGCAAGGCCGCCACAAAGACACGGTCTCCCACGATCCAGAAACCCCACGTGTCGCCGGACGCCGGCTCCAACACCAGCTCGCACTGCGGGCAATGCTTATGCAGCGTAAACCACTTTCGGTATTGCGACGCCCCACCGCAGCGCGGACACTTGCTGCGCAGGCCTCGCCAAAGAACCGTGGTCAGGCGCGGTGGCGAAGCTGAATTGGGATTGGTATTCTTCATGGTATAATGCCCTTGGCCCCGGCGGGAACAGGAGCGGCCGCATCATGAACGCGACTGGCAGTCAATGCGATCCTGTCTCTGGATGCGACCATCTGAACGGCCGTTCTCCAAATCGCTCTCGCTACGGGGCCTCTTTTAGCCGGAATCGAGACTATGTTTCGTCGTGAGTTCATTATTCGAGACACACATCGGGGCCTCCTGTTCGAAGACGGCAGGTTCTTGAAGGTATTATCCGCCGGTCGATACCACGTTACAACGGACAATCATCTTCGACGCCTGTTCAAATGGCCTGTCTCAGACATCGTAGTCGTGGACATCCGAGAACGGGAGCTGACGATCAAGGGACAGGAGATTTTGACGGCCGACAAGGTTGCGATACGCGTCAGCATTCTCGTTCAGTTCCAGGTTCAGGATCCGGAGGCGGCCGTTTTGAGAGTCACCTCCTATGAGGACCGGATTTACAGTGACGTGCAACTCGCCGCACGTCGGTCGCTCGCGGGAATGACCTTCGAAGAGATCCTTACCAATCGCAACCGTCTCAGTGAAGAGATTCTCCAGGATGTTCAGGAAACGGCCGCGTCGTACGGCGTTCGGATCGGTCGGGCCGACGTCAAGGATCTCATCTTCCCCGGTAATTTGCAGGAAGTCATGAACCGGGTGCTCCAGGCTGAGCGGGTGAGTCAGGCCGAGCTCGTCGAGGCCCGAACCCGTGCCGAAAAATCGCATATTGAAGCGAAAGCCAAATCGGCGATCGATGCCGAGAAGGCCAAGGCCGGCGCGGAGGTCGAACGACTCAAGGCCGAATCGGAGGCTGAATCGAAACGCATCGCCACCAATGCTGAGATTCAGGCCATCCACGAGCTGGAGAAGGTCGCCCGTGCCTTTGCGGAGAACCCCGCGATGCTTCGTCTGGAGGAGCTACGAACCCTCCGCGATCTGTCCACCATTTCCACGGCTCATCTCTACATTGATTTTGATCACAGGAAAAAACACGCAAAAACGAGTGATTCCGGGCCGGATGAGAGCCACGCTCATCCGTAAACGACGGGTGTGCCAACAGTAGGACACTCGAAATCCGGACACTCTCGCCCCTGCCTCATTGTCGGAGTCCCGATCGAAAACAGGTTTGCGCCCGACTATGATCTTCCACGATTGACGGCTTACACGTCATACCCTATTCCCAAAAGGAGTCGAAGAATGAATCAATATGACATTACCGGCAAGAACGCGTTGGTCACCGGCGCAAATCGTGGCATCGGCAAGGCCATCACCGAAGCCCTCATCGCCAACGGCGCCGCCAAGGTCTACGCGGCCGTCCGCACGCCGTCGACGGCCGAGCCGCTGGTCGCCGCGCACGGTGCCAAAGTTGTGCCGCTTGAGTTCGACCTCGGCAAAGAGGATCTCATCAAGGTCGCCGCCGAGCAGGCGCGGGATACGCACATCGTGATCAACAATGCCGGTGTCCTTCTGACCGCGACGGCCCTGTCCGACAACGCCATCAAGGACCTCACGTTCGAGATCGACATGAACGTCTTCGGGCTGATCAGGACTGCGCAGGCCTTCGCGCCCATTCTCAAGGCGAACGGCGGCGGTGCCTTCGTACAATTGAACTCCGTCGTATCCATGAAGTGCTTCCCCAATTTCACAACCTACTGTGCATCCAAGGCCGCGGCCTACGCGGTCACCCAGGCCCTTCGAACGGACCTCGCGGAGCAAGGCACGGCCGTCTTCAGCGTCCACCCGGGCCCGATCGCGACAGACATGGGCCACGACGCCGGCCTGACATCCATCGCCGAGCCGCCCTCGCTCGTGGCCGACGCGATCCTCGACGCGTTCAAGACCGGGACGTTCCACGTCTTTCCGGACACCATGGCCAAGCAGATCGGAGCGGCCTACCAGAGCTTTGCGGAGAACATTGTCGAGGCGGATTTGATGGAAGGTTGAAAGCCAGGCAAGAAAAACGCAGGGCACACCTGCTGGAACATGCCCCACGCCCTGAGGTACCACGACGGACGATGATGCCGCCGCGTTGTATTCAGTTCAAATTCAGGATTCGAATAGACACGGTTTGATGATCACGCGTTCCGGCTCTCACTGGCCCAACATCGCTGCCGCGAGGTGGCCCGCGCCTTGTCGTCGATCTCGGTCATCCCCGGCATGATGACCAGCGTATTCAGGCACTCCGCTATCACATTTTGATAGGCGTGCTCGTGATTTTCTTGCGCGTCGAGAAAATCCTCCCAACGCGTTGCTGCGTTTTCAAAAAAAAGAACTATTTGCGAGACTTGATCCGCGATTTGGGAAAACAACAACTTTATTTGCGATCAAATCGGTTCTTTTTGAAAACGCTTGATCGATGAATTTGTTAGGTTCTGTACAAAATTCAATCCATGAGGTAAGAACACAATAGCGATCGCCTTCAGAGTAGCAACACTTATTGCTAGACATGTAGTAGTTGCTACTAAACTCCCTCACAACTGTATTATCATTTACTTTTACGACATCCGGTGACCCGCCACATTGACCACATGTTTGTTTCCCTTTGAACACAAGCTGATAGATTTCAGGAAGAACGACTCCTAATATGCCGTTCCTAGTATTACCTACACCATTATACAACGACGCTTGCAACTCCCGTTTAATAAATCGCTGCTCATCCCAGCCCAGGCGTTCAGCACTATTTGCACCAATAAGATGAATGGTCACAGTTGAATCAGCAAGATAATCCTCACGGATTTTCTGCATAATGTAGTCTTCGATCTCTGAATCGATTGGTACATTCAAAGACTGATCAATCATATCAATCGCAAGATTTCGTTGGATCCAAAGTTTATAAAGCACGTCTACGGACTTAAATAAAATGTAGCACTTATGCCGCATCGCCCCTTGGCCTCTTTTCTTCATCTCTTTGTTGATGAGTTGTGACCCAAATGCTGTTTTCGCGCGAAATCAGCGATTCAACCCGCTCCACAAAAATGGAACGCTTATCTTCCTCGTTTGTATGGCCGGCATAGCTGTCTAGACTTGCGTCAAAGAAGTGCTTTTCCTTCTTGAGTGCTTCAGCGATGGTGCGGTAATTGATCCATGATTCCTGATATTTAAATGTCTTCAGCCCCGTGGTCCCAATGGCCAGAATTACAGAAAGTAATAATGGTATCAACTGGAACCTCTCAGGGAGAGACGCTATCAGAACTGGCAGACTCGCAGATAATAAAATCACTCCCCATTGAAAAAACAGGTAGTATTTCTTATTTTGACCCGACCGTTGGTCGTACCATTTTACCTGGTCAAGATACCTGTTCTCTAAGTAATCTCCGAATCCTTCTTCAGTCATTCTTCTTATCCACCGTCGACCAAAGTAGTACGACAGACCGACTATCAATCCGTGAACATTGAAGACCTACCACCAACGCGGTCGGGGATTCAATCTTAAATCTCCTCTATTCCTTCACTTCAAACTCGGCGTCGATGACGTCCTCGTCTTTTTTCTTTTCGCCGCCGGAGTCGGCTCCGGGCGGTGGGCCGCCGGGCGATGCGCCGCCGGCGTCGGCTTGGGACTTGGCCGCTTCTTCATAGATGATTTTTCCTAAAGCCTGCGACGCCGTGGCCACGTTTTCGATGGCCTTCTTGATCGCGCCGGCATCGTCGGCCGCGGACACTTCCTTCAAATTGGTGATGGCCGCCTCGACCTTGGAGCGCTCGTCGGCCGGGACCTTGTCGCCGTGTTCCTTCAGCGTCTTCTCCGTTTGGTAGGCGATCTGGTCGGCCTGGTTCTTGGTGTCGATCAGGTCGCGACGCTGCTTGTCCTCTTCCGCGTGCGACTCGGCCTCCTTGCGCATTCGCTCGACCTCGTCCTCACTCAGGCCGGACGAACCCTCGATCGTGATGTTCTGCTCCTTGCCAGTGCCGAGGTCCTTGGCCGAAACTTCGAGGATGCCGTTGGCGTCGATGTCGAACGTGACCTCGATCTGCGGCACGCCGCGCGGGGCCGGCGGGATGCCTGTGAGGTTGAACCGGCCGAGCGTTCGGTTCTGGCTCGCCATCGGCCGTTCGCCCTGGAGGACGTGGATCGTCACCTCCGGCTGGCTGTCGGCCGCGGTGGAGTAGACCTCTTTCTTGCTCGTCGGAATCGTGGTGTTTCGCGGGATCATGGTCGTCATGACGCTGCCTTGCGTCTCGACGCCGAGTGACAACGGCGTAACATCGAGGACGAGGATGTCCTTTACGTCACCGCCGATGATGCCGGCCTGGATCGCAGCGCCGACGCCGACCGCCTCGTCAGGATTGATGCTCTTGTTGGGTTCCTTGCCGAAGATGCTCTTGCACAGCGCCTGCACGGCGGGGATACGCGTCGAGCCACCGACGAGGATGCACTCGTTGACGTCGCCGGGCGAAAGCTTGGCGTCTTCCAGCGCCTTGAGGACAGGCTGACGGCAACGCTCGACCAGCTTCTCGGTCAACTGCTCAAACTTCGTGCGGGTGAGCGTCAGGTTCAGATGCTTGGGCCCGCTGGCGTCGGCGGTGATGAACGGCAGGTTGATCGTCGTCTCCATGCTCGTGGAAAGTTCGCACTTGGCCTTTTCGCAGGCCTCCTTGAGGCGCTGGTGGGCCATCGGGTCGTCCTTGAGATTGATGCCGTACTGCTTGCGGAATTCCTCCGCGACGTGGCCGATCAAAACCTCATCGAAATCGTCACCACCGAGGTGCGTATCCCCGTTGATCGACAGTGTTTCGAAGACGCCCTCGCCGACGTCGAGAATGGAAATGTCAAACGTTCCCCCGCCAAGGTCGAAGACGGCGATCTTGCCGCCCTTGTTTTTATCCATGCCATAGGCCAGAGCAGCGGCCGTCGGCTCAGGAAGAACGCGCTTGACGTCAAAGCCGGCAATGACGCCGGCTTCCTGCGTCGCCTTGCGCTGCGGCTCATTGAAATAAGCGGGCACCGTGATGACCGCGGCCTCGACCTTCTCGCCAAGGTAATCTTCCGCCGTCTTCTTTAGGTCCTGCAGGACCATGGCGGAGATTTCCGGCGGGGTGTATTCCTTGTCGCGTATCCTGACCTTGACCAGCTCCTCGGCCCCACCGGTGATTTCGTAGGGCACGAGCTTCTCTTCACTGCCGACTTCACTGTGACGACGGCCCATGAATCGCTTGATGCTGAAGATGGTGTTCGTCGGGTTGGTCACCTGCTGGTGCCGGGCAACCTGGCCGACAAGGCGTTCGCCCTTGTCGGTGAAGCCTACGACCGACGGGGTCGTCCGCGCGCCCATGGAGTTGGTGAGCACCTTGGGCTGCCCGCCTTCCATGACGGCCACGACGGAGTTGGTCGTTCCGAGGTCGATTCCGATGATCTTGGACATGTGCGTGACTCCTCTCGTTGATTTCATCGCCAGGGCCCCGGCAATTTGCTGCGCGCGGTGCCGCATTGGCGTACTAGAGCAAGGGGAATGCCATTCAGGAACACGTGTTGAACCAAATCCTTAAATACATTATATATAAACATTTACATCAATTACCTGATGGCAACGGGTCGTCACGAATCGCGGCAGACTGCCAGTCTGACATGCCGTCCTGACGCCCAGGGGCAGCGGTCATTGACAACAAATGGCGAATAGGAGACCGATGTGAATCCGTTTAACATGGATGCCGATCCGTTTGATCGCCGGTTTGTCTTCTGGAGAGCCCGAATTCGTGTCTTCCGATCCGAGCCCATTGGAGCAATCCATCCCGTCCGAAGCGCCCGTTGCAGACGAGGTGTTAGCCGTTCCGACCGTTGATGACGTCCGTGCAGTGTGGCTGACGGACGAATCGAAACAGACGCTGCATCCAAACTTCGTCCCCTGCGAGCGGCTGGTGGGCTGGATCGTTGTCGCTGTCCTGGGAACGGCAGTGATCATCTTCACAGGTCTCTGGTTTTGGTTTGGCGATCCTTCGCTCATCGTCCAAACCTCGGTCGGCATCGCCGTCCTTGCGCTCTTGGCGGTCTTGTGCTGGTCCGCCCAATACTGGCCCCCGATCGATTACCGTTATCGTTCCTTTCACGTGAGCGTCACAGGCATCCAAATCCGTAAGGGCGTGCTCTGGCGATCCGTGATGGACGTCCCGAAGTCCCGCGTGCAACACACCGACGTGAACCAAGGTCCGATCGAGCGAAAATACGGCCTGGCCCATCTGGTCATCCACACCGCCGGGACAATCAGCGCCTCGGTCAAGCTGGAGGGCCTGGGCCACGAAACGGCCGTGGCGATTCGCGATCATCTGATGGAGGCGGACCGTGGCGATGCCGTCTGACAAACCCGAGGAGACAGGTTCCTTTCAGCGGCTTCATCCGACGTCCCTGCTGTTCACGATCGGCGGCGCGTTGAAGGGCTTCCTGGTCCCGGCCCTCATCTTCCTCGTCTTGAGAAAGGGAGAGGGGTATGAGTTCTGGGGCATGCTGATCGCCGTACCTGTGACGCTTTATGCCGTGTTTAAGTACATTAGTCTTCGGTATCGTCTGGGTGATGAGGAGCTCATCGTCAAAGAGGGCATTTTCAACCGTACGGAACGGCACGTTCCCTATCAGCGCATCCAGAACATCGACACGAAGCGAAACATCGTCCATCGCTTCCTCAAAGTCACCGACGTGATCGTCCAAACCGCAAGCGGGACCGCACCGGAGGCCACGCTGAGAGTCTTGTCCGACGAGGCGGCCGACGTCATGCGCAAACACGTCTTTGCACGTCGAACGGCTCCCTCGACCACACCAACGATCATTGCGGACGGCTTGGAAACCTCCGAACCGGCTGCCGCCCCAGCACCAGCCGCCGCCATACCGGAGGACGGTCGCGTCGTCGCCCGGGCACGAATCCGGGACTTGATCGTTTTCGGCATCATTTCGAACCGGGGCATGCTCGCCGTGGCTGCCCTGCTCGGCGTGTTCTGGCAATTCGACGTCATGCCCAGTAAGGAGCAGATCGGGCGATGGGCCGAGGCGGTCCTCGGCGTTCGAGAGTGGACCTGGCTTTTCTCAAGCGTCGTCGTGATCGTCGGCATATTGACGGCCGTTGTCTTATTAAGACTGTTGTCCATTCTATGGGCCGTCCTGAGCCTCTATGATTTCAAACTGCTCCGCGACGGGGACGAATTGCGGACGCGCTTCGGACTGTTGACCGAGCACGCGCTGGCCATCCCGCGCCACCGCATCCAATTGATGGACATCGAGGCAACCTTGCTGCACCGGTGGTTCAAACGCGTGGCAATTCGCGCGCGCACTGCAGGAGCCATTCAGAATCAGGAGGCCGGGACCAGCCGCGATTGGCTGATGCCGATTCTGCGCCGATCGACCATCCCCGACCTGCTGAGTGAGGTTCAACCGGAATTAGACTACACGGGTGTTCCATGGCGACCCGTGGAACGGCGGGCAAGGCGCCGCGTATTTGCGAAGTTGCTCTTCCTAAGTCTCGCGGTCACCATCACGCTTGGAGTCACCTTGCGTCCTTGGGGCTGGCTCACCGGGATACCTCTGATTCCGCTCGCGTGGCTTTACGCACACATCAGGGTGAAATCAATGGGCTACGCGCTGACATCTCAGGCGATCTGGTTCAAGAGCGGCTGGTTCTACTGGCGGTGTCGCGCCGTCCGTTACAGCAAAATACAAGCGGTCACGTTGATCGAGTCCCCCTTTGACCGCCGACATCGAATGGCTTCGGTCAAGGTTGACACCGCCAACGCCGGCACGGGAACCGACGCCATCGCCATTCCCTATCTAAACGTGGAAGATGCAAAGGAAGTGCACGGAAGGCTCAAATCCGAAGCGGTGGGGACGGAATTCAAGTGGTGATCGCCCGTTGCTATTGAGTGGGAGCGGTTTGCTTGACAACACCCTTGCCGAAAAACTTAGGCGGTTCTCGAAGTGTGTAGACCTGCGTTTCTTCGGCAATCGCCTGACGTAGATGTTTCGGAAGTTGCAACATCCCGAGGAAGGCCTGCCCGTCAAACATCGTTAGAGAACCGTTGACGTTATCGGCCAGCTTGGCGTCGACGGCCTCCGGATCAGGCCTGGCCTCAACCGGAGTGTCGGCACAAAGCACAAAGCTCCACGGCGAGGCATACGTCGGAACGTATGACGTGTAGGACCTGGCGTTGCCGTACACACAATCCAGCGTATGGGCCAGCCGGACATGGAGCTTCATCTCGGCGGGACCGACTGGGCCGGACTGGACAACGACCGCCCCACCTGGAGCCAGCGCGCCTTTGAGTTTTTCGAAGTATTCCCGTGTGAACAGCTTGAAGGAAGGCCCCTCTTCGATGGGATCGGAGAGGTCGGAAATGATGACGTCCCATGCGTCTTCCGTGCGATCAAGGACATTCAGGGCATCATCGATGACGACCTCCAGGCGTGGATCATCGAAGCATTGCTGGTGCATTTCCGGAAGATGCTGCTTGCAGGACTCAACGACATCGCCGTCAATATCGACCATGACCGTCCTGGTTACGGTTTTCCACCGGAGGACTTCGCGAGCCGTAGCGCCCTCACCACCTCCCAGGATCAGCACTTTCTGGGGTGCTCCGTGCTGTAACATGACGGGGTGGACGAGCGGTTCATGATAAAGGAATTCATCGCCCGTGCAGGACTGCCATTTACCATCGAGGACGAGGGCCTTGCCATAGGCGCCGGTCTCAACAATGTACATTTCCTGAAAGGCCGTTCGTCGATAAGCGAGTACCTTCGTGATGCCATGGGCGTAGATATCCCACGGCGTAATGTATTCGTTCATCCAGAAATCGGCCCTGATGTCGGGCATAACCGGGACTCCTGATTGGATCGAGAAAGCGTGATTCTAAGCGAGATTTCCGACCGGTTCATCCACCTCGGCGGAAAGCCCGCCCGATGCGATCCGGCTGGGGCCGCCGGTGCCGCGAATCAGCTTGATGAATTCATGTCGGTTCGCTTGCAGGGCGTCGACCAGATACAAACAGGCCTTTTCCGCGTCAGCGCGTTGGCCACACGTAAAGACGTCTGCAGCGGCGTAACCGTGTTCAGGCCAGGTATGGATTGAGATATGCGATTCAGACAACAGGCCCAAGGCCGTCACGCCCTGCGGCGTGAACTGGTGTGAGACTTCGCCAAGCAAATCGGCCATGCCCACGTCAACCGCTTCACGAAGCGCCTGCGTGATCGCTTTCTTGTCGTTGAGCAGTTCCGACGGACAGTCGTACAATTCCACCATGCAATGCGTACCGGTCGTTTCCAATCTTCAAACTCCGTGGATCTCGCGAGCCCGAGACCAATGATCCGTCCGACGCCGGGCACACACTCCCTGTCAGCATTCCGTGCCACGACAGGCCCAAATAGTCGAAACGCAGCACTATACAAGAAAACAGACTCAAAACAAGCTAGAGCTTCGCGTTACTCGCAAATATTTGTGAATACGTAACTAAGAGACGCGGGTAGAATCTGCGCCTTTTTCGATTCGCCCAAGAAAGCCCGCCTGGGGCAAGTGCCAGGTTTATGCCAGATACGCCCTAAATTCAGACTCCCATGACGGACGCTGTTCAAGTATAGTTGCTTTTTTAGTCAGGCGAGCTAAGTTGAATGGGTTGTGCAAAATAAACGATGGGCTGGAGAAGCCATTACAGAACTAAAAACTCGACGAATTCTCAAGCGCGTGCTGGAAGCTCACGACCGCGCGTTTGCTGATTAACCAAACGACACTCGTTGCTTTGAGGACCTGCAATCCACAAAACGAGGAGGATGATCGCAAAACTGACGATGCAATCGAAATTAGTCTCGGGGTACTTGGGAGAGACACATGATCGATTCTGAACCTGTTGTCTTTGTTGTCGATGACGACCCGGCGATGCGCGAGTCCGTTCGCTGGTTGATCGAGTCGGTTTCACTTAAGGCGGAAACTTATGATTCCGCGCAAGCATTCCTTGCTCATTTCCAACCCAGTCAATGGGGGTGCCTGGTTCTTGATGTGAGAATGCCCGGTATGGGCGGGCTGGAATTGCAAGAGAAGCTTGCCGAGCAGAATAGCTGTCTGCCGATCATCATCGTGACCGGCCACGGTGACGTGCCCATGGCCGTTCGAGCCATGAAAACCGGCGCAGTGGATTTCATCGAGAAACCGTTCAGCGACCAAGGCCTTCTGGATCGAATCCAACAAGCGATCAGCCTACACCGTAAGTTGCTCGAAGATGCCAAGCAAAGGGCCGACATCAACAAACGAATTAAGCTGCTTTCACCACGAGAGCATGACGTGATGAGCATGGTCGTGGTGGGCAAGTCGAATAAGGTCATCGCCGCCGCCCTAGGCCTGAGTCCCAAGACGATCGAGGTCCACCGCGCGCGCGTCATGGAAAAGATGCAAGTCAAATCACTTCCGGAATTGGTCAGATTGCATGTGAAAGTTCGTGATCATTGAGTTCGGCTCAAATCGCACACCACGCCCTTCCCTGAACGCCGCCTTTCGGAAGTTCGAGCGCGGATGTGGCGACCGGTTTTTCGGTAACTCTATTTAGCCCTCCATGTTACAAACGCCCCAACCGCCGCGCGGTTGTTCTCGAAATAAAGTGCTTATACAATCAATAATTTGATGATTCGACCGAATATATGTCGGCATAGGCGCATCACGCCGAACCTGATGCCGAAAGAAGATCAATCTTGGCGCTCATCAGACTTCTTATTCTTGATCTCGACGGCGTAATGACCACCGGCGAATTGCCCTATACGGCTGCCGGCCAGGAAACGAAGGCCTTTTACGTCCAGGACGGCGGCGCCATCCGCCTCTGGCAATCTGCGGGGGGGAGCGTGGCCATCATCAGCGGCCGGGATTCGAAGGCGGTCATTGCACGAGCAAAAGACTTGGATATTCATCTCGTTATCCAAGGGGTGCCCGACAAGACTCCGGCCTATGAACGCGTGTGTCAGGAGGTCGGCGTGTCGGATAAGGAAGTCGGCGTGGTGGGCGATGACTTGCTGGACTTGGCCCTCTTGCGGCGATGTGGCTATCCCATCGCGGTCGCGAACGCAATCCCGCGCGTCAAGCGAGCCGCTCGGTACGTGACGCGCCGCGAAGGCGGCCAAGGCGCCGTCACGGAAGTTGTTGAAAGGCTATTAAGGTCCAACGGGACCTGGACCGATACGATGGCCCCCTGGCAAGTCTGAACACCGGGATATCCCGGATCATCGTGTTTTCAGGTGAAAAGAGCATGCGCAAAAAAATCATTCTCGTAACGACGGCATTCCTGCTGACGGCCGGTGCCTATTTCCTGCTCTCCTATGGTGATCGCTCGTCGAATTCTGAAAAGAGCCATCGAGACCCCACCGAGGCCGTGCGGCGATTCGTCTCGCGCCCCACCTCTCAAAAAACGCAAACCATCAGCGATTCCGAGCTGACATTCAGCCCCGGCGAAACGACGGTTGTTCGCGTCTACGACGACGTCACGGGCCGGAAGAAGTACCAGTTTACGGCCAAGACCTGGGAGCCCATCGGCGATGAGGAATTTCATGTTACGGACCTGCGAATCCAGATCTTCATGCCGAGAGGCGAGATCACCTATATCTCCGCGGACGAGGCTGACATCACGGTCGCGCGAAAATCGAGAGGCGTGGAGGCCCAACGCGGCACGCTGACAGGCAATGTCGAGGTCATCATCGATCGCACCTCCGACGAGTGGCGTGCGGCGAATCCCGCCCTGGCCGCGCGCGACGCGCACCCCGACGACCTGATCCGCATCGATATGGAGTCTGCACGTTTTGATATGGATCGCGCCGAACTGTTTTCAGATGGGGCGGTCACCGTGGATAGCCGCGAGGCCCGCATCGACGATGTCAATCACCTGATGGTCCAATGGGACCAGATCGACAATCGAATCGAAGTCTTGCGCTTCAAACAGGGCGGCAGGATGGTGCTGCGGACCGGAACGGATCTTGTCAGCTTTTCCCTTCCCGGGAGCGAGCAGAAGAAACCTGAGAAGCGCGCCGTCGATGCCAATCGGCCCGAGGCGATGGCCATGGCCGGGAACAGCGCAAAGATTCCCAAAGCCCGGGCCAATGAACCTTTATCGATCGGCACGATGTCTGCGGATGAGGCGGCAGGCGAGATTCGTTTCGAAGGCGGTCACGTCGCTGCCAATCGCCCCATTTCATTGAGCTCCAGCGACCAGCCCGTTGCGGCAAACGCGACTGGCGGCGGCGGCTCAGGCCTTCGCCCAACGGAGGTCGTCATCGAAGAGATGGAGGTCATGAAGAGCGAAGCGAGATCCGGTGTTGCTCTTGTCAAGGCCGATGATCTGGCACGGTCTGAACGAAAGAAGATCCATACGTACCGCGCTGTGTTCAGCAATGAGGTCGTTGTCCAACAAGTGAAAGGGGGCGTTGCTGACGGAGAATTGCAAGCACAGCAACTGGAGGTGCACTTCGATTTCGGAAGCCGACAAAGGCGCATGGTGACCGGTGAACCGTCCGTCGCGGCAAACAGACCCGCCCAAAGGCTGCCTCGGGCCGGGGCCGACAAGAACAAAGTCGTGATACCCTCCACACCCGTTGAAGATGATGATGAGAACGAGGAAATCCAGACCGAGATTATCTTGACCTGGAACGGACCATTGGAGATTCGCCCCATCCCGGCCGAGCCTGCGCGGCAAACCGGTAAACGCTTTGACGTCATCGCAACCGGCATGCCCATAAAAATAAAGAGTGAACAGGGTGACGCCGTTTGCGAACAATTGGTCTTTCGAAACGAGCGCAGACAGGCCTGGCTGTCAGGCAGTGAGCAGTTCCCCGCGGAATTGTCCGTCGGCGAAGCAAGGAAGCTCAGCGGTCGTGAAATTTTCTTTGACCAGAAGCGCGGCCTCGCGCACGTTGAAGGCGCCGGGCATATGACGGATTCACGAACTCGAGGCGCGGCAGGCGTGCTGGGTCGGGCCCGCCCATGGTCATCGGATAAGGTCAATATTCGATGGTCACAGAGTGTCGACCTTGAAATCGGAAAACGTACCATTCGATCTGTCAATCCTGAAACCGGTGTGCTCGAAGAAAAAGAGAAGGAATATCTGCGGCGAGCGTGGTTTCATGGGGATGTCTATTTTGAGCGAGGCGACGAGGAGCTCAACGCCGATGAAGTCGCAGCCACCTTTTTCTACCCGAAATCCGATGACGCGGTCGCGGACCACATTGAGTTTCTCAATATGGAGGGCAACGTTCGGCTGATCAGGGACAATGAGCTTATCCAGGCCGCGCTTCTCGATGTTGAGATGATCGTGTCTCCCGAAGGCCGTAATCTCCCGCGGCTGATCGAAGCCGTCGGAGACATTCTGGTCCAGGACCCCAAACACAATCTCAAAATCAGCCGAGCGGAATCGATGACCGCGATTATCCGCGACGGAAACGAGCTGACTCGTGCCTCGATCGTCAGTTCGGATCCGAGCATACTCGCGCGAGCTCGTCACAAAGACATGGCCATCCACGGGCATCGCATCGAGATCGATATGGATCGACAGGCCATGGATGTCCCGGGGCCCGGCAAATCCTGGATGGTGACGCGCAAGAGCTTCGGTGGCCAGCGTTTGAAGAAACCCACGGTCGTTAAAACAACGTGGTCCGGCAAGATGCAACTTCGATTGGAACAGGACTATGGCGTGTTCCTGGACGACGTGCACTGCACTTCGGACGGGTTCGCCTTGAATTCCGACAAGCTGACCATCCGCTTTACGGAAGCTCCTGCGCAGACTGAGCAGAAAAAGAGCAAACCTGATTTCCTGGATCGTTTCAGCCTGGGCGCAATCATCGGTGATCGCGCCGAATTGGAACGCAGCGACCCGTTGACCGTGACACTCGATCAAAAGCGGCCGACCTACATCGTGGCCGAAGGCAACGCCGAAGTAATCAACAGCAACCACGCGCCCGAAACTCCCGAAGGCGAAGAGGGAAGACTTCTCAGCCGGATCAGTATCGTCGGTCACCAGATTGTTGCCGATCTGGAACGCGAACAGATGTCGGTCCCCTGCCAGGGCAAACTGTTGATCGAAGATTATCAATTCGATGAGTTGGGTGCGTCTCGGCGTCGCTTGAGTTCGCCGCGTGTGAGCGGCCCCCTGATGAGCTCCATGCGAAGCGAAGGCCCCAGCCAGACGTTCGTCGGGTGGGAGAACTCGATGGACTTCTTCGTCGACCGCGCGCTCGTCGTCTTCGACAGAAACGTGACCATGACGCACCGAAGCGGAAAACAGATGGTCAAGAAAAAAGAGTTGGCAGCAGCCATGAAGCTGGACGAGTCCGCGCTTGACCATCTCGGTGCCGGCCGCAGAGCGAAACTCACATGCGGCAATTTGCTGCTTGAATTCCGCAACGCCACATCGTCGAAATCGGGTACTGATGTTCGTGCCACGGATCTCGAACGATTGATCGCTCGCAGAGCCGTCCATCTAAAAGAGGGAACCAAGAGCTTGATGGGCGAGTATCTTCAATATCTGAATGATACGAATGAAATCCGGCTTGAAGGCAGTGGCACCACTCAAGCACGCCTTTTCGACGAGGACGAGAGCAGCCAGCGTCTCGGTATGTTGCGCGCGCCTTTGGTGATCTGGAATCGCAAGACCAACAAAATCGACGCGCCAGGGGCAACGATCCGCACAAGCAGCCGTTAACAGACCCTGAAGTAATCTCGTCGTTGTGAGTTCCTGAAATATGCCGGGAGACTGAATGGACCGTCCTATTTACGGCAAAAAAACTGCATAGACAGACTTGCTTTTGCCGGTCGAGCGGTAACAATTAAGACGAGTGGCCAGTTTGAACGAGCACCGCTTTCAATGGTGCAACGACCCGCAAACAGGCCGTTTCGACCCGACAACTTGGTTGACACCCAATATTGCGTGAGCCATAATTATTCAGGCGCGAACAGCGCCATTATCAGGAACGATCTAACCTCGCACGTCTCCCATCGTTCCAGCTGATTGCCGAATCTCTGTCTTCAGGCTGTCAGCGCCAAGATCAATAGCGTAGGGAAAGAAGCAAGAGCGAGCCCTGAGGGTGCATGGCGATCATACGTCAATGCATCAATTCGTGGTCTTGAACGAACCTACATGCAGGGGCTTCGTTTCCTTCGTGCAGGTGGTCGTGAAGCAGTGTACCACGACATTGTGGAGAATCGTGGAGTGGGGATTCTGCAATGTTGATCGGTCCTGCTTCGCGACCCCTGACAAGCTTCTGACAAAGTATTGGCGACTGCGGTTGATCGCGACGCACGGCGATAAAGACCGCAACGGATGAAAGGGTGGTTTTGCTTTTTCGATGATGCCGACGAACGGCGGCAGGCCTGAATCGCGACGCAAACGGTCGATCGTGCGACGTTGCAACACATCGCACATTCAACAGGCACCGATGCTTTCCGGTGGGGGCGTAGGGCTAAGGCCGGCCGCCCGAAAAAGACGCTGAGGCGGAGGGGGGTGAGGCTCGGCGTCCCTTTTTCACGGCTGTGGTGGCAACGGGGGGGGCCACCACGGCTCTTGTTTTTGGGCATCTAGGCGATGAGTTCTTCAAACTGTTTCTTCGCCATAAGAAGGTCGGCAGCCCGAGAGGAACCACTTGTCCTTGACAGGACAATGTCCTGCTGAAATCCAGCTTCGGCCAATCCGCCGAGAAAAGGCGCCAATTGAAGATGGCCTTCCCCCTGAGGAACCTCGTAGCCTGCTGCAGAAGCCGAACCCGCGACGGCATCGCGGGCGCGAACAAGGTGAACACGCCCGGCCAAAACATCTCCGACAAGATGAGGATCCTCTCCCCGCATAAGCATTGCGCCGGAATCGCAACAGGCCGAAATCGACGGACAGTTGAGCTTCCGCAGCATGTCACTCAATTCAGCGACACCGACGCCGGCGGTCTCGATCGCAACGTTGACCCCCAGGCGATCCGCGTCGGCGGCGAGTATTTCGAGCGCACCATAAATCCTCGTCGTTTCCGACTCGTCCTCACCCAATCGCCCTAACGATGTTGACACGACGGGCACCCGCAAGGCTGAAGACAACTCGATGATTCGACGCATGACTTCCAATCGACGTTCCCCTGAGGCGCCGTCGCCATAGCCCGTGGCGTCGGCCGGACCACGCAGGCTTCCCAGACGGAGCCCCAAATCGGAAAGATGTCGGAGCAAATGTCGCCGACCGGTTCCGGTCAGTTCGGCAGGTGAGATCGGCCCCGCCGTCGCCTTGACGTCCACTGCACGAAACCCCAGGTCTCTCGCGTGATGAAGCGAAGCCTTGATCTCCAACTGGAGGTCGTCGACACACACGGACAATTGTGGGGATTTCATCTTGGATCATCGCCTCAGGACGTCACATTTATTCCATTGGGTAGCGTTTTTCGGTCATCCCAAGCCCTCGTTTCGGACGCCCCCATCGTACTTGGTTCGATTTTGGAAAAACAGTACCATATGGGTTTCATCGTATGAGCCAGGAAAAATACCTCACATGATTTGAAATGGAATCTACAAGAATCGTCAAGGAGAATAGGATGCATCCGTTCAAAACTATCGTTTGCCTGTGCCTTGTTGTCGGATTGGTGTTCGCGGTTTCAGGCCTGGTTGCCGTTGCACAGCCCAAGCAGACCGCAAAGAAGAAAACCTCGAAGACCGCTTTCCGGCCCGTCCAATCCATTCACGACATGATGGAAGGACAACGAAAACTGTGGATTGAGATCAAAGAGGGGATTGTCGACAAGCAATGGAACGAAGCTGGCAAATCGGCCTGGATTTTGGCGGAGGTTGCGAACGTCAATCAGTATCAGCATAAGAGTCCGGAGTACAAGGATCTCGCTCGGAAAATGTCAGCCGATTGCGTAAAGCTGGCAAAGCTGCTCAAGAAAAAGGACGAAAGCGGCGCCAAAAAGATGGTCAAGAAGGTCGGCGAGACATGCTCGGCCTGTCACGAACAATTCAAGTAAGAGAGAGACAAGACCTTAAGAGCCGGCGGCCTCTTCGCAACGCTGCACCAGTTCGCTCAGCACACTGTTCTGGACTGGACAAAACTGGCCGCCGGTTGCCTTCGAGATCGGAGAAAGATCCTGATGAGCCGCCTGCCCCAGGGCGATCACGTGTGTCATTGCGCCGCTTTGTTCAGCGTGCTGAGTCAGCCGTTCAATTTCAGCCTGATCAATCGACTTTGAGAGCACCAGGAAAATCTGGTCGGCATGCCACTTTTGCGCAACGGCAAGCGCACCGGACAGATTCGTCGTGCCGCCCGCCAACCGCGGATGCAGGAAGGCGCTGGCGCCGGGAAAGCCGATGACCGGCTCAAGAATCTCTCTCATTTCCAGTGAATTAGGGTCACTCACGGCTTGCACAATACCGTAGCGTCTTGCGCCGGGCTCGATTGCATCATTGACGGTCGCCAGGATAGACGCCACGGGCTCAATGTAGGCCTCTGCCATCGTCAGATCACTGTCGACCACATAACCAATTCTCCCGCCATGAATCGGAATCCCGAAAAACGACGTCCGCGGATCGCCCGACAGGATGGCAAGACGAAGTTCATCGACCTCAGACTCCGAGCCACTACCCGAAAACAGTGATGAGCCAAAGCCGAACGAAAATGTGCCGCCTGAGTAGCCGGTCAACGTCCAGGCGGTAACGCCCAGGCCGATCGCACCGACAACCACCAAACAGGCGACGGCTCGAAATGTCGTGATACTGGCAACGAGTGGGTGTCTTGAAGAAGGAGAAGAAATACGGGCACCGGGTTTTTGACGTTTGTAGGCACGCCTCAGACTCCCGGCTAAGGGCGGTCGATCAGGACGAGTTTGCGGGCGAACGGCGGCAAACTGAGATTGCCGAGGCACCAGGACAAGACTGCGACAATACTGGCACCGACAATGCGCACCCTGAAATGCCTCATCCAAGAGAAGGTTCCGACCACAGCATTTACATCTCAGGCGCAGCGGCATGACAACCGCTCCCAAAAGATACGTCCACCCGGCGCAGTATAGGTTCAGTTACACCGCCACTTCTCGCTCAATGCAGCAGATTGCTGCAAATCCCGATGTGATAAGTCATTACCGCTGGCGGCGAAAACTGCGCCTTTCAGTCCCGACTGTCCCAAATATACATGAATTTCGGTCTTCTTGTCCAGTCTAAAGGCAGATTAATGTTTAAGAGATTGATCGTTGATGATTCGCTCTGGGGCGATCGAGCATAGAGATTGGGAGCCCAGGCGAGGGGACGGCGGTACATCACAACATGTGATTTCTTGATGCCCGCGAGCGCTCTGGCTCTTTCCACAGCCCCGTGGATCGTGTCGATCCGATCGATGAGGCCGGTCTCTAAAGCTTGAGGAGCCGTATAAACCCTTCCATCGGCCAATGTTAGGATCTCATCTCGGGTTAGGTCGGGACGGCCTGCCTCCACAACAGACAGGAAACCCTGATAAAAGCCGTCGATCATCGTCTGGAAAATCACACGCTCGTCCTTCTTCAGCTTCCGGAGCGGCGACCCGGCATCTTTGAATGGACCTGACTTGATGGCATCTGCGGAAATTCCCAACTTCAACATGGCCCCAGATAGATCGACCATTTGCATCACCACCCCGATGGAGCCTGTCACGGTTGTTTTTTGCGCAATGATCTCATCCGCCGCACACGCGACGTAATACCCGCCGCTTGCTGCGACATCCTGAAAAAATGCGACCACCGGCTTTCCAGACTTCTTCTTAAAAGCCAAAACCTCCTCATAAAGGATATCGCTCGCCGTCACGGATCCGCCCGGTGAGTTAATTCGGAGGACCACGGCCTTGACCCGTTTATCCGAGGCGGCCACTTGAAGTTGCTCCACAATGTGTGAGACGACGTGCTCCCCTTTTGAGAGCAAGCCGACCTCGCGCGCATTCATCAAAACGCCGCTCACGTCAATCACGGCGACCCGATCACGCACCCAACCGGGATGGCGATAGGTCACGCGCTCCTGAAGAGATTGGTCCGACGGAATGGGCGTCACTTTGAATCCGCCCCCCGGCGAACATGAGGCCACGAACAAGAAACTCGCAAGGACGGCGAATCGGGGCGTTCTCCGATAAATCTCCATACACATCACGGATTCTCCTGTTTGGTTGGAAACTTGTTCTGAGCACACATGATCGCCAATCTAAGATCAGGAGCAAGGGCCACGTCATTTCAGACTCTCGGCGCGTGATTTCAGCCCGAGTTTCCCAAATGCATTGCTCGTAACAGCAAGATTGGCACAAGGGTCGTCGCAACGTTTTCACGCCCCGCCGTCGCGACGACGTGAGCGTAGCGCGGAAGAAGCGTCGAACGGTGTGCCACGACCGTTCCGCAACCTTGATGACAAGCGACTCGTCAGGTAAAATGGCGAGCGGAGGGATCATACGTAGAAATGCGGGCCTGACGGCAATCCGAGTTCTATTGGATCAGCACGCGTGAGCGCAACTGACCGTCTCTAAGGATTTGTTCTGCTCAGACCGCTTGGCCGCCGTATCTCACCGCTAAAGGAATGTTGATTCAAACAAAATGGCCGTGCCCTCACGCCAGTGAAGTCTGTGACTCGCCGCATACGGAGAAGAGAGGTGGAGCCATGTGCAATACTCATCACCTTGGATCGTCTCAGGAGCGAACCGAATGGGACGTTGCCCGGGCCGCCTGTAAACGAAGCGGCCCCATGATGCTCGTCGCGGCGATGGTGATGCTCCCGCCGGCCTCGTCGATCGAGGGCACTGTTACCGTGCCCGACGCACTGTCTGCCTCGGACTGGTCGGGCATCCGCGCCGCCTATGATGTGAATCGTCATGCCGCGTTCGAAACCGACAAAGGCTACCAGGCCCACAACCCCGGCCAACGATGGCGGACACGGTTCCAAGGACGCAGCTTTCTCACAACGCCCGATGCAGGCGGTTGGTCGTGGGGGTTGGAACTTCTCAGCCACGGACGCGAGGGCGCCGAGCGCTTCGTGGATGTTCCCTCCTGCATTCACGCCGATGGCGAGCGCGTCAACTATGAATGGGATGAGACACTGACCGAGTGGTACGTCAATGATCGACGCGGGCTGGAGCATGGATACACCGTTCACCAACGGCCGGAGGTTCCGATCGACGGGGTGCCGGTACCCTACCTGCGATTCACCTTGGCTGTGCGTGGCAACCTGCGACCTCGGGTGTGTGACGATGCGCGCAACATGACATTTGTCGATGTCTTCGGCGCAGCGGTGGTGAACTACAGTGGACTGACGGTCTATGACGCGGAGGGCGCGTTTGTCCCGGCGTGGTTCGAGGCGATGCCAGCCTCAAGCACAGCAGTCTTCTGCATTGTGGTGGATGACACGGACGCGATCTATCCTCTCACGATCGACCCAATTGGCCACCAGGCTTACCTCAAGGCGTCGAATACTGACGAGGGTGACTTCTTTGGCTCGTCCGTGTCGATCTCGGGTGACACGGTGGTCGTCGGCGCTCGTGGCGATGACAGCAGCGCGACCGGCGTGGACGGCAATCAGGCTGACAACAGCGCGACGAGTTCCGGCGCGGCCTACGTCTTCGTCCGTGAAGACGGCCGCTGGAGCCAACAGGCTTACCTCAAGGCATCGAACACCGGAGTAAATGACAGATTCGGCTCCGCGGTGTTCATTTCGGGCGACACGGTCGTGGTCGGGGCACTTCAGGAAGATAGCGCCGCCACGGGAGTCAACGGCGACCAGACCAGCAACGGCACCGACGACTCGGGCGCGGTGTACGTCTTCACCCGCGGCGCCGGCGTCTGGCGCCAGGAGGCCTACCTAAAGGCATCGAACACAGGAATCGATGACAGGTTTGGCGCAAGAGTGTCGGTCTCCGGAAACACGGTGGTGGTCGGAGCGGAGTACGAAGACGGCAGCGCTACCGGCGTCAACGGCAATCCGGACAACAACTCCGGCACTTCCGGCGCCGCATACGTCTTCGTCCGCGACGGCAGCGTCTGGAGCCAGCAGGCCTACCTCAAAGCGTCGAACACCGTGACAAACAACATGTTCGGCAGTTCCGTGGCGATCTCCGGCGACACGGTCGTGGTCGGGGCGGTTTGGGAAGGCGGCGGCTCCACGGGCGTGAACGGTGACGAAAACCAGGGCCCTAACGGCATCACCAGGTCCGGGGCGGCGTATGTCTTCGTCCGCGACGCCGGCGGCGTCTGGAGCCAGCAGGCCTATCTCAAGGCGTCGAACACGGGTGTGTTCGACGAGTTCGGTATTTCGGTGGCCGTGTCGGGCGACACGGTGGTGGTCGGAGCGCATGAGGAGCGCAGCAGTGCGACAGGCGTGGACGGCGACCAGTCCGACAACAGCGCGACCGACGCCGGGGCGGCGTACGTTTTCGTCCGCGACGCCGGTGGTGTCTGGAGTCAGCAAGCCTATCTCAAAGCCTCCAACACCGAGGCGGATGAGCGTTTCGGCGCGTCGTTGGCTGTCTCGGGCGACACGGTGGTCGTTGGGGCAACCGGGGAGGACAGTATGGCCACGGGCATCGACGGCGATCAGGCCGACAACAGCGCGTCAGGCGCCGGCGCGGCGTACGTTTTCGTTCGAAATCCCGCCGGTATCTGGAGCCAACAGGCTTACCTCAAGGCATCGAACACAGACATGTTTGACAGTTTTGGCCGCTCGGTGTCCGTCTCGGGCAATACGGCGGTGGTCGGAGCGTATCTCGAGGACAGCAGCGCCACCGGGGTCGACGGCAGCCAGGCGGACAATGGCACGTCTGCCAGCGGAGCGGCGTATGTGTTTACGGGCCTTGGACTGCCGCCCCCGTTGCCCGGTGACATGAATTGCGATACCAATGTCGACTTGGCCGACATGCAACCATTCGTGCAGGCGCTGCTTGATCCACCCGGCTATGCAATCGCGTTCCCCATTTGCAACATTCTCAACGGCGATATGCAGCCGGACGGCCACGTGGATGGCGACGATGTACAAGAATTCGTCAACCTGTTGGTTCCATGATGCTGTGGACCCCGGCGTGTCAAGACGTGAAACCTTTCCGCCTCCCGCCGTAATTCGGGCGTGAAATGGGGAATATGGCGGTCTGACATGTCCGTCCGGCGAATTTGAGAAATAAAGTAATTGCAGTGCAAGTCTCCCGGGACGCAACATGACGTATTCGTAAGGTAAACACTTGGCCTAAAATGAGAGAATGACGCACGGGCGAACGCCGAAACTAGAGCGGACCAAAAATCCAGAAATGGTGATAAACCGGCCAAGACCGTTTGTCACCCTGCTTTACGGCGGCCTTCTCATCTTCGCCGGTCTGGTCGCCTACGGAAACAGTTTTAGCGGTATCTTTCTTTTTGACGACTATGGCCACATTGTCACCAACGAACGGATTCGACAGCTTTCCCCCCTTTCGAATCTGCTGACGACCACCAGACCCCTGGTCACCCTCTCTTTGGCTCTGAATTATTGGCTGGACGATCCACGAGTCCCTTCGGAATTGAACCCCACGGGCTTTCACGTTGCGAATCTTCTGATTCATCTTCTCGCCGCTCTGACCCTGTTCGGACTGATCCGCCGCACGCTGAAATTGCCGTCGTTACCGTCCTCGTGTCGGCAGCGTGCAGACGGACTCGCATTGAGCATCGCCTTGCTTTGGACGGTCCACCCACTCACCACCCAAAGCGTGACCTACATCATTCAACGCGGCGAGTCGATGATGGGGCTGTTCTATCTACTCACAATATATTGCTTGAACCGTCATGCATCGTCGAAACAAACGCTCGGATGGAACATCGCGGCCGTCACGGCCTGCGCCTGTGGAATGACCAGCAAGGCGGTCATGGTCACCGCACCAATAATGGCCGTCCTGTATGATCGTATTTTTCTCTCCGACTCATTCGGTCAGGCTTTGCGCCGACGCTGGCCGCTTTATCTTGGCCTCGCGGCAACTTGGCTCATCCCCTTCCTCACAGGCACCGCTCAGGGCGTGCTAGACGGGACCCCGCGCGACTCGGTCAGCGTCGGTTTCGGCTATCAGGCGGTGAGTCCATGGGCATACCTCAGTGCCCAACCCGGGGTATTGGCCCATTATGTACGCCTCAGTCTATGGCCGATGGGCCAATGCCTGGATTACAACTGGCAGGTTCCTCAATCGGTCCGCCCGGTCCTTTTGCCGGCCATCCTCATCGTCATCCTGATGCTCGCCTCGCTTGCGGCAACCCGACGGCAATCCGCCCTCGCCTTTCCGGGCATTTGGTTCTTTCTGATCCTTGCACCGACGTCGAGCATCATTCCCATCAAGGATTTGGCCTTCGAACATCGCATGTATCTGCCGCTGGCCGCTGTTATCACAACCGGCGTGCTGTTCATACACGGCCTGATTGCACGTATGAATTCTCGTTGGATCTCCCTGGGCGTGCTAACTGTCATCGCCGCGGCACTCATGCTTGCGACGTACCGGCGCAATCGAGTCTATCACAGCGAAATCGCCATGTGGACCGACGTCACGACCAAACGTCCCGGAAACGCTCGGGCCTATGACAGTCTGGGCGTCAGTTTGAGTCGAGCCGGCCGGCTGAATGAAGCGCTTTCAGCCTATCGCCAAGCCGTGAGACTTGATCCTGAATCGCCTCGGGCTCACGCAAACCTCGGCAAGGCGTTGGCACAAAAAGAGCTCTACGAACAGGCGATTCCATACTATGAAAAGGCGGTGGCTCTGGGTTCGACCGGGACGAATCTGCGTTACAGCCTCGCGCTTGCCCACGCCGCTGTGGGGCGAACCGAGGATGCGATCGACGGTTACCGACAAGTCCTGTCGTCGAAGCCGGACCACCCCTTTGCCGGTTTGGGGTTGGGTGTGGCGCTGGATCAGGCAAATCGCCCCGAGGAAGCGGCAGATCAGCTTCGGACACACCTCGGATTTCACTTCGGGGACGTGGCAGCCAGGCTGAAACTGGCGTCGGTCCTCGTCCGGCTCAACAAACTTGATGCGGCGGTGACGGAGTATCGCACCGTTTTGAATTCGAACCCGCGTCACCTAAGAGCCCATTATGACCTCGGCGTTGCCTTGCAAGGACTGGGACAACATGAGCGTGCGATTGAAGCCTATCGTTCTGCCTTGGCCGTTGAGCCGAACTACGAACCCGCCCGTCAGGCTTTGGAGGCGATCCTTCGAAAGGAGCCGCCTCGCCGCTAACGAAAAGTCAATCGCCGTGTTTTCTGACTGCACACTCTAAGCTACAATCCCGGCATGCGACACGACGAATCCCCCCTGACGCTGGTCGGCATGACCTGGCGCAACCTCTATCGACAACCGGTCCGAACCTCGCTGACGGCGTTGGGCGTGGCCATTGGCATCATCGCCATCATCGCGCTTGGGGCCATCGCCCGAGGCTTGAAGGCCTCCATCGATAACGGCCTGCACGCCGGCGGCGCGGATCTGACGGTCTATCAGGCCGGCATCGCGATCGACATGTTCAGCGTCCTTGATGAAGCGGAGACGCGGACCAGACTCTTGTCCCACCCGGAAATCGAGGCCGTCGCCGCAGGCTTGAGCGACATCGTGCCCATCGAATCCAATCCCTTCACGATCCTGATCGGCGTACACCCCCACGAATTCGGCTTCAACGTCCAGCAAGTCGTTGAAGGCAAGCCTTTTTCGGCCAAGGACGAAATCGTCATTGGACGCCGGGCCAGGGAGAATCTCGATAAGACGATCGCTGACGAGCTTGTGTTCCGCGGTCGCGTGTTCAAGATCACGGGCATCTTCGAAACGGGCAATGTTTTCTTCGACGGCGCAATCGCCATGAACATCGAGACCTTGCAGGAGCTTAAGGGCAGTGTCGGCAAAGTGAGCTGCTTCCAGATTCGTCTCAAAGCGAACGTTGATCCCTACGAAGCGGCGGACAAGATCGAGAAGGCGAACTCCCATCTTGCGGCCGTCGTGGATGCCGAGCAATACAAAAAGATCGATTCCAGTCTTGTTGTTGCCGACAGCGCAATTTGGGCCGTCTCTTTTCTCGCTCTGGTCATCGGATGTCTGATCGTCGCCAACACGATGTGGATGTCCGTGCATCAAAGAACGCGAGAAATCGGCGTCCTTCGCGCGATCGGATGGCGACGTCGCGGGATCATGGCCACGGTCGTACTGGAATCCACCGGCATCGGCCTGATCGCCTGTGTGCCCGGTTGTCTGCTCGGTGTCGGCCTGGCCAAGCTCACGACACTGATGCCTGTCACAAACCAGTATCTCCTACCGGTTTTCGAGGCCAAACCGTTCGTCATCGCCATTGTCGTGGCGGTGGCCCTGAGCATCGGCGGTGCCGTCTTCCCGGCGTTTCGCGCGGCTAACATCTCACCGGTCGAGGCATTGCGTTATGAATGAAGCCGGCGCCCAAAAAGAGCTTGCCATTTGTGCTCGAGGGCTCGTGAAAAAATACGAGCAAGGTCGAATCGTTGCACTCGACGGCCTGGACCTGGACGTTGCGCAAGGTGAATTCGTTGCCATCTACGGCCCGTCCGGCTGCGGCAAATCAACGCTCCTGAACCTCATCACCGCCATCGATCGACCCGATCGCGGCAATCTGACCGTTTGCGGCCGATCCCTCGGAACCATGACGGAACCGGACGCTGACGAATTCCGCGCATCGATCGTCGGCCTCGTGTTTCAGCTTCACAACCTGTTACCCAATTTGACGGCCATCGAAAACGTGCAACTTCCGATGCTCGGCAATGGAACAAACGGCCCCGAACGCGTAAGGCGAGCCAAACACCTGCTCGACAGTGTCGGGCTAGGCGACAGGACCGGGGCCCTGCCGACAACCCTGTCCGGCGGCCAACGTCAGCGTGTCGCCATTGCCCGGGCATTGGCCAATCAGCCGTCGGTGCTTCTGGCCGACGAACCGACGGGCTCGCTCGATTCCAAAACCGGAGATAAACTCATCGATCTGCTCTGTGAACTTCAGCAAGAGTTCGACATGACCATTATCGTCGTGACCCACAATACCGAGATCGCCGACAGCGCCCAGCGCGTCGTGCATATGCTCGACGGAAAAATCGTGCAAAATCACGAAGAGAACGTTTCCGAGCCGGCACTTTTTCAAACGGAGGACATTTCATGAAAGTGCAAATCACTTACTGCGGCCAGTGAAATTACAAGCCACAAGCCACCGGTCTGGTGGCCGAGCTGACGGAAAAATATGGCAGCGGTCTGGACGTCGAGACGATCGTCGGTGACGGCGGCGTTTTCGAGGTCGTCGTGGATGGCGAAAAGGTCTACAGCAAGAAGGAAACCGGTCAATTTCCACGATATGGAGAAGTGCCGATGGCCATTGATATGAAGATGGTCAACCAATAGCCGAACTCAGCCGCCATCCACAGGGCGAAGACAGAAGACCCGACGCGAAAAATCTCACGCGCTTTCCGGGACTGCCGTCTTCAGGCAAGGGCCCGATGTCGGCGAAATGAACTCGGCGAAGATCCGAATAAGCAAAGAGCAACGATTGCTAACCCCCGTCTTGCGATAAAGGCGTTCGATGTGGGTATGGACCGTGTGCGCGGAAATGCTCAACTCGTGCGCGATCGCCGCTTCCTTCATATCGTCGAAGATGCATTGGACGATCTGGAATTCCCGCGTGGACAAACCGAGAAGCGTGCCGATCGAGCGCCATTGCGTATCCGTCAACAGCAGCCGGCCCCGGCCGTTCGTTCTGTGGCCGGTGCGAGGCGGCCTGGCCGCGTTGGAGACACTTCCCCTGAAACGCATATTGGTGTTGGAAACTTGATTCCCCTGATTGAAATCCACTGAATCTGCTCCTTTAGGCGAGGTTTATCTGTCACTCCTTATGAAGTCCGTCTAAACTCCGGCAGATTGGACAGTTGGATCAGGAGAATCTACGAAAAAAATCGGGCCGACAGGAACCGGCTTGCCGCAACGATGACTCCGGAAAACTTTGCGGCATGGATCAAAGAGTGAGCTTTTGATGTGGAATGAAAAATATCGTACTGAGCAATACATCTATGGAACGGAACCCAACGAGTTTTTGGCCCAGAACGTGAAGGCCATACCAAAAGGACAAGTGCTTTGTTTGGCGGACGGTGAAGGTCGCAATTCCGTTTTCCTGGCCAAGCAAGGACACTGCGTCACGGCGGTTGATTCATCGGACGTCGCCCTCGCCAAGGCTGAGAAATTGGCCAAAGAGAACGATGTGCATGTCGATTTCATCCACGCCGATTTGATGGACTATGACTTGGGCGTTGAAAAGTGGGACGGCATCGTGTCTATCTTCTGCCATATCCCGAAACATGTGAGGGAGAGTCTTCATAAGAACATCGCCACGAGCTTAAAACAGCACGGTGTGATCCTGATCGAGGCCTATACGCCAGCGCAACTTAAGCACGGCACAGGCGGGCCGCCGACAGAGGACTTGATGATGACTTCCGAAACGCTGACCCGCGAGCTTCAAGGACTGAAATTCCATCGCCTCATAGAATTAGAGAGAGAAATCGTCGAGGGAACGCGCCACACCGGGCTGGGCGCCGTCGTACAGGGCATGGCTTCAAGGTGAGAAACAAGAAACGAACGGTGCGCTACGGGCCCGAAGCGATAAAGCATTTCCCGATCGTATTGTCTTCGAGCGCCGGGATGAATACCGGGAAACATAAGAACGAGTTTGGATTGATCGTGCCGCTCACCCGGACCCGGTTGCCCAGGGAGAATCCGTCGGTCTTCTCCAATGCAAAAGTCCGTCCGTCGTCAGAAGTGAAAAGCAGGCATCCCTGGGGGCCGATGCCGATGAAACCGCAACCCGAAAAACGCTCCCGTTCATTACACGGACCGCCTTCACAGTCTTCGCGCGGCGTCCATGAGACAGAAGCGGCAAAGGCGTCGCATTCTGACCTGGTCGTGACCTCGCACAAAACCGGCTCGGGAACGATCCCCAGGAAACAACAACGGCCGAGCAGCTCTCCGCATGCTTCGATCGTGTTGTCTTCAATGCAGCCGCCGCCCTGCTGACAAATCGTAAAGCAGAGAGGATTCAGCCGGCCATTGATCTGCACACGATCCCCGACCTGAAAGCCGCCGAGGTTCTCAAGGACGAACAATCCACCGGAATCGGCTTCAAAAAGGACGCATTCCACGCCTTGGGTCAACACACCGCAACCATCAAAGCCTTTGCCGATGGGATCGTCGTCCGGCACCGGCACGGGTACGGGGACCGGGACGCAGGCAAGAGAACCCACCATGACTGCAAGGAAAAGATGAATATTGAAAGCGGCACGCATCAGCAATCCCCCTCAACTCCAACGGACCGGGCAAGGCTGACGTATTATATGGCAGCACATCGCCCGGCGTCCCCCGAAGGTCCGAAATGACAATGGTCGTCCGTTCATTTCATTCAGGCTGAACCACGCCCCCCGAACGGGCATCAACATATTGCGTCTATTTCACGCAACGTCGGTGAGGGAGGAATCGAGGAAGCATCGCTGGGACTTGAGCGCGCAATGAAAAAAGCCCCAGCCAGGCATGCCTGGCCGGGGCTTGTGGGCGTTCGCACTATTCGTCGACCGGACGACCGCTCCCCGCTAATCATGCGGCCGCAAGGTGGGGATTCCCTGTAGCGGTGTTTCAAGCTGGCGATCAACGGCTGTGAGCAGCGTGCCGTCAGCAACGATCCGCCGAACACGGCGGATATCTCCGTCAAGCGAACGGTCCTCGAACATGGGCTTGGCTGTGTCGCGGACCTTTCGATACGCGGCGCCCGTGCCTCTGGACAGCTTGGCTGCAATGGCCGCTGGTCTGTCTTCGACCGCCTCTCTGAACACCGTCGCTTCTTTGCGCGATCGGTCCAAGTCGGCTTCGTGATTGATCGAATCCCGCGTCGCGTCCGGGTCGTCATAGGCCGGGACGGCCATCCGCCATTCGACGGCCTGGGCCGCCGTTAGAAGCTCGATCGCAAGAACCGCTTGCGCGTTGCCAAGGACTGTTCGCAGTTTTCTCGCGGCGACGGTCGACATGGCCACGTGGTCCTCGACGTTTGCCGATGTAGGGATCGAATCCACAGAGGCCGGGTGAGAAAGGACCTTGTTCTCCGACACCAGACTGGCCGACGTGTACTGCGCAATCATAAAACCGGAGTTCAGGCCGCCCATCGGAGCGAGATTCGCCGGCAGGTTTCGATTGTTATGCGGGTCCAGAAGCATCTGCGTCCGGCGCTCGGAAATGTTGGCGAGTTCCGCCACCGCGATCGTCAGAAAATCCGCCGCCATGCCTATGGGCTGGCCGTGAAAGTTGCCGGCGGAATAGGAGAAATAGTCTTTTGCCTCCTGATACGGATCACACCCTTTCGGCAAATCGCAGGGAACGGCCTCCGGAAAAAACAACGGATTGTCCGTCGCGGCATTGATCTCGCGCTCAGCAACCATCTTGGCATAGGCGACGGCATCACGGCTGGCCCCATGAACGGCGGGTGCGCATCGGAGCGAATACGCATCCTGAACGTCGCAAGTGCGATTCGTTCGCCGGGCATCGTACCCATTCAAAAGCGCCAGCAGATTGGCGGCGCTGTCCATCTGTCCGGGAAGCTGTCGGGCGGCGTGAACCTTCGGATCGAACGCTCGTGTGTTTCCGCAGAGCGCTTCGAGCGTCAGCGCGGCGGCAATGTCCGCCGTGTTCGCAAGGATCTGGGCCTCATGTACGCACAATGCCAGGATGGCGGAACAGAACATCGGACCGTTGGTTAATGCCAGACCTTCTTTATACGACGCCTTGATTCTAAGGGAATCGGGAAGCGCATCCGCCTTGAAAACTTCCGGAAAAGCCGTTCCGACGTGTTCGGAGCTTCGAACGCGATAGTAATGCCCCTCGCCGATCAGAACGGAAAACAAGTGGGCCAACGGACATAGATCACCGCTTGAGCCGACCGAACCCTTTGTCGGAACGAGCGGAATGACGCCCTCGTTGAGCATCGCTTCGATACAGGCGACAAGTTCCGTACGAACGCCCGAATGACCTTTGAGAAACGTGTTCATGCGCAGCACCAGCACCGCACGCACAACATCGGCGGAAAAATAGTTGCCCGGGTCTTCTTCGAGATCACTGTCGCCCACACCGGTCCGGTGGCTCAGCAGGATATTTCGCTGGAGGTCCTCCAACTCATTCGGATTGATTGGGACTTTTTTAAACTCGCCGAAACCGGTCGTAACGCCGTAGACATGCGGTAACGGTTTGTGATGCGCCACTCCCCCACCGTTATCTTCAAACGCTTTCTTGTATCGATCGGCGATCTTCTGAATCTGCTCATGACCTTTGCGAACCCGGTCTAGTGCCGAGGACTCGCAACGGACTTTCACCAACGGATCTCGTGCGATCCGAACCAGATCATCAATGCGAAGTGCCGACCCATTCAGCGTGACGGGCTCACCCATGCGACTGCTCCACATCGGACAACATTTTTCGGACCGCGTCGACCAGTTCACCGCGCGGCGCTTCGATCTGCCCGGGACGTTCGCGTATCCATTCCTCGCGCTTCTCGATTTCCCCGGAGCGGGTCTTGCCGTGCATCAGGTTTTTCAGCGTCACGATGCCCTTATCCCTCTCATCGCTGCCATACATCAGGGCAAGCGGAATTTCCTGCTGATCGGCGTACTTCATCTGCTTACCGATCCCCTTCTTGCCGAGAAAAAGCTCGGCGGAAATCCCCGCGCGGCGAAGCTCGAACGTCAGTTCGAGGTAATCGTCCGTCATCGTGGAGTCAAGCGCAGTCACCAGCACCTGGGCCGTAGACTTCCGCGTCGGAATGCGGTTGAGTTCCAGCAGGGCGGCGAGAAGCCGGTCAACACCGATCGAGGCTCCGGTGGCGGGGATGCGCTCGCCAATGAAACGCGTCACCAGTTCGTCATAGCGCCCTCCCCCGAAAACGGAACCGAATTGAGGCGCATCCACTAAGATTGCCTCGAAAACGGGACCGGTATAATAAGCGAGCCCTCGTGCAATACTCAGATCAATCACGGCTCGGTCTTCTTCATAACCCAGTTTGGCCAGTTGCCGAGACATGCCCGCCAGAACGTCGATCTCTTCCTCCGCTTCGGGGACCGGTCCGAAGACTTCACGCAACTGCCCCAGCACATCCTCACGGCCGTCGCCTTGAATGGCGAGGAACTTCTCAATCCGGTCAACCTGATCATTCGTCAGCCCGAGGCCCGGAATCCGATCGCCGGACTTATCGGTGTAGCCGATCGTCAATTCCAGTCGCACCTTATCCGGGCCGATTTTGTCCAGCTTGTCCAGCACGCGAAAGACGTCTGAAGAGGATCGCGTTTCCGTTCGAGTGACGGGTCGGCCGATGCCGTCTTCTTCCTGAATCGAAACTTCGAATTGATCCGGAATCTCGGCATACTTCAACAGAAGATTCAGAATCTTCCGACTGGAAAAACGGACCCTGTAGGACCCGACCTTCAATGCCGTCAGCGTATCACACATCGCGGCGATGATTTCAACGTCTGCCACTTCCGAAGAGACGCCGACGGAATCCAGATCGAACTGAGTGAACTCTCGGAAGCGCCCGCGATCCGGCTTGTCAGCTCGCCAGACCGAAGCAACTTGATATCGACGAAACGGTCTGGGCAAGTCGCGATATTGCGAAATCACGCGAGCCAACGGCACGGTCAGATCGAAACGCAAACCCAGCGCCTCTTCATCAGAGTCGCGCCTCTTTTCCGGATTCCGAACGTGGAAAATCGATTGCTGGGCTTCCGCCCCGGCAGAACCGGACAGCACATCCAAGTACTCGATCGCCGGCGTGCCCAGGGGAACAAAGCCATATCGTTCATACACACCACGGATCGTATCGATCAGCCATTGACGCGCAGCCATCTGCTCCGGCAGCAAATCCCGAAGCCCGCGGAATACCCGAGGCTTGACTTTGGCCATAGGACGAAGACCCTCCATGGAGAAAAATCGAAGGAGAAAGTTTCGAACTACCGGCGCCGGGACTCGAACCCGAGACCTTCTGATCCACAGTCAGACGCTCTAGCCAACTGAGCTACACCGGCAAGATTTCCAACCGCTCCTGCCACATGGGTTGATAAAATCGGGCGTGTGAGCGGACATCCGATGATTATAATCCAACTCCGGCGAGCGGAAAGTCGTTTTGAATCCACACTTTGTAATTTCGCCGGGCAATTTTCCACAACCGTCAGGACGAGCTCGTCTCCCCCGCTCGGCTGATCAGACGATCCGAAAAGCGGAGGCGGAGTCCGATAGGACCGACACATGAGACAGAGCGATTATGGCCGCGTTTTGACCAAGGGCCGCCTCCCTCCATAGACTATTAGTAACAACGAGACGCCGTAACCCCGCAACCCGCGCGGCGCCAACCTCTTCCTCGCACCCAGAACAGCCTTTTGAGGAGTAGCACGTGAAGTCTCGACCACTGCCTCAAGTGTGCCTGATAACTTGCATTTTCGCACTGTTCGTCGCCGGCACCGGCTGCGATCCGGAGTACGACGTGCTGGTGACGCCACCTCCGAGCGGCGGGGTCGAGTTGACCGTCAAATCGAGCATCGGCTTGATCGTGGACGGCAAGCTCAACGGCACGGACGCGAGCGTTTTCATCGACACGGGGACACTCCTGACCAATCTGGCCTCTCCCGCTGCGATCACCCGATTCGGGCTGGAGCCGGCCGGAGCCAATATTTTTGCAGGCGCGGAAGAAGGTGGAATCGGCGTCTGCGGCGAAGCCGGAGCCGTCGTGATCGATCAAACGCTTTACAGGGCCGAGCGATTGGAACTCGGCACGGTTGTCGTCGAAAACGTCACGTTCACCATTCTCCGCGAGGAAGACCACGATACGTTCGCGGAGGCGGGAGTCGATTTCATTCTGAATGCCGCTCTGATGGTCCAGATGGACTGGCGAGTCGATCAGGGAGGTCGGCGGCTGACGCTTTTCCCGTTGAACTCACGAACGCGTCCGGAAAACGTGGTCGATCTCGACGTCTTCGGCCCCACCGTTCCATTCGGACCTTACAAAATCGGCGCGATGACCCTGCAACTCACGCATGGCGACGGCTCGACACCCCCCCGCGAAACACTGATGGACACCGGAGCAGGCGTCGCCCTGGGTATCGGACGGGAAATATTCGACACCAGCGGCTGGGACACTGCCTCGATCCGACTGGTGGACAAGGGCGTGATCGCCGCCGGTGCCTCCTGTCAGAGTAACCTGTTTCGCGCGCCTGAGGTGACTTTGGGTGCACAGTCGTACGCAAACGTGCTGACCATCATTCTACCCAATTCCGGCCAACTGTCCCTGGTCGGATACCCGTTCTTCGTGAACCATGAGTCCGTTTACGTCGCGCCGGGGCAGGCATGGATGGAACTCAACAAGGGCGGCAACACGGATGCCCTGTTTGCCAAGGACCTTCTCACATTTGGAATGGAATTCGCTTTCAATGATGAAGGATTCTACGAAGTTGTCACGGCTCGAGAAGGATTCAGCGCCGATCGGCAAGGCGTGAAAGCTGGCGATAAAGTCTTTCAGATCAACGGCGTCGACGTGAACACGCTCGAAGGCAAGGCTTTGCTTTTTGGAGAAGGACCGTTGCTGGAAGGCCGGGCAACGTTCCTCATCGAAGATGCAACCGGCGTGCAAAGAAATCTGGAATTGGAATCAGAAATCTTGCTTTGAGCGGATCACGTTCATTCCGCAATGCCCGAAAACGCCGCAATCATCACGTCCGAATTTCATCTCCTCAGACAGCCCTATATTCACCTTGAGAACAAACCAAAGACCGATCGTTTCATCGTGTCAATTTCGTCCGATTACGGGGCGGGCCTCCATGGTCCTCAAATATTACGAACGTCTTAAAAGACAACGATCACGATGGTCGACTTATCGCCACTAACAACCAAAGCGGACGACTTATCGCTTGCCTTAAAATCCACACGCGGCTAGAATCAAAGTGCTGGAACATTGAAGGCGTCGCTCTTTTTCCAATAAAGAATGATGTCACACAGGGGGGCAAAGGTTTTAGCCATCGCTTGCGATGCACCTGAGGGGGGACACTCACAAATCCGCAGGAACATAGTCGGTCCGTCCAGACCATTCACGGTCTTTGGGCGAATCTCGCATAAGGCTGCCTAAGTCATCCTTTGCCATGCCGAGTGTGCACCTGCCTTTCCAATAGCGAATTCATTCTCCTGTAGTCAGATAAGTGACCGACGGTGTGCACTTTGACACGCCGGCCTAGTTAAACGGAAGTTTTTTTGAAAGGGTTTTTATTATGGAACGGTTACGTTTGTTGTGTATGACACTTATTTTGACCGTTGCGGTCGGAATGGCTCCGGCCCGCGGTCAAACATGCACGTCCGATCTCTGTCCGCCCGGCACGATCCCCATTGAAGATTCCGAAGGAAACTTCGCTGGGTGGTGCGTATCCGCATCCGTGCCGCTCAACAACGTCTCGATCGTGACTGACCTGATCGATTTCGAGAACGACTTCGCCGTGATCGAGATCAGCAAGGAATTCCAGGACGGACCGGCTTTCGGCGTTGTGCCGCCGGTCAATCTTGACTTCGTGCAGGTCTGCTCGGACGAGGAAACGGTCAGCATGATCGTTATCGCCGACGAGGTCATCAACAACAACTCCGGCGTCGATTGGACCAGCTTCGAGTTCATCGTGCTTGGTGACAACGCTTGGATCAATGTGGACCAGTCCTCCGACTTTGAGGTCGATCCGTTTCTCAACAAGACGTTTAGCGATTTCCGCGATGCTCCGACCAATAACCAAGCCCGACTTCTAACCTTCAACAGCGGGCTTGTTCCGAACGGTAGCGTTATCTTCCCCGGCACCGGCACGGCGGCGTTGAAGGTCGGGATCGACCTTTCCAGTGACGCACCGGCTTCCTTCGTGATCAAAGAGCAGCCGAAGTTCGGCGAAGAATGCAACGGCAGCATTGCAGGTTGCGTGATCTGTCTTCAGGACGATCAGATCGATCACCTCGAAGGCATCACCGTCCGGGCATTCCAGGACGACGTCGAAGTCGGCTCCGCCGTGACGGATGCCAACGGTCAGTACACCATCAGTGGCCTGGACTTCGGCGACCATACC
>JAKSDK010001716.1 GCA_022360095.1 Phycisphaerales bacterium
CGTAGGCCCCGCCGTCTTACAATTCTTTCACTGTTCTGATTCTTGTGGGGCGTAAAAGAACCCACACTGCTGCTCGTAAAGAGTAAGGGGAGTCGACCCCGGAGGTGTGGTACAACCTTTCATGGGCTGGGTGTGTAATGAAGGGGTTGATGTACAGGAGCCTATCAATTGCAGGGACGTACGTCCTGTTTCATCCCCTGTCATCGTGTTGAGTCACCGTGGCGAATTCAATAATAGACGACTTGTGGGCAAGTCTAGGTACCCGTAATTTTTAAATTCATCGCCGTGCATTTTTAAACTGTTTTTGTCATTACTGAAGTACGTTCTATTTGGGCGTGTGTTTTGTTGCTTCGATTGCATTCCTAACATTCAAACCAACTTTGAAAACAGCAAGCGCAACACAACAGTTGGTTCTGTTATAAGCGGGTTAGAGTTCGGGAAAAAAGGGAACATGGAAGGAAAAAGAACAGGGAAAAACAACAACAGTTGATTCTGTTATCAGCAGTTTCACTGCTGATTATGTCCATGACATTATCAAGTGTCTCATTTTTGAAAAGAACTATAAAGCAGCCAGGAGATAGCAGTTATTTTTTGATCTACTGTTCATAAGTTACCAACTGATAGATTTCTGTGGTGTAGTTTGATAAATTATTGTTTTATTCAAAAATTTCCAACAACTTCTTTAATGAAAATACCTCATAGGTTCAAGGATAAACGATCAAGATAAAACAGATGAAGACTTATTTGTCACATTTTTTGGGACAACAATAACATTATTTTCAACAAAATAATGTAGAAGTAGGTTGAGTTTGATCGTCCGGGTGAACGTAGTCCTGAATAGGACTGTTGTTGTTGACAGTGACTGACGTTTCGACAACCTTTGCGGTAGTCATCTTCAGAGTCAAAGTGAGTTGTATCACGTCAGTTGATGGTATTATATTCTGATTATTGATCTGATTGGTCAATTATGTCGCGACGTAATTGACCAATAGTACAAAATGAAAACCTTCAGATACCAGCCTGTTTATTACCTCCCAAGTGCCACCTGCTGCACAGGCTAACAGATGTACAGAATCAGTCACTGTCAGCCCATCCTTTTAACATACAATGTAAACAAAGTATGTCAGGGTTCTTTAATTTGTCATAGGTATGTCAGTGTTGTTAAACTTGTAGGTATAGGATAGATGTAATTTACACCCCGTACATAATTCCTCTAGTTATCTAAAAAAAGCTTTTTGTAATATTTGACTACAAAACAAAGACATCATTGTGTTTCCTGCCCTTACCCTCTGTATACATCACTAACACACACCCATTGGCCTTCGATTGACTCCTTCCATAAGCTCACCTGTATGAAAAGAAGTTTTCAAGCATTACTATGTACTTTAAAGGAGAGCATTGCTACACAATTTTACCATTTTGTCTTAATTTAGGGTAAA
>JAKSDK010001196.1 GCA_022360095.1 Phycisphaerales bacterium
GCGAGGCTTCTGTTTAAAAACTAATTAATCAATATAATTTAAGGAGCCCTTGTAATGAGTTACCTTTTGAGGTATTATTCAACTTATTTTGAAGTTCTATTCAACTTCAGCTAAAGCGGCATTCATAGAAAAAAGAGGGACCTTAATTGCACAACATTCATGAAAGACAATCAAAACGTGAATAATTTTTCAACAACAACAACAACAGTTTTTATTCAAGGAGGCAAATCTTATTTCAAACCTTGTTCCCTTTGTTGCAGTACAAGTATTTTAGCCGGCTTTGTGTTTGAAATGGCGAATACTAGATAAACATATCTCGAAGCAGGTCGTTCGCTTAAAGCTTTCTTTTTACAAGCGGATACGACAACAGGAATTGATTGTAGATATGCTTTTTTTCTTGATTTTTGCAATTAGAAAAATGTTATAAACTTGTGTAGTTTAAACCTGTAATAAGCGATATTTACAAAAGGTTAGTTTTAAAACTGGAAAAGGCAAAACGCAAATAAATTCTAAGAGTGTTATCGTTCTTTCACAACAGAAGATACAGAATGGAACTTACCACTAAAATCAGTTAATAATTTGTGTATTTGTCGATACATATCCTGTATATTTTGGTTTTATTCCACATGTTAATCATTCTTTTTCTGTGATTTGAATTTTCTGAAAGGTATTAAATTTCGCGAGGACTTTTATTCGTGAGTCTTTAATTGCGTGATTTTTTTAACAATCGCGAAAAACGCAAAATTAAAAGACCCGCGAGAATAAATACCAATAAGGTAGATCTGGCTCTTCATCTAACCGAAAAATTGGTCAATTGACTATTGTACAGTGACTTGGAATAGTGGTGTTCTATTTTTGAGTACTGTCTGAAGAATTAGGACTGTATGTAATGGTGAATCTTGTTGTTGGTTGTAGGCTCGTCTTCAGTTTCAAAGTCCACTCAAGAGAAAACCAATTATTCTCGTCTATGTCGTCTGCTGATCAGCATAGGCTCACGTGTGCTAAGAGGTACATTTGATAGCATAATTCCTCCGGAAAATCTTCGAGAATGCTTGAAACGTGACCCGGCGCACTCAAGACTACAGTTACTGCGAAAGAAAGGAGTCCTTTCTTCTGTTCATTGGAGTAAATTGTAC
>JAKSDK010001009.1 GCA_022360095.1 Phycisphaerales bacterium
CTAAATCTATACACAGTCGACTATCTCTTAACGGACACCTCTATAAGACGGACACCTCTGTAAAACGGACACCTAGAGTTAGTCCTTGCCTTTGTTTATTTCCTTTATTTGACTCTTCATAAGACGGACACCTCTCTAAGACGGACACTTAGTGCCGGTCCCAAAGGTGTCGGTCTTGGAGAGAGTTGACTGTATGATTTATGAGAAACAGATCCGGAAAATTCACAAGGAAATTGACCAGGACGAATAGTGAGCTTAAATATCAATTAAATTATGGTGAAAAGAATTTTTTATTTGTACTGGTAAGTCGATATATTTTCATTGACTCGAATGTAGTAAATTCCAATCATGTTTTGTCGATCTATTATTCTTTGTCACACAGCACAACCTGTGGGCAGCCTGTGTTGTAGCGAAATACAAAACTTTAATACCTTTTCAAAAGTGCATGTATCGTGATGTTGCAACTCGTTTCCTAATGTACGTTCGGACGTTTTAATAACTAAGCACCCAGGTAAAAATGCATTAAAAAAATAGCCCTGCTTTCTTGAATAGTGTGGTTAAGATTTTTATCTTCTGAAAATAACGGCTGATGTTTCACTTTCAGTACGAAGAGCCATGTCAAGGCCAGAAACAGCCGTTACTCGAACATTGGCAAAGTTAAGCAGTTCCTACTACAGAAAATGGGGGAGATAGGTTCTTCCTTGTCTGGTAAACCAGCATCGAAGACACCAGCATCGAGACCTTCAAAGGCTTCAAATGCTCCAAAAGCTGTATAAACCCTGGTGTGTGGGAGACAATATATAATTATGTCCTTGTTAACCAAGTCACCGTTTATGATTTTTTTGGCAGTGAATGCCCCATGGATATTGAGTTAGGGAAATTAACGTAACTTGATTAAGCTGAAAGTATTAGCTATTTTTGTTTTCTTGCTTGGAAAGACCTAGAACGCTCGAAGAGTGTGTTAATATGAGAGCTTTTCATTGTGTCAAATTTAACTACTAGTTATTTCAATTGTGTCATGATACTGCTGATGCTGAGTAGGCGTCGACAGTTATTGCCCAGCATAAGACAAATACCGTAAAATTCCGAAAATAAGCCCCTCCATGTACAAGCCCCTCCAAATATAAGCCCCCCAAACTTGTAACGCAAAAAACCTTCCGTTAAATACCCCCTCCAAATATAAGCCCCCCGGGGGCTTGTACTTGGAAAATTGCCCTCAAATACAAAGTAAAACAAAGCAAAAACGGTAAATTCACTTCCAACTATAAGGCTAGCCCAATCGGTTTTGAAACGCAAATTTCCCTCCATA
>JAKSDK010000270.1 GCA_022360095.1 Phycisphaerales bacterium
GAAATCAAATTGGGCGTTATGCCGGGAGTCGGCGGCACCCAGCGGCTGACAAGGCTGATCGGCAAATCAAAGGCAATGGAAATGTGCCTGACCGGCCGGTTCATGGACGCGGAGGAAGCTGAACGAAGCGGCCTTGTCAGCCGCGTTCTGCCGGCAGACGAACTCATGGAAGAAGCCTTGAAGGCGGCCGAAAAAATAGCTGATTTCTCCCTGCCGGTCGTCATGATGACGAAAGAGAGCGTGAACCGCTCCTATGAAACCACATTGTCTGAAGGGGTTCGTTTCGAGCGTCGCCTGTTCCAATCCATGTTTGCAACGCAAGACCAGAAAGAAGGAATGGCTGCGTTCGTGGAAAAACGTGAACCGCAATTTCGAGATCTCTAGGGTATGGACTCATAAATTGGCTTAAGATGGTATGAGCCGTTGACGCGAACGATCCATGCGACTATAAGCGCGGGCTAACCGGTGGTGGCCACGGCTGCCGCCGTTTTCAATTTTCATCGCGACAGGTCAAAGTGACTGCCGGAAACCGGGATCGTCACCGCTGTCGCCGACTGTGATTAGCGCGCAAAGAGACTTGCGCCTCTAACGACCAGGACAGTGTCATGGCCAATACACCATCGGCCAAAAAGGCGGCCCGCAAGATTGCACGCCGAACAGCCGTCAACAAAGCACGTCGTACCCGCGTGCGTACATTCATCCGCAACGTGGAAGCCGCTCTGGCATCCGGTGACCAGGCAGCGGCAGCGGAAGCGCTAAAGGCCGCTCAGCCGGAGATTATCCGCGCCGCCGGCAAGGGTGTAATGCATCGCAATACCGCAGCGCGGAAAGTTTCCCGGCTTGCAAAGCGAGTAAATGCACTCAGTGCGTAATATCTCGAAATTGTGACGAGTAAAACCCGGCCGATGCGTCGGGTTTTTTATTTTAGGCGGCAAAGTTCTGGATAACCGAAATATCCCTGTTGCTGCAATTTAGATATATTAATATTATCTGATACAATCTGACATATTTTCATCATTTTTTTCATATAGTTACGGATAGGTGTTGGTATTTCAGTTCGTCGGATTGCGGATTCCGTTTCTGTCAAGAGGCCGCGCTGCAAAAAAATATTTTGGCCCCTATCTAATGGCTTATCTCAGGGCGGTCGAAGCGTAAAAATTATTGAGTCCAAATGCATTACCGAAATGGCACACAAACATGAAAAAGAGCGGTCAAGGGCAATTCGGGCCTATGGCTGAACAATATTTGCCGAGACGCGCTTGCGGCCCCCCCGCACCATGTGTAGTGTTGCTTGACAGCGGGGGGCTATACCGCTGAATTCAGTAAACGGTGGCAGTTAATTGCCGAGTTAGAGCAAACGGGAAGTATAATACTATGTATTCAATTGTACTTCTTCAATTGTGACCGTGTACCCAATTCGCGTCTGAGAGTGAGACA
>JAKSDK010001514.1 GCA_022360095.1 Phycisphaerales bacterium
AGAAAATTCAAGTTGAACTTGGCCATTCTCTCCCCCTTGGCTCGTATTTGTTAAAACCTGTTCAAAGAATACTCAAGTATCACCTTTTGCTACAGGTATAGTAATTAAATGAACGACATGTTTATTAAGATAATATAATTAAAATGCTTACATAAAAGAGTAAACAATTAATCAGGAAATTATGGCCCAATGAATATTGTCTTGCTGTGGGGTCTTAAGGGTAATTAACCTTAAGTTTCTATGGGATGTCTGTATGGGATGTCTGTATTGTTTACCTATATATTTAAAAAGAAAAGCAATCGTTGTAGAATTATGAATTTATTCTTACAATCTAAATCTTTTTGGTGTCCTTTGAATCACTATATCCAGGTTTTGTGGGTGCACTTCTTATATACCACCATATGTTCATTGAAGGAGCTATGTTATGAAATTTACCAAAATTCAAACGGCAAGAGTTGCCATCAATTCAAATTGGGTGAAATATTAAAATAACAGCTCAAATTGTTAAAAGAAGGTATAAGTAACACAACAAATACCAAAGAAGGCATTGATGGACAAGCTTGAAGAGGATTGAAATGGATTGCAATAATAATAATTACAATCCGTTATTACATCTATATTATTATTTGTTATCCAGTTTTGGGAGTTTTTGAAAACTTGTCAGCCTTAACCATTCAGTGGTGGATCCAGACCCTGAGTGGGGGCTGTTATTCAGACCCTGAGATAAGGGGGAGCCCAGTTTCCAAAGGAATTTTTTTCAGCCCTTCAGGCCTCTGTTTGGTCTAAAACATAAGGGAGGGAGGTCCGGGCCCCCCAGGCCCTATCCCTGGATTTGCCACTGCCATTTTTCAAAGTTCATTGTTGTTGTTTGTGACATTTGAGTTAATGCTTTAAGAGAGAAATTTTTTTGATACGAGGCTATGATTTTGTCATTTACAAGAAAATTTTTTGCTAAGATCAATTCCTTGGCAAAAAATACCTTTTGTTGACAATATTAATCCAATGAACCAGACAGCCATGACACAGCTCCTGTAATGAGAGCATGTTTGCAAGTAGCCTCTTACACATACACCACAGATGTTCTTTGCTTATGGCTCATTAAGTTTTGTCTTGGGATTAATCCCTGCTTAGGGGTGAAATAAAATGTTCTGTATGTCAGATAAAGTCTGGCCACCTTGGCCCCCTCTTTGCTTTCTTCTTTTTAAAGAAACATGCTCTGAATTTAGTCAAGCGTTTCCTCCTGTTCAAAATTTTTAAAGATCCAAACCTACGCTTCATGCTCTAGTTCTGCTCAATAGCAGCTTCTTAGACTATGAGCAGTCTCTCTTTTTTCTTATTCTGTTGAGCGAAATGCAAGAGACACGAAAATGACCATGCCCATGACGGAAGACATGATATGGGAGAGGCACCCTCATTTCTCGCTCGGGCACCCCCTCCCACCCTCCCTAAATCTGAAAAAAAGAGATACTGCTCTTAGTCTGGCAGCTTCTGTATCTGTCTCTCTCTTTCTAACCGCCAATTCATCGTAAACGTGTTGGCAAGCATGTTTTTCAATGATTTGTTGTTGTTATTCATCTTGCAAGGATATTCAAAAGCACTTTGACAAGGAGAATTACCCTGAAGGTTATGATA
>JAKSDK010000278.1 GCA_022360095.1 Phycisphaerales bacterium
GATGTCGTTAATTTACAGTGAAAAAATAGAGGTCCGAGGATAGAACCCTCAGGGAACCCACAAGAGATTTCATTTCTTAACGAACGGTGCCCATTATATTCAACATATTGCTTTCTGTTTGAAAAGTAACTTCTGATCCAGTCCAGCGCTAAGCCACGAATACCGTAATGTTCGAGTTTATCAACAAGGATGACATGATTTACAGTGTCAAAGGCTTTTGAGAGGTCAAGAAAAATACCTACGGAAAAATTCACCTCGGTAAATTAGACTTAGGTCTGGACGTAAAATTCTTTTCAATATTATAACGCACATTTTGTGTTGTGCCTTTAGATCTCCCGTGAGATGACACAAGAAAACATAGAGGCTGAGTATCTTAACGAAGAGCGATTTTACGTCTTCCACATCAACCGACGCAAATACATGATAGCATTCTATGAGAAGTCGATGCGTCAAAGGAATATGGATTACGGGCCCACCTTCTGGACCCGCGAGAGAAGCGTCAGAAGAAGGCCACAGTTTGTTGCTGACTCAGAGCTTTATTCCCCTACAAGGTCAGGTCCTGTAGGTTTTCTATTTCCATTTTTAAATCCATGGATATGGGCCGGACGTCGTTAGTTAAGCTTTGTTAGTACGCAGTAATGCGGAATAGGGCGCTAATTAAACTGCAGTGTATCACTACGTCACGTAGCAGCGACGTAGTACAATAGCTGGAGAGCAAGGAACACACTGGGATAACACAAATCAGAAATTATATTATTTTAATTAAGAATTTCGATTTACAGTGATGCAGTCAACTTTTTTTCTCAACGGATACTGGCCTCGCTGTGACATCTAGACTGCCTGCCTTTCTTTACTCCTTTTAGTTGACTCTCGTATAAAGGCGGACATCTCGATGAAACGGGCACCTATAACTGGCCCCTGCCTTTGTTTACTCCTGTAAGCTGACTACCGTATTTATTCGATTAACCGCCCTTGGCGCTTATTCAATTTTTGGACCTTGAGAGTGGGCGCTTATTCGAGGTGGGCGCTTATTCAAGGCTGGGCGCTTATTAAATTTTCACTATTCCCAGCAAGTGTAGTAGTATATTTTGCAACAAAACAGTAAATGCTAATAACAAAAAGCGACGAGCAAGGTTTCTGTACAATACCCTGAAGAATCCTCCGTCTTCGGGAGGGTCTCTTATTAGGGAGTTTACGATACGGAGACTACGGA
>JAKSDK010000689.1 GCA_022360095.1 Phycisphaerales bacterium
CTTGATATCCTCGCTTTGTGATTCCTTAGTGGAATCTTGTCTCTTTCTTTTCTTCCCTTGATCAGAGCCTACGATTCAAAGTAAAGAGAAATCTTAGACTAATGTTGATGTTAGACAATATTGGGCTGGAGATCGTGAGAACTCCAAAGGCGTTATTCAAGTGACCGGCCAACTGAGTAAAAGTTGCTGTTGTACATTGTACGTGCAAGCTACAGTGTAGTACGCCAGTGGAAGTCGGGTGAGAGAGGGACATCACCACACCTTTGAAAAATTTGAGCGATTTGTTTTGTTTACTAGTACAAATCGTCCTTTCTTTAAGTATCACATATTCAACTCAACACGAACTAAATTTTATATCGAGAGCGTTAACTTGAACACTAATGCTGTTACTGTACTTCACAATTTGGTTTGAGGGTGAAGCAGGCAAAGGAATACTTCAAAGGAAATTTCACCGTAGGGCCTACGGGTATTTCAGTTTCCTCGCTTCTTTCTTGACTCATTTGCCTTCTTTGCCCTTCTAACGGTTTGAACTAATGAACAAGTTCCACTAAAGAATTTCGAAAATATACAGAAAAGTTCCTCAACTAATAATATTGTTGAGAAAAATAAAAACAATGGGCCCTTTTCGTGAAACCAACCAGCCACTGTGTTGTTTTACTTTATAGAGAGGAACTCTCCTATTAGCGGTTTCTGCCTTGAATACCAATAATATGCCCTTTGCAGTTAGTAATTCATGTGGTACTAAATCAACAAAATTCATTCAAAATATTTATTTGCTTTGTTTGTCTTCTTCCAGTGCATCTCTTTCTATCCAGCACGGGGGTGTTGTACATCGTGAATGATTAACTACAAAGGCCCTATTATTTGTATACCACGCAGACACCCAAATTAGGTGGGTTCCTCTCTATAAAATAAAACACCAGTGGCTGGCTGGTTTCGTGACCTGAATTTTTATGTGCCTGTGCATGTGTAAGGCAGACAATCTGTTGGCTGTCATAACTGTATCTCTACCAAACATGTCATTCCTGACCTGTCAGAAGAACATCTCTGGGTGTGCATGTTTTTTGTAGTTGAGTAACTGGTGTCATCCTTGGTTCGGTGA
>JAKSDK010000520.1 GCA_022360095.1 Phycisphaerales bacterium
CCCTGAATGAGGCCGACCCGAATATTGTCATATGGCGCGTCCATTGCGATGACGTCGGATAGATGGTTGGAAAACTCCGCTTGCTGTTCCGCAACCTGCTTGACGGAGGCTTCCTCATAGACGGGCTAAAGGACGGAACGCCGTTGGCGTAGAGGAAGCGGAGGACAACGACGCTTGCCCGGGTGCCGCAGAGGCGCTCTCCGTCGTTGGTCAAAATCCCTTCTTTGCCGACTCGCCATAGAATATGGCAATCGCCGTCATGGGAATGGTTCACCGTGCGCCGAAAGTTAGCCGAGAAACAGGTATGGGCAAAAAGCACCACCAGGACATCACCGTCAATATGGGACGGTTAAGAACCGATATCGAACGATTCGCCGAAATCGGGCGAGGAGAGGACGGGGGAATCTATCGTATGGGCTTCTCGGCGGCTGACTTTGAGGCCCGAAATGCCTTACGCACGACGCTCAAGGACGCGGGTCTGCACGCCGAACTTGATGGCGCCGGGAACGTTCTTGGTCGAATCGAAGCATCGACCAACTCGCCGAGTCTGATGGTCGGTTCGCACCTTGACAGTGTTCCAGCGGCGGGACGACTCGATGGAGCCCTGGGTGTGCTCTGCGGCCTGGAGTGTCTCCGGCGCATTCACGAAGAGGCGATCGATACGTTACGACCAATAGAACTCGTCGCGTTCAGCGATGAGGAGGGGCGGTTTGGCGGCATGTTCGGCTCACGAGCGATGGCAGGTGAGCTTAACCCTGACATCCTCGAGACCACGGTTGATCTTTCCGGAGTATCGCTCGCCGAGGCCATGACGGAGCGGGGCCTTGAACCGCTGAAGGCGCTTGCGGCCCGTCGGAGTCCGGAATCGGTATTCGCCTACATCGAGCTACACATCGAGCAAGGACCCTTGCTCGACAGGCTTGGCAAGTCTCTCGCCGTCGTGGGAGCGATCACAGGATTGTCCAAATGGAGCATTAAGTTAAAGGGAGAGGCCGACCACGCCGGCACGACGCCGATGTCGATGCGCAAGGACGCCTTCGCGGGTCTAGCAGAATTCGCGGGTGAAGTTCCGCGCGTTCTGGAGGAGCACGGTGGCGAGGGAAGCGTTGCCACGATTGGGAGGGTCACACTTCACCCGGGCACCGCGAATACGGTACCCGGCATCGCTGACTTCACGTTGGACGTGCGCGATGAGAGTGCAGTGACCCTGGCGGCCCTTACCGACGCCTTTCGATTAACGCTTTCAGCAATCGCCCGTCGGCGGGGGCTTATGTTCGAGTTCGACATCCTCAGCGAGGTCGCCCCGGTCCAGTGCGACACGCGAATTGTCGAGGTTATTGTTGACGTAGCGAAAGATTTTGATATTGATCCGCACGTGATGCCCAGCGGCGCCGCCCACGATGCCCAGGTGATGGCCCGCTTGGCGCCGACCGGCATGATCTTCGTCCCAAGCGTCGGAGGGCGCAGCCATAGCCCGGCCGAGTGGACGCACTGGGAGGACATCGAGATGGGCGCGAACGTCCTATTACAGACAGTGCTGCGGCTCGCCCAAACAGAAAGATGTGAGGAGTCATGACTGCCGACAATCTTGATCCACGATTTGTGAACGTCGACCCGTTGCGCGATACCTATCACGAGTCTATCGTTGCCGCGCCTGAACGGTTTCAGCGGGACTATCTGGAACGTGCGGCATTGTTGTGCATTGATATGCAATATTTGGATGCCGCGCGCGGCTATGGCGTTTTCGAAGATGCACAGAAAGCAGGCGTTCCAATCGCCGCTCAGGAGTATTACTTTGATCAGTTGGACCGTGTTGTGCTTCCGAACGTTCGCCGGTTGCAGGACTTTTTCCGCGCGAACGATCTTGAGGTGATCCATATCCGAATACAGTCGCTCACGCGCGACGGCCGGGATCGCAGCTCCGGACACAAGCGTTTAGGACTACACGCGGCACCGGGCTCCAAAGAGGCAGAATTTCTCGAACCCGTCGCACCTCAAGGCGACGAAATCGTCATCAATAAGACAACCAGCGGCGCCTTTACGTCGACGATTCTCGCCTACGTCTTGAGCAATCTCGACATACGTGCGCTGTATGTCACCGGCGTCTATACGGACGAATGCATCTCGACAACGGTTCGGGACGCCTGTGATTACGGGTACTTCGTGACACTGGTATCCGACGGATGCGCGACGGTAACGGAAGAACGTCAGGACTTTACCATCGGATCGCTCAAAGACCGCTACGTGCGCGTGCTCGATACACCCACGGCCCTGGAAGAAATCGGCTCACGCTTAACCGGCGCCAACCACGGGTAAGCGCCACGTTCCGTCGCAACGCCTATGCGACGGTGTCGACAAGCTCATGCCGGGCCACAAACAATCGATGCAAGATGTGAATCTGCAACAGGTGATTCACGACGATGTCGCTACGTTTTTTCATCACCGCGTCGGCTCCCTCCTGCGATTGTCGAACGAACTCTTCGACACATTCAGGATCAAAGAAGCCGACCTCGTTTATAAGCTCCGGCGTAAGCCAACTTTCGACGAGTTCATCGACAGCCAAACGCTTGGCAACATCGGTGTGACTCGGAGGGGCCATGAAAGCGAACTTCTGCCGCTTATAGAGCACATCCGGCAGTACGCCCTTCATTGCCTCGCGGAGCACCCATTTCTCGACGCCGTTGCGGATGCGTAGCGACGGGGGAATCCTTACGGCAAACTCGGCGACCTTGTGATCGAGGAATGCGGGTCTTGATTCCATCGAGTTCGCCATATCCACGCGGTCGCCTCCCCACGTGAGGATCTGCCCTTCGAGCATCGTTTTGCTCCAGGTGTACTGTGCGATGTCAAGCGGATGGCGACCACGCACCATCACCGGATCGATCTCATCGGCGATGGCCGCAATCGGATCATAGGTTGCCAATAAGTCGCGAATCGCAGGTGAAAAGAGCGGCCGGCAAGTCTCAAGCGTCAGCATCCACGGTTGAATCCACGACGGTGTAAAGCCACACAAGTCCTCCCATGCCGGATGTGACTGCTTTGTTTCTGCCAGGATCGCGCCACGGAATACGGAATTCGCCTGCTCCATCTGCCGGGCGTACTCCCGGGAGTCTCTATCACCGTGCAGAAACATATCGCGCTTGAAGAAGGGATAGCCACCGAAGAGTTCATCAGCTCCTTCACCGGTGACGACAACCTTGAACCCACACTCGCGAACTCGGCGGCTCATGTGCCATTTGGCAACGCTGAGCGTGTTGTAATAGGTGCGTTCCGTGTGCCAGGCGACCCGCGTGAAAAAATCGCCGTATAGCTCGGACGCAGTCACTTGCAGCAGTTCCTGATCGGCACCGGTTCGCGCGGCCATCTCCTTCGCGATGGCCGCCTCATCATAGTCGTCGTGATCGAAGCTGATCGTGAAGGCCTTCACAGGAGACTGTTGCAAAGGCGTTGCCAGGCCAAGGATGGAACAACTGTCGATTCCGCCCGAGAGATAGCAGCCCACCGGTACGTCGGCTTCGAGTCGGGTGCCCACTGAGTCAATCAAAAGATCACGCACACGATTGACGTAGTAATCTGTATCCGGGTCGACGTCATGGTCACGGCGTTGTGGGAAATCGAGATCCCAGTATCGCGCCTCTCTGGCCTCGAGTTTATCGCCCTTGCGCTCGACAACGAGCATGTGCCCCGGCTTGAGCGCACTGACTCCGACGAACGACGTCGTACCCGGCACCATAACCTGCATCATCTGGTGCACGGCGGCGCGTGGACACAACTCACGCGGCACACGCGGATGAGTCAGCACGGCCTTGACCTCAGAGCCGTAATAAACCGCGTCCTCAGTCAACCGATAATACAACGGTTTGATACCAAAGCGGTCACGGACCAGCAGAAGTCGCTCCCGCCGCGCGTCGAATAGTGCAATGGCGAACTCGCCTCGCAACCGGTGCACAAACTCAAGTCCGTGTCGACGGTAGAACGGAATGGCGATCTCGGTATCGGTTTTCGTGGAAAATCGAACGCCGTCGCACGCTAGTTCGGCCCGCAGCCGCTTGTAGTCGTAGAATTCGCCGTTGGCGGTAAGCACGATGTCGCGCTCGGCGCTGTAGAGCGGCTGGCTCCCCGTTGCAAGATCGATGATCGAAAGCCGGGTGTGACCCATGGCAAGACCAGTGGTGTCGTCGACATGCATTCCTCGACCATCCGGCCCACGATGCTCGACCGTGTCAAGCATCCTGTCGAGTGTTGCGGTTATGTCCTCGCGACGTTCGTTAAGTTCCCAGAAACCGGCGATTCCGCACATGTTCAAACCCCGCTTGTGTTGACGTCCAAGCTCCTGCCGGGACCTTAGCCAATCTATTCAGCAATTTGCGCCAGCTTGTCGAGTCTCCCGAGAACAGCGATAAGGAGCGCTTGGCGCAGAAAGACCGCCCCGGCTGCCTGCGCGAAATACATATTGTGCGTTGTTGCGTCCAGGCTCGTATCAAGCTCGTCACGACGAGCGAGGGGATGCATGATCACAGCGTCGGGCTTCAGGCTGCTGTCCGCACGGAGTTTGAATCGGCTATCCAGCTCGCGATAGCTATCACCCAGGAAAGCGATCGAGTTTATATAAATGACATCCAGGCTGCTAAGAACTTCTTGAACATCGTTGGTGACCGCGACCGGAACCGCACAATCTTCAATGGCTGACTCTAAGTCGAGGCCCACGGGATCAGCCATTTCCGAGACGATTGTGATCCTGTCAACCGCACCGACGAATAAGAGCGATAGACCCAGAAAACTCTTGACGGCACGCATACTTCCGGGCGTGCCGACAATCCCTAAGTGAATGCGTTGACTTTCAGGGCAATTCGCCGATGCCAGAGCAGGACGCCACTTAAGCAAAGCATACCAGTCGAGCAGGGCCTGGGTTGGGTGTTGCCCGGAACCGTTGCCTGCGTTGATCAATGGCAAGTCGAGATTTCTACGAATTTCATTGACACTGTTCGTGTCCGGGTGCCGCATGATGACGACGTCACCGTAGGTATTGAACATCTCGCCAATGTCGGCAAGTGATTCACCCTTGGCCATTCCGGTCACCCGTCCGTCGGGGACGCTGAGCACTTTTCCATCCAACCTGAGCGCGGCACTTTCAAACGAGAGGCGCGTTCGCGTGCTGGCCTCGAAGAAGGCGGTTATCGCGATTTTTCCGTCGAGCGGCTTGATAGGTTCGACATTGGTGGCTTCGAGCAGCGCGGCTGTTCGACACAAATCGACCACCGTTTGCCTGTCAAACTGTTTCGGATGCAACACGGATTGGCCGCTCAGTTTTTCAAGCCGCTCGATATCCACTTGCCCGTCTGCGGCGTTTAGAAGCGGCCGGGGGTCAAGCTCCAGACCTTTTGAGTTCGTCTGTTCCCGAGCCGGTGTTGCTTCGGTCGTATCAATTTCTATCGTCGTCCCATTTACCATAGTGTCTTGCCTCCGACGTCTCGAATCAGCAGGACCAGCAGGAGCACGCCACTGACCGCAGCCAACGTGATGCCACCGTAAACCAAAACTGTAAAAAACCACTCTGGAAAGAGGATCATGCCTGAACCACCGCCTTTTCGACTGCAAGTGTGCGCCAGTCGAATGCGCCTGGCCGCACTAGCGTCGTTACGACAACTGTGAGGAAAGAAACCGCTGTGCCGATCAATGACGCCGTATACCATCCGATCTGGAAGTAGGCGATTAACCCGATGGCGCTGCCGAGGATCATTGCCAATACCGCGCCCGTCCCGTTGGCGCGCTTCCAGAAAAGACCGGCAATGATTGGCCAAATCGTGCTACCCACGAGGGGCCCGGCAAAAAACAGCACGGTCGCCAGCGTACCCACCTTTGGCAAGCATACGCCCCATGTGATCAGGCCGACCGTCACAATGACCAAGCTCGCGACTCGCCGAATCTGTGGGTCACCGGCGTTCGGCAGAAAAAACGGCTGAATAATTTCTTTCGTGACCACGTCTGATGTCGCCGCCAACAGGCTGTCGATACTGGATGCGAGCGAGCAGAACACGACGATGAAAACCAACACGCCTCCGGCGCTCCCGAGAATATTGGCCGCCACCAGGGGGCCGACGGTATCCGGCCGAGTGATGTTGATACCGATCGTTGGCGCCGCCAATCCCAAAAAACCTGCCACAACCGGGATGGGCAGCCAGATTAACCCGGCCATCAGGTATGCCTTCATGCCTACGCCTTCACGCATGGCAAATGCGCGACTCCACCAAACGTTGCTGTGGAAAATCTCTCCGATACCGAACAAAAGGTTGTTGAACACGGCCATAATAGCGGCCGGAAACAAGACGTTGAGCAGCGCGGGACGGTTGGCCTGCAAATTGGCATACACTTCCGTTAACGGAGCGCGCGTCAGAATGGCCACGGCCACGATCACGATGCCGACCAGGATGATCAGACTCTGAATAAAGTCCGTTCCGATGACCGCGTACAGACCGCCGAAGAGCGTGTAAACCACGCACACGAGCAGAATAGCGGACATTCCGAACGCATAGGGGATTCCCGCCAGCGCCTCCAGTAGTATTCCACCCGCCATCCCCATGCTGACCATCCACGTCAGACCATAGAAGAGGGAGATCACCAGAAATACGGCGTATGCCGCCTGTCCATAGCGCAAGCGAATAAACTCGACGCTGGTGTAACCATGCGGCATTGCCTGCCGAATGCGTTTGGCGAGCGGCGCAAAAAGAAACAAGCCGAACGACGCCGTGGAATAGGCGAGTATCCCCCAGATGCCCAGTTGCAGCGCGAACTGCGGTGCCAGCATCGTCGTGTTTGAAGTGATCCAGGTCGCGACGGCGGTAGCCGTCCCCAGTGCGAGCCCGACATTCCGGCCGGCAACCATGAAACCGTCAAGAGACTTGGCGCGGCGTCCCCAAAAGATCCCGAGCGCGATCCACATGACGCCGAATAAGGCGAGCAGCAGATATCCGGTTGAAACCGATAAGACAGTGCTGTCCTCAGGCATCGTTCCTCTCAAACCGGTGCAGGAGACGGGCGTTCAAACCCACAAAGAAAACAATGAACAGGAAGAGCAAACCGCCCGAGGTGAACAAAGTCCAAGCAAATGTCAGCGAATGGTGCTCGCAAACGAGTTCGACGGATTCGGACCAAGGTCCCCAAGTGTCATTTTCCGATGGCCGCGCACGCACGCGAAAGAAGTAACGGCCGTCGGTAAGCCCGGACAAGAAAGATGCTTCATCCGTACCGTGGTATTGGCTTGTCGGGTCTATGAAGTCCGGCTCCCGGGCGCTCTGGAGTTCGTACATGAGCGAATCACGATCACCGCTCCATTCCAGCCCAGTATGTCCTTCGCTGGTCGTCAATCTCGACTCATGATGAAAAGTAACACGCGGGAGTTCCTGTGCATGGGATAAGACGCTTGGAACAGTAAGCGCAGCGAGCCCTGTGAGAATGATACGGCCAATACGCAAACGACGATTCATTATCATGACTCGGTCAGTTCCTCATCCTCATGTCCATCCGGCGAACGATACCGCGCCGTCTCGATCATCTCCTCAAGCTCGTCAACATCGTCGGCGGCCTCGAGGTCGACGCGGCCAACCGAGAGTTCCGCCTCGCGCCCGGTGCCAACCACTTGTTCCCACTCCCACATGCCGAGTAGGACTTCCTCTCGCGAGTCCGGCGAGACGGCGATGATGACCTCCGCTTCGGCAAGCAGTTCCTTGCCATGCCTGCTCGCAAGTCTTCCATTGAGATGGTTTCGTGTTCAAAGCCGCTCATGGACTGTCGCCATCGTCCAGTTCATCTGAGTCTAGGAGATGTCGCGACGCTTCCGGCCAACGAAGGCCACATAGTGAATCGGTTTATGGTCCGTGGCGAGACGGTGCTGGTAGCGTCGGCGCTGCCGTAACTCCAACGTGCCGTCATCCAGTATGGCTCGAATGAATCCTGCGAATCCGGTATCGTCTCCGTTCGTCAGGAAATCCTCCTTGATGTTGAAAACAATCCAACCGCCTGAGCGGATCAGATTGTACGCCGCAATGAAGGTCTGCGCCGGAATGTCGCCGAAGCCGAGCGCGGCGACGCACGTCAGCGTGTTGAAACGGTAGCCCGCCATTTCGCGCTGCTGCCCCTCATTCAAGTTGGCCAAATCGACGACATGGTAGTTGTCATAAATCCCCGGTCGATCGCGTTTCGTTGCTTCGGCGGCATCTTCGATGATGTCGACGCCCACGATGAAGTCGGCGCCCAGATCAGCGAGCTCCTCGCCGACCAGGCCGTTGCCGGCCCCGAGATCAAGTGCACGCAGTTCATCAGCGGGCGTTGCCGAAGTTGACAACTCGGTTTCGAGAAGGTCTCGCAGAACACGTGGTGAGTCGCAGCGCAGAATGTCGTAGATGACCTTCTCGTATAACCCCGGGACCGAGTAAAGCTCGTCGTAATCATGAAAGCGAATGTGACGCCATTTGCCGTCAATGTGGACGACGCACCATTCCGCGTCCTGTGTCATGGACAGACCCGGTTCGGGCAACGCCACGAGAAGTTCCCCATTTGCGTTTTTCGAAGATTCACCTTCAGCTATGCAAGCGACTCCAGTTGACATGAATTCAACGCTCCTTTTCTTTCTTGACTCTGGTCGATTTTGGCTTCGCCCAATGCCGTTGTTCATCGGACAGCGCCAGAGATTCCGCTGTCACTTCGGTCGGGATTGTCTCCGCGGAGGTTGCGGCTGTGGGCGCGTCAACGGGACCAGCCACAAGAATGGGCGACGCATCAAGCGTTTCGACTTCCATCATCTCCGCGATGCGTTGAAGTGATGCGAGCGTCTGAAAGCGTTCCCAGTCCTTGAGCTTTGCCAGTTCCGTGTGGAATCGATCTTGTAACAGCGAGGGCGCATCCCTCAGAAGATTCCGACCGGCCTCTGTGATCGTCACGTTCACGCTCCGCCCGTCCTGTGCATGCCGCGAACGTTCGACATAGCCCGATCGCGTGAGGCGCTGGACGATCCCCGTCAGCGTGGGCTGGCTGAGGTGAACGGCGCGCGCCAGCGCCTTAATGGAGCATTCCCCGAGACGTTCCGCCGCGCGCAACGTGGCGAGTTGCGGCCACGTCAGCCCGACCTCGTGCACCAGATGGCGCGAGTGCAGGTCGACCCCTCGGATGATCCTCCGAAGCGCCGCAACAATCTCATCCTCGATTGTGAAAGAGTTGCTCATGTTTTTATTGGTTCACCAGAGGGAACTAGATTGAACTGGAAGTATATCCGTTGACGCCGCAGCACGCAAGCTCAGAGGGCGCTGTATATCTTATTCGTAACACAATTATTTACATAATGTTAAAGCGAGGCCGCTTTTCTTTTACGGGTCAGCCCTGACAGGGCCTCGGCGATTGACAGCGAACCGCTTTCAACAGAATATATACACGGCTGGCTCCTTGTCCCAGGGGCCGCACAGACCGCCCCGCGGCATCCACACAGCGGATGATGGCCGTCCGACTTGGTGGTGACCGTTTGGCTAGCGTTCCGAACAGACGGCCGAGGCCCGCGCGAGTAGCTCGCGCCAGCTTGAGTCGAACTCCGAATAATCCCACGCCACGTCTCGATGGATCACATAGCTTGGCCCGCCGTCTCCAGTCACGCTGACGTGCTTGTTGTCGATAGCGGTGTCGCGGAAGAACTGAAAGGCAAACTGATCGATGTCGAGCAAACGAACGACGGCGCGCGACTCGTCGCACGATGAGAACTACAAGCCGGCCAAAACGCTTGATGGAAGTGTCGTCAAGGTCATGGCCAAGATCAACGATCGGGAGGATGTTCTGGTTGCCTCGGTGAATGGTGCGGACGGAATCGGCTTGTATCGAATGGAGCGCGCATATCGATCGTGTGAGACGCCGGCAATGGAACGCGAACTGGTTCGGTCCATGCGCTCCACGTTTTCGTTGTTCGAGGGACTTCCGATCACCGTTTGCCTTTGGGATGGGGTCGGGTCGGAAAGGCCACCTGTTGGACCAGTGGGTCTTGAAGCGAGCATGGGAGGGATAAAACGACTTATGGAGTGCTCTGATTTCACGAGGACCCAGCTCCGAGCCTTGCTGCAAATGGCCGTTGAACATGACATCCGCATACTCGTTCCAACCATCACGCTGTCCGAGGAGCTTGAGTGGGTCCGCGCCATGTTGGAGGAAGTTTCTGAGGATGTTGGCGTTGACATACTTCCACCGCTAGGGGACTTGGTTGAATCTCCGCATGCGGCACGTGGTGCCGACGAGTTTGGACGTTGTGCCGACTTTCTCAGCGTTTGTGTCAGTGGTTCGAATCAGGTCAGGGAGGAAGAATGCAGAATCCGCGATACCCATAGGAATAGGGGCTCAGCGCCCAACGACGCGGCGATATTGCGGGTCGTTCAGACTGCCGTCGACAAGGAAAGGTCCACATGTGTGCCGATTGAGGTGTGCGATAAACTTGGCCACGTATGATGACACGGTGCCGAAGCTCCTCCAGAAAGGCGTTCAGCATGTCACCGCTGCGCCGTGGTAAATTCCTGAGGTTAAGCGCATCGTGCGAAGAACCTCGCGCATACTGTCATAGAAGTAAGCTCGTGTGTTGGTCGTTGAGCGGCGGCCATGACTGCGAGAGACTGCCAGAAAGTTGGAGAGAGCAAGTGTTGTCAAAAACGAAGGAATCCGTGAATCCAATCAGCGATCAAGGGCTACGCGACCACCGATCGTGTTTTGTGTGTGGAGCTGACAACCCCGAAGGCTTGGCACTCAAATTCTCCTCGCGTGCCGATGGCAGCGTGTCCGCGCGCTTTGAATGCGCGCCAAGGTTCCAAGGATACCCCGACCGCCTGCACGGCGGGGTCGTGGTCATGCTCCTGGATGATGCCATGGTCAACTGCCTGCTTCGTGAAGGCGTGTCGGCCGTCACGGGCCGGTTGAACGTCAGTTTCCGAAAACCGGTCCGTCTGGAGAAGATCGCTGAGGTCCGGGCGCATGTCGTCTCGCGGACCAAGTCGCTCTACGTTGTAAAAGCCGAGCTTTACCAAGACGGCCGTCTCATGGCACACGGGGAGGGGAAGTTCATGGATGAGAAGGGCGCGATTTTGCCCGTCGAGTAATTGGGGTCATCGCAGAATCCTCCGAAGGGAGATATGAAATGCAGCCATCGCTCAGTATCGAAAACGAGATTGTTGCCGCGATTCGCAAGATCATGCGAGCGGTCGATCTGCATTCCCACTGGCTTGTTGGCGAATTCGGGCTGACCGGTCCACAACTGGCCACGCTGCGCGAAGCGATGAACATGGAACAGGCGTCGCCCGGGGCGCTGGCCAGAGCGCTCCATCTCAGTCAGCCGACCATGTCCGGCATCCTGGACCGACTTGAGAAGCGTGGATTCGTGCAACGGGTTCGCGACGGACAGGACCGCCGCACCGTCAGCATCAAGATTACGCCTGAAGGACATCACCAGCTCGCGCATGCCCCGCCATTGCTGCAGGACAGATTCCACCGGAAGCTGACGAAGCTGGAGGAATGGGAACAAACCCAGATCCTAGCGACCCTGCAGCGGGTCGCCGCAACACAAAAGCAATACGCATGTTTTGGGATGCAGAGGGCCACAACCTCTTCCCCAAGGGTGCCAAGCTTGGCGCTTAATCCCAATGACGCGTCGAGACACTTATGACCATTCACGAGCAACTCACTGGGGCGGACGGACAGGCAATCAAATCAGCAAGAGTGATTGAATGGCAAGAATAAAGCCGTCAGGCAAGATTCACGTTGAGGGCGTCCATTTCTACGAAGAACTCGATGAGAGGGTCGTGCGCCTGGTTGCAGCGCTGAATAGTCTGCACGGCGTTTACACGATTTCCAGCTGCGGCGGTCACCGGAAGCCGGACAAACTCCAAGTCAGCGTCGGTGAGTTTCGCGTCAGCTTCATCATGACTACTGCGTCTGTCAGCCCATTCCTCCGGCTGATCCATGAGGCCATCCGCAAAGTAGATATAGGGCGCCTGGTAATCAAGAAACACGGGAGCGGTCCGAGGGTTACCTATGAGCTGAAAGGCAGTGACGGAGTAGACCCTGATGAAATGGCTTCCGCGCTGGAGTCTTTTGTGGCGAAAAACCCCGCGCTAGGACAGGGGAGTTACAGAATCGATCGTCCTTCGAGCCGAGTTCGAAGAGAAAGCAACCACTCCCACAAAGCCGATTAGCGAGTTCCGGGACGACGGCCGTGATGAAGCCGAGGTCGTCGAACCATAGTCGACGAGCGTGAGCAGGCGTGCCATCACACGATGGCGTGAATCCCGTGAAGTAGTCGCTCCGGGGAGCGCTGAGCCCGAAGAACTGTCACCCAGTGTGGCGGCTTCGGAAACATGTCGAGAGGCGGCGATGGTGTCGAGAACGACTTATATTAGTGAATTGAATGGACTAGGCCCTGCCTGATCATGGGCAGTTCGGTATCACGGCGCAGTCCGAACCGGGTCCCTGCGGAATTCCACCTGATGCAATGCAACACTCAGGATCAGCATCCTGACAGAACCCACTTGGCAAGCAGCAGGCTTCGACCGTGCACGTCGTGCCCGCTCCCTGGAAGACACCACCCCTGATGAGACAGTCGGCCTGGGTACGAATCTCACACGTGTCAAACGCCAGCGGACCATCATCGATATCGAAGCAGCACGCTCCAATCACCGGGCAGCTATCAATCGCCGCACAGTTCGAGCCCGGTCCCAATGGCACGCCACCCGACGCTTTACAGCAGGCGGGGTCGGCATCCTGACAGAACCCACTTGGCAAGCAGCAGGCTTCGACCGTGCACGTCGTGCCCGTGCCCTGGAAGACACCACCCCTGATGAGACAGTCTGCCTGAGTACGAATCTCACACGTGTCAAACGCCAGCGGACCGTCGTCGATATCGAAGCAGCACGCTCCGACCGGTGGACAGGGCGGTGGCAAGGCACAGTTCGAGTTCGGCCCCAATGGGACTCCTCCCGAAGCCACACAACATTGCGGGTCCGCATTCTGGCAGAACCCACTCGGCAGACAGCAGGCCTGAACGGTGCAGTCCGAATCCGCGCCCTGGAAAAAGCCACCGTTGTTGACACAGGAAATGGGATCGGTAATCACGCACGTGTCAAACGTCAGGGGCCCGTCATCAATGTCCAAACAGCACGCGCCGCGCGGCGGACAAGGCAATTTGTCGAGCTGGACGAACAGGGAGATGTCATCCATGTTCATACCGTCTCCGTCGATATCGGCGCATGTGCAGTTGTCGCCAGGAATGGGATTGCCCAATAGGCACCGGGCAAAGCCCGCAATGTCGAGCCCGTCCACGGTGCCATCACCATTGATATCACCCCGGCAACCGCAGGGAATTGGTGCGTCGGGCGTCGGACCATTCACGACAGGCTGCCCGTGCGCAGATACAGTGGCAAGACCACCAAACCATGCGACGCCCAAAAGCGTCGCCAATCTCATTGAATGAGTCCGCTTTCGCTGGAGATTCATAGAACATCCTCCGTAGCGAGAGAAGGAATTGGATTCACAATACAAGCTCTACACATGGCCTCGAGAGACAAACGATTATATAGAGCAGTTTGGCGATTTTGTCAAGCACACGCGCGCCCCTTTGTTTGACACCATAACGATTGACAGAACATACAAGCGACCATCGAGGTCGCTTTGGCTATCCTAAGCCAACTGGGAGTTGTAGAGTGGCCGCGCTGAGTCTACCGGCTAAATAGGTAGCCAGTTGGTGCGCATGCGAGGGAATATTGTTCGGGAGAACATAAATGCCGTGACGTTCAGCATGGGGCCGCCAGGGGCTCGTGATCCGTGGGCGCCGGTCAAAACGTTCGGCGCGTACACTTCTCCTACGCCAACGGCGTTCCGTCCTTTAGCCAAGGGTTGCCGCGCAGCGGCTACCCTGGGGACAGGAGACCCATCGAACAAAACAATCAGAGCCCCGACCGGGAGGGGTGGGCGTACGAAGTGAAGGGGATCGTCGGATGGAGACATGAGAACGACCAGAACGGTTGCGATTCGCGATTAGTTCGGGCGCGCCCTTTGCGGCGGACGCCCACCGCTTCCTGACGGGCGCGGCTCTGATCATTTGTGCACGCGGTCCCAGGGTAGCGCCTTCGGCGCAACCCTCATGGCGCATACTGAGTAATATGCAAGACAGCAGTAGCGTCAGTGTTTCTTTCTTTTTTGCTTCTTTTTTCTTTCTGTGAAAACCGTGAGATTGTGATGTGTGGATCTCGCCGGGAGCGGGGAAGGTCCATGCAACCCTGCCCTTCGAGGGCCTAGCCCAGACCGACTTCCCCGCTCCCATCCCCGGCGGTCGAGGATCAATAGACCAACGCCCTTCGAGGGCTTCCATGAGGCGATCCGTCCCGTCCGGTCGGCGAGTCGTACGACAACATCGATCAAAGGAGGATTTTACAATGTTGTTCGCAGGAATCGACTGGAGTGATGAAAGTCTCGAGTTCGAGCTGCGCACCGGCGACGGCGACGTGCTTGAGGAAGGCAAGGTCTCAACCAAGCCCAAGGGCCTCATCGAACTGTTCAACCGGCTCGACCGCCACGCACCGGCGGATCAAATTGGCATCGCGATCGAGGCCACCCGGGCCGTGTGGATCCAGAGCCTGTTGGATCACGGCTTCACCGTCTACCCACTCCACCCGGCGTCGGTCGATTCCTTTCGCAAGGCCCGCTCGGCGGCGGGTAGCAAGTCCGACAAGATCGATCGTCGCACCATCGCGATGTACCTGGCGACGTTCTGCGCCGAGTTGCGTCCCTTACGGCCGGATGATCCGGCGATCGTGTCGTTGCGGTTGGCCTGCGAAGATCGTTTACGGCTGGTCGAGGAGCACACCGCCAAGGTTAACGCGTTGCAGGCGATGTTGAAGCAATATTGTCCGTTCTTCCTCGATTTTTTCGGCTCCATCAGCAGCCGCATCGCGTTGACGTTTCTGCAAGCGTTTCCAACGCAGAATCAGATGCGCGGACTGTCGGCGCGAACGTTGCGAGCCTGGCTGAAACGCCGCAAGTATCCACACCGGCGGCGCATCGATGCCATGGTGCAACGACTGACAGCGCCGGTGTTGCACGTCGCGGATCATCTGCAGGTGGCCAAGGCGCCGCAACTGGTGTTCCTCGCTCGCAGTCTGATGACGTTGAACGAGGCGATCGAGCGGCAGGACACGTTCATCATCGAGCAATTCAACGCGTTGCCCGAATCCCATTGGGTCCGCTCGATCCCCGGCGCCGGCAAGGTCCTGGCCCCTGCGGTACTGGCGGTCGTCGGACGCGATCCCGAGCGATTCAACGGACCCGCGCAGGCGGCCGGTTTGGTGGGAACGGCTCCGGTCACCTTCGCCAGCGGAAAGAGCAAGCAGGTAAGATTCCGGCGAAGCTGTTGGAAGTTTGCGCGACGGACCTTCCAATTGCTCGCCGAACAGTCACGGTTGGCGGGCTGCCGTTGGGTCACGATGTTGTACGATCGGCTGCGGGCGTCTCAGCGGGGGCATCACGAAGCGCTTCGCGCGATCGCTCACAAATGGCTCAAAATCATCCTGGCGATGAAGCGAAACGGAACCCCCTATGACGAAAGCTATTTTATCAACAGCCAGACGCGTCACCTGTCACATACGGACGCACAGGGGACGTAAATAACTATTTTTCAAAGCAATGCTTGACATAGACCGTCTGGGCTGGAGGACGTAACGCCGTTGGCGTAGAAAGCGACGACCAACGCCGTTGGCGTCGAGAACAGAGATGATTCAAGTTGGCGCGCGAACGATCAGAGCCGCGACCGTCAGGAAGCGGTGGGCGTCCGACGCAAAGGGCGCTCTTGAAAATGGAAGATTCACCGCTTCCCTTATTCGAATTCTTCTGTTCCGTCCGGCGGCCACCCTACCTTCGTATCCCCACCGCTTCCTGACGGGCGCGGCTCTGATCAGATGTCGATGATGAACCTGTTTCTCGATGCCCGTGAATTTGTTAAAACCAGCTTCGCGATTTCTGTCGACGGCGAACACAAGGGGAAAGCATGACGACAAAACGCTGCGCGTGGCTGTATTGGAACAAAGCGCCTTCGGAAGAATATGTCCATTACCACGACGAGGAATGGGGCGTGCCGGTGCATGATGACAGGCGACTGTTTGAATTCCTGATCCTCGAAGGGGCGCAGGCCGGGCTGAGCTGGGAGACGATTCTTAAGAAGCGGGATAATTATCGCAAAGCGTACGACCGTTTCGACCCGGTCAAGGTCGCGAAATACAGCCAAGCCAAACAGCAAAAGCTTTTACAAAATGAAGGCATCGTCCGGAACCGGCTGAAGGTCGCCGCGTCGGTCGGGAACGCCAAGGCCTTTCTGGCCGTCCAGAAGGAATTCGGCAGTTTCGATGCGTACATCTGGGCGTTCGTCGGCGGTCGGACGATTCAGAACAAGTGGAAAACGCTCAAGGACATTCCCGCCACGACGAAAGAGTCCGACGCGATGAGCAAGGACCTGAAAAAACGCGGCTTCAAGTTCGTCGGCTCCACCATTTGCTATGCCTTCATGCAAGCCGTCGGGATGGTCAATGACCATACGACGGACTGCTTTCGATATAAGGCGTTGAAAAAAGGCTGACGAAGTTCTCTACGAACGCACGGGCGCCCGTCGCATTCGTCGCAGACCTACAAATTGCAGGATCGCAAACAGGAAGACGACATCGGCGACAATGGCCACGGCCCAGTTGCCTGTGGTGCTCAGCACGCCGGCCAGGAGCACGACGACGCTTCCGGCGACCCAAGTGACGTCCAAGACCACGGCGAGCCAGGCCTCGGTCACATTGATGGCCTGGCGCTTGGCGTTCGCCACGAGACCCGCGGCGAAGACGAGCAGAGAGACGCCGATGCCGATGAGGATGCCCGGGTGACTCAGGCCGATGAGTGAGGAAATCGGCTTGGCCGCCGCGATGAAGCTGAGGCCGGAGACGGTCGAAAAGACGGCGTTGGACAGGAGAGACCTTCTCAGGAAACGGGTGGGATTGACGGTTTGCATTTGTTTCTCCAGTTGTTGAGTAAAACCATTCTCTTAGGACAGTTGTTTTCTCCCCTTGGCGCTGGCGGCCCGTTCGAGGCAGGCGCGGATGCTTCGCTTGGCCGTTTTGAAGGCCGTCTTGTCGCCGAGCAGTTGCTTCGCCCAATTCGCCTCCTGCACGAAGGCATGGACTTCGAAGACCATTTGGGCCGGCACGGCCTCCGCTTTGAGCTGCCCGAGCGATGACGCGGTCGTCGCTTCCCGGCGCAACAGGTCGATCCACGACTTGGTGAGCCGCACAATCTCGTCCCGCACGGGCCCCGGCCGGTCATCGAATTCAGCGGAGGCCGCGGCGAAGAAACAGCCGCCCCGGTCGCTGCTCTTGTCGATGAAATCGGCCCAGGACAGCAGGGCCGAGCATAGCCTCGACAGCCCGTCGGCCTTGCCCTCGACCGCCGGCAGGACGGCGGCCTCGAAACGTTGGCGCGCCAAGTCCACGACGGCCAATTGCAGTTCTTCCTTCGACCCGAAATGGGCGTAGAGGCCGCTTTTGCTCATCTTCAACGCCTTGGCCAGGTTGCCGATGGTCAGCCCTTCCAGCCCTTCGGCCGACGCCAGGTCGGCGGCGACGTTGAGGATCTGGCGTCGGGTCTGCTTGCCCTTGGACAGTTCGTCGATAGCGGCTGACTTTGCGGACGGCATAAATCGTGGTCCTTCCCAAAAACGCGATCATTAAAAAATAGCACGATCGTTCGTACTTGTCAAGAAAAAAGAAAACCCCCGCTGGACCGAGAATCCCTTCTCGGTCCGTCCTCCATGGGAATCCTTTCCCACGGCTTTTTCTAATAACAAGTAAATCCGCCTGAGGGCGAAGCGAGAAACAGGAAAGGATTCCTGGTATGAGAAGGACCGAGAAAGGATTCTCGGTCCAGCGTGAGAGATGCAGCGCGAGAGGACCCGGGGCAATGCGCGTCGCCGGGCCCGCCCCGCGCCGCCGCGGCAGGGTTATTCCACTTCAGACGGCTCTTCGAAAACGTACACTTCGAGCGGTTGATTCAACCGTGTCCTAGGGCCTCGGATCGTTCGGTCCGGCGCCACGAAGCCGTCCAGCTCGGCAACGTCGTCATACGAATAGATCGCATTCGTGAGGGCATCGACGATGTAGCCGGTGCCGTGCGAATCGACCGCGATCGATTGCAGCGACGCCGCGCCCGGCACCTGGAACTTGGCATCCGGCTCCACCGCACCATCGAGCGTCGCCGCGTCGTGGTAGGTGTAGACGAAGCCCGTCGTCTCGACCACAAACATGGTGTCCGACGAGCGCTCGACGAACACGTCGACCGCTTTCGGACTCTCGATCGTCCGCGTCGGCACGACCACGCGATCAAGCGTGCTGGCGTGGGCAAAGACATAGATGAACCCGGCGTCATCCGCGACATACAAATCGTCATGGTCTCCGAAGCACATCGCCATGGGTCTCACCAGGACTGCGCCGGGATCAATGGTCCGTATCGGCGCCGCGCCCTCGTCGAAGACAGCCGTGCTGACGTCTCCGAAGACATTGATGACACGCAGGTCATCCAGCACGAACATCAGATCACCGACAGGCTGATGGGCCATCGCGCGCGGCGTGACCAGCAATGACGCCGGCCCCTTCACATTCCGGTCAGGCGCCAGGTCGCCGTCGGCCGTGTCCGCGTCGGCATAGCTCGTAATCGACCGTGCGCCTTGGTTGACGACGGACAGCGCCCCGGAGTTGTCCACCGTCAAATCCAGCGGCGAGAGCAATTGCGTCTGCGCACCTTGTAGATTGGTGTCCGGAGCCACGTCGCCGTCAACGGTCCATGGATCCTGATAACTGACCACATTGAGACCGGCGAAATTGGCGACGAAGAGGCGCGATGCCCGCACATCTTTGTTGCCCTCACCAGGTATCGGATCCGGTGTCGGCAACGGCGGCTCTGGTAACGGCACGGGCAACACTGCGGGTGCACATCCAATCAGCCCGAGGCAAACCAGAGCAAAGCCCGTGATCCGACTTACGTTAACGCCCGCGAATCGAGCGGCCATGTTCATGCGTGTCATGTCGTCCTCCAAGGTCTGCGCGGTCTCGCCACAAAACCGGTCGATAGGTCGTATGCGACAAACGACACCGGTCATTCACACGCTTTTTCACAAATCTGTCGTGGGGTCGATGGCTACAAACCGGTCCGGCAGACTTTCAAGACCGCGTCACCCTGCTGCGGGGCTTCGGGATTTCAATTCCCAAGGCGTTCAGCGCCTTCGCAGCCTGCCCGGCCCAGTCACGGTTCGCCAGCGGACTCGCCGGGCTTGGATGAAGGATGCGGCCGATCGTGACGTTCAGACCATCGAGCGCAATATGGGCCCGAGCCTCGGCGAACGCGCCGATGCCGATTAAGAAACGAGGTTTCAGATATTCCACCGTGGCCCTTAGTGCCCGGTCGCAGGCCTGAAACAGCGGATCACGTTCGTTTACCGGGAGCTTGTCGGGCGTTCGATTTCGACCACTGTCTTCCATGAAGCACAGCGGACAATAGTTGGCAATGTAAAACCGCTCGAAGAAGCGCTGCGGCGTCTCGAACGTGTCGCGCGCCCAGCCCCAAAGACGCCGGCCGCTCACCTCGCTGCGTCGGCAGTCGAACCCTTCCACCGGGCGCTTGGGATGCTCGCGACGCGGCTTTTCAACAGGGGCCTCCAGTCCAAGCCAGTCCCGGGCGAGGTTGATTTCGCCGAATGGAACGCCCGTCTGGGCCATGCCCCAGGGACCGGGGTTCATACCGACCAGCACGACCTCGCGCGGCGCACGGCCGAACCGCTTGACGTACCGACGATGCGGTGCCTGAGCGTACTCCAGGGGGTTGTACACATAGGCGACAGGGCTGGCGAATTCCAATCGACGGACCTTCTTGGAAAGCGTGTCGGTGATTTCAATCAGTTTCGTGCTCAATCCGCGATTCCCTACTGTTTTGACGCTTTGACGTTTTGGTTTTTGACTTTTTTACGTTTTTGACGTTTCTTTTTTGACTTTTTGACGTTTTGACTTTTTGACGTTTCTTTGACTCATCGTGTGCTTTCGCGTATTATGACCGTCGTCGAACCTTTCGTCAGGAGATTGATCCTTTGAATCTGACGGACTGCTACAAAGTCCTGGGCTTGGCGCCCGGCGCATCGCTGGAAGATCTCCACGGTGCTTACAAACGGTTGGCGCTGAGGCATCATCCCGATCGCGCAAACGGCGATGCCCGGAGTCATAGACTGTTTTGCCAGGTCACCGAGGCCTACGCCACATTGAAGAAAGCCTATATCGGACGCCGGGGCTCGGAGCAACTCAAGCAGTGTGAATGCGGTGAAACCGAGGATGTCCTGTTGGACCAGCACGGGCGCAATCGGTGCAAAGTATGCCTACTGTCTCTGCGTGAAAAGCGCCTCCCCATGACAATGGAAACCGTTCGCTGCATTTCCGTGATCTGTCTGCAACTCGTGGCGATGTATTGCTTGATCGTCGCCGTGGCGGACGGCAGCGTGCGAGCCGCGATCCTTGGTCTGATATTCCTGCTCGGCTCGCTGGCGGCCTTGACCTACAACGTGTTGACGTCGATCATCGTCCATCGCTAAAGCCCCCCGCATGTTGCATCCGGACAACAACCCCTGCTAACCGTAGCGGCCGGTCCGTCGCATCATCCCCCACCCAATTACCAACGCCAAACCTGAAAAGCCGTTCATTATCGCACGTCGGCGGATCGAACTCGATCGGCAACCGAATTGCCCTGAAGGACGGTCTCTGGTCACCATGGTCTCTTGAAAGGAAACGACACGATGAACAGCGCCCGGCAATCCATTCAAACCTTCCTGAGAGAAGAGCACGGCGCCAGTTCCTCGGAATACGCGATTCTCATCGCATTCATCCTGGTGGTCGCTGTGGCATCCGTCTCATTCCTGGGCGACCGGGTGTCCAGCCTGTTCGCCGAAGGTGGCGACGGATGGCAGCGTTCCGAAGGTTGGCGGCGTGTCCTTGTTCCCGACGAAAATCAACCTTTCGCGCGATCCCAATAAAACATCTGTTGACAATCCGGCCCGCTGCCCGTAATCTATGGGCACACCTTTTCACAAGAAAGGTGGCCGGCATAACCCTTTTTGACATAAAGGGTTCCGCGCCAAGCACCCTTCACGGGCAAGTCTTGACCGACACCCGTTACTGGAGGGGCCGTTCAGCCCCCGATGAAACGGGCGGAAGCCGAACGAAATATTTTTCGAACCTGACCGGGAATGGCCCGATAGCAGGCATAGTGTTTCAGGACCGTCCCTGAACAATGCCAAACAGGCCGTTCACGATCAAAAGCAGTGTTGGACCAGAGCCGGCATTCATAAGGAGTGAGCCGCCGGTTCACCGGAGTTGTCAAAATGAAAACCGCCACGCACGGGCAGCAAGAGAAAGCGTGTGATTCGATGAGCGATTCACCTTTGAGCCGACTACGCAACGTGGGCATCTCCGCCCATATCGATTCTGGCAAAACCACCCTGACCGAACGCATCCTTTACTATGCCGGGCGCATTCACAAGATCCAGGAGGTCCGTGGCGAAGGTGCGACCATGGACCACATGGACCTCGAAAAGGAACGCGGCATCACCATCACCTCGGCTGCAACGACGGTGCCGTGGAACGATTCGCAAATCAACATCATCGACACCCCCGGCCACGTGGACTTCACCGTGGAAGTCGAACGGTCCTTGCGCGTCCTCGACGGAGCGATCATGGTTCTCTGCGGTGTCGCCGGCGTGCAATCACAGTCGATCACGGTCGATCGGCAGATGAAACGCTACGGCGTGCCTCGGATCAGCTTCATCAACAAGCTGGACCGGCAGGGCGCCGACCCGGTCAATGCGATCAAGGGTCTTGAAGAAAAACTTGGCCTGACCACGATTCAGTTGCAACTCCCGATTGGCGTCGGCGCGGACCTCGAAGGGATCATTGATCTCATCACGATGAAGGCGGCCTATTTCGACGGCGACAAAGGCGAGAAAGTCCGTTGGGAAGACATCCCCGATGCCATGCGCGAAGAGGCCGAAAGCGCCCGCATGGGTATGCTTGACGCTCTTTCGCTCTACGATGACGAACTGCTCGAAATGCTGCTGGAGGAAAAACCCGTTCCCGAAGAACTGATTCACTCGATTATCCGACGAGGAACACTTGCCAACGAGATCACGCCGGTCCTGATGGGCTCGGCCTACAAGAACAAAGGCGTGCAGCTTCTGCTCGATGCCATGATCCGTTATCTCCCTTCACCGTTGGATCGGGAAATCTTTGCACTCGACCTCGCCAACGACGAAGCGGAGACCGTCCTCGACACGAACCATGAAGCGCCGCTGGTCGCCCTCGCCTTCAAGCTCGTAGACGAAACCTTCGGTCAACTGACTTACATGCGGATCTATCAAGGTCGTATCCAACGCGGAAATAAATACATCAATGCCCGAATCGGCAAGCCCCATCGCTTCGGGCGCATTCTCCGAATGCATGCCGACGACCGTGAAGAAGTCGAATCGGCTTCGGCCGGTGACATCGTGGCCATCGTCGGACTCGACTGTGTATCCGGGGACACCTATTGCGGTGAGAGCGTTCGTTACACGATGGAGTCCATGCACGTCATGGACCCGGTGATCTCGCTCGCCGTCAAGCCTCAGAAGACGGCCGATCGTGACAAACTCGCCAAAGCACTCAATCGCTTTGCCAAGGAAGACCCGACCTTTCACGTGTCGAGCGACGCGGAGACCGGTGACACGCTGATCTCCGGCATGGGCGAACTGCACCTCGACGTTTACTGCGAGCGCATTCGCCGGGAATACAAATGCGAGCTGGAAGTCGGTCGTCCTCGTGTCAGCTATCGCGAGTCGCCGTCCCAGACGATCGAATACAATTACAAGCACAAAAAGCAAACCGGTGGTGCCGGCCAATACGCACACATCGCCGGCAAGCTCGAACCGTTGCCCGAGGGCCATGAAGAGCATTACGAATTCGAGAGCAAAGTCTTCGGCGGACGCATTCCGACGGAATACATCCCTTCCGTCGATAAGGGATTCCAATCCGTTCTGGCCAAGGGTCCGCTGGCCGGCTACGAAATTATCGGCGTGAAGATGATTCTCGAAGACGGCTCTCACCATGCGGTGGACTCGTCGGACATGGCCTTCCAGATTTGCGCCCGCGATGCATTCAAGGAAACGTTTCTCAAAAGCAAACCGGTCCTGCTCGAACCGGTCATGAAAGTCCAGGTCGAGACGCCGTCCGAATTCCAGGGCAATATCATCGGAGACCTCTCGTCGCGGCGCGGCATCGTCGAGTCGACCGAAATCAGCGGTCCGCTCACCACGGTCACATCCCTGGTGCCTTTGGCCCAGATGTTCGGCTACGCGACCGAGGTTCGGTCGATGTCTCAGGGCAAAGCCACGTTTACAATGGAATTCGACAAATATCAGCGCGTCCCGAAAGTCGTCCAGGACGAGATCATCGAGGCCGCGAAGAAAAAGAAATAGGGGATCGGGGAAGAGGGAAAGGGGATCAGGGTTTCCCTGTCGTCTTTCCCGGGCCCAACGACCCTGAATACCTTTACTCGGAGGTTTTCCCATGCACGAACGCTTTAGCGATCGCGCCCGCCGCGCCATGGCCCTTGCCAACCAGGAAGCCATTCGTCTGCACCATGACTATCTCGCCCCCGTGCATCTCTTGCTTGGCATCCTATCAATGGGTTCCAGCGTCGCGACGCTGGTCCTCAAGAATCTCGATATCGACCTGGAAACCCTTCGCAATGATGCCAACAAGCTCGTCAAGCCCGGCGATAAGGAGTTGCATCAAACGAAGATGGCCCAGCGCGCCGACACGCGGCAGGCCATCCAGTTCGCCATCGACGAAGCTCGTAAGCTCGGCCACAAGTACGTCGGGACCGAGCACCTGCTCCTCGGAGTCCTCCGCGAGGGTCACAACATTCCCGCCCAAATCCTTGCAGAGCGCGGCGTCAAGATTGAACGGCTCCGCGAGGAAGTTCTCAGCCTGCTCGGCTCGCGAACGGATGAAGACCACATCGGCACCGCCGCCGGTCACGACGCCCATGAATGGCTGCACCAGCAGGAACTCGCGAAGGCCTTCCGCTCGCCGCGTTTCTGGCATCGGCTCGTCTATGCGGTCGAGGCAGCCAATCGACTCGGCCACGGCGAAATCGAAGATGAACATCTTCTGCTCGCCCTGCTCCGCGAGCCTGACGGCTTCGTTGCGCAAATGCTCGCCGAAAAAGGTGTCACACTCGATTGGGCCAGGGACCGTATCACTCGCGCGACTGCGCTCTGAATAACGCGAAACAAGATCAGTTGACGCATCAACATGCCCGCGCCGTCGGCTTGGGGATGCCACCCGGCGCTTAAGGTGCAACCGCGCTGTTGGCGACCATGTTGATGACACTTCGCTTCCTTCAAGGCAAAAAAACGGCCCGGCCGACGTTGTAGGACGGTAGGTGAATCCTACAAAAGTCGACCGGACCGTGATCGGGCAACCCTTGGGCTGCCCCCGCGCAATTCAAGGGGGATCAACGGCGTCGGAATCGCGTCTTAAACAACCGGCGGTAGTTCGACTTTGCGTCCGTTCGAGCCTGAACGAAGCCGCGCGGTCCCGTTCGACCGCTCACGGTCGAGGCCGACGTCGGGTTACCGCGAACGGCCCTGGCGAAGCCGCCGGCCTGCGCCTGGCGCGTCGCGCTTCCGCCCGCCACGGTCGTGCCGCTGCTCCTGGAGACGCGACCGTCGAAGCCGATCGTCATGTTGAAGTTCCGGGCCACGGCCGGTCCGAATCGTCCGGCGATGGCGTGGCTCGATGAGAAGCTCACGCCGTTTCGATCGATCCCGAAGGCCACGCCGCGGCCGAAGTTCACGTGACCGCTTCGGGTCTGTGTCCTGGCATAGCCCCGTCCACCACCGTTGTAGCCCGCGGTCGCCGTTGCCGTGCCTGGTCCAAACCCGTTCGACCCAGCCGAGGCACTGGTCGAAGCCTCGCCCGCGAAGGCAAGGGGTGCGGTCAGGAGTGTGAAGGCGGCGGCAAACATCCAAGCAAGACGGTTGTTCTTCGCCGAGCCCTGTTGCGTCGGCAGCACCAAAGCGCCGACTCGATTTGTTCCTCCACACGCTGCAAAACGATTTCGATTCATCCGTTCCCGTCTGAGAGTCTTGTTTGAAGTCGTCATGACTTGATCCTCCTCGAACCGACCGGCGAGCCGATCAAGACTCGCCGGCCGGGGTTTGTGTAGGTTTCGTGTCTTAGAACCTGAACTCAACGGCTGAACTGTTCACCCGACTGCGGCCGAAACGACTCGCCCGACTCGACGCCCGAACATGGGCATCGCTCGACCGGCGCGGTCCGCTGATGCTGACACCGAGTCCGTTGGATCTGGCGAAGCCGAACGTCCGTGCCCCGGCATTCGCCCGAACGTTGCTCGTGGCGATGCCGCCGAAGGTGTCCGCCACCGAATCACTCTGGGCCACGGCACGGCCTCCAAAACGCCCACGGCTGCGTGCGGCACTGTCACTGATCGCCACACCGAAACGGCTCAGGGCCAGCGACGATGACTCACTGATGGCCCGGCCACCGAATCGGCTCCGTGCATCAGCGTCGCTGTTGCTGATGGCAACGCCACCGACCGTCGCAGCCACACTGTCGCTGATCGCCACCGACCGGCCTCCAAAAAATCCTCTGGCGTTCGCTCGTGAGTTGCTCACGGCCAGTCCGCGATCCGCGACGGCAATCGAACTGCTGATCGCCCTGCCGCCTCGCCAACCGTTCGCGACGGAATTGGCTACCGCGCGGCCGCCGTTCGTTCCGACCGAATGTGCAATCGCGCTGCCGTTGCCGGTGGCATAGGCGTTCGAGCTGCTCGACCCGCCGTTCGTCGCGACGGACGTCGCAACGGCATCCGCGGCAAGCAACGAACCGGAAGAACAAAGAACCAACATCGCTGTCAATCTCAGTGAATGTTTCATGGCAATCACTCCTCTTTCTTTGGTCGCCAATGTCTTCCCATCTCGCACCAACCGGTGCGTTTCACTGCCGGACTAGACACGGCGAGTGAGCAAATGGTTAGTCAACAAAGGCATTTACAGGCGACAACGGCCCATAGGCGTGACGCGAAAAAATCAAAAAACCGCGTGAGCGTCGGCCGGCCGCGACGATGCCCGATCACGTCCGTCCGCCTTGCCCCATCGCAAAGCCCGATTTCAGCACCCCGCGTTCATGAGCCTGCGGAAACTGACCGATTCGAACCGTTGTAGCGGTCCGACGAACGAAGCTCGGTATAGGACGTTTCCATGAAACTGATCACCCACAGCGATGTGCCCCGCGACGGAATCGAACGAAGTTTCGGCCACCGATCCTGGGGCGCGTTCGTCATGCTCGCGATCTTCCTGGCGCCTGTGTTTCTGCCCGAACACCTCGGAGCGCTGGCCAAAGAAATACTCGACATGCCCTGGTGGATATGGATCGTGGCAGGCCCGATATTGCTGATCGTCTTTCTTATCTACCTGTTCATCCTGATCGCGATGTGGCGCTCCGTCACGGCGTGCTTCCGTCGCACCAACTGGGTCATGAAGCTGAGCTTCGAAGGCGTCTACCTGCAGTTTCGCTCGTACCTGAATCACCACTTTCCGGACGAAGGACCGACGGTGGTCTTCCTCCCGTGGACCGAGATCACCGCGTGCCAGAAAACGATCCACCATACGAAAGGGACCGATTCCGACGGCGACACCGTCACCAGGGCAGCGCGCTACCTTGACCTGCACCTGAAGCACACCGACACCGAGGCACTGCGGAAGGCAATCGCCAAGGAAACCGCTCGCAAGCGGCAAGGAAAAGAACGCTCAAAAATGCGATTCCACCATGCTCCCGTTCAGGTGCCGGAGCCTGGCGTCGTCCGCGTCGAATGGCGCGGCAGCAAGATGCTCAAGGCCTTGCAGTCCCAGGTCACCGTTCGCCCCCAGCGTCGTACCGGCGTCGGCCACGACGACACCGACACCCCGATCGATTTCGACGCGCAGATCATCTCGATGATCGAGCAAGGCGAACACATGCCCGCGGTCCGAACGGCCCGGCATCACTACGGCATGTCGTTATCCGAGGCCCGAGACTTCGTGGACGATTTGGCCCAAAGCCGGAGCGAATGACGCACTACCGTCTTCCCCGAGCATGGCGAGCAACTGGATCGGGGATTTATAAAACGCGGGACATGCCCGTGAAGGCATGCCCTGCGCCGTGAGGTACCGGGGCCAACGGTTGATGTCCGCCCCGTTGCACTCATATCAAACGCGGGACAGGCCGGTGAAGGCATGTCCTGCGCCTCCGGGAGGCCGAAGCAAACGAGCGACGCCTGCCCCGGGTGCTGCTCAATCAAACGCAGGGCGTGCCAGCGAGAGGTAGGCACGCCCCGCGCCTTACAGGGTCCCCAA
>JAKSDK010001771.1 GCA_022360095.1 Phycisphaerales bacterium
AATTCACTTTATCAAGGGAACACTGTGGCCCGTCCTCACAACAGGAGGAAGTGAAGACGGCTGCAGCTAACCGAGATAAGTGGAGGGACTCCTTGAAGGCCTTACAGGGTATGTACTACAAGGCACGAAGAGGATGGGTGAGGTGAGGTGAGGTGAGGTGAGATGAGGTAATGTCATGTGCATTGTGCATTGTGCCCCAAAAATGAGCAGAAACAAATAAATTAAATGAACATAATTCATTTGGTAAAAATCCCAACTGACCGTGGACAACCCAGCTGACCTACAAGCAAGACAAATGAGCTGAACACGCAGCTAACAAGAACATATTCAATATATTTAACCTGGGGTCTCCGCATTGCACTTCCAGCGCTCTAAACACTCGGCCATGCTACCTCCTCAAGGGTCAGTGGCAATATCTTCATGTCATCTTCATTGACTTCTCTCTTATCTTTCAAGTCACATTAGTTACCCACTAATACTGTAATTGTATCTGAACCACTAGAGAAGTAAAGAAATAAAAATATTAAAATATTTTTATTCCTTGTTACTTGTTTGAAAGTAAGTAAAAAATTAACTAAGACATTAGTAACAGTTCAGCATGCACATGAAGTGAGTGAACAATCAGTGGGTGAAAGCTAAGTCCAAGTGTGACAAATAAACCAGAATATGAGCAAAAACATGTGCTTTTGATACTTCTTATGTTAGCAATTAACAATGACGGACGTAAATTAGGCACCATGTATGGCTGTCCAGAGGTTATCTTAGTTCTTGGAGGTGTTCCAATCTTTGATTATGATTGATCATTGAGAACGGATGTTTTATGAGTCAAATGAGTCAAGGAGTCATGAGTCATGAGTCAATGAGTCAATGAGTCAGATCTGAAAAAAATAAAAGTTTCGGTAGAAACAATAAAATTAAGCATTACTTTTACTAATTTGTCTACTTGCTTCATTGCTGCCTGCACATGCAATGCCTATTTCTGACAAGAAATCTTAACCTGAGCTGTTTGTTAGCAGTATTCCAGGCCCTTCCGCTCCTACTTCATGCATGCCCCGAAAAATAGCCTTCCCAGACACCCTTCAAGAACCATCTAAACCATCAGACAATCCATACTACTAGAGTTTCCATACCAGAAGTGAAGTGCTGCCC
>JAKSDK010001942.1 GCA_022360095.1 Phycisphaerales bacterium
AGGTGATTCTCACCCAGGTGATATTTGGAGTTGGTCTGCCATATGCACTGCAGAAGAGCTGCAGATCACTGCCCTCCCGCAAAGACTTATCATTGCTTGCATTGGTGAACCTGGGTGGGGCTAAAAGATATGACAAAAATGGTCAACATTGACCAACACTTATGTTGCAGGACATGGAGATACAGTGGAAGCTCCCTTGAGTGGACACCTTTGGGAAGCAAAAAAGGTGTCCATAACTTGAGCTGGCCGGCTACCGGAATGTAAAAATATACAGTTTTTATGGGTGTTGAGAAAAACAGGGTTTTGTGAATTCAAAGCAGCCGTAAGTAGAACTGTCTGCTTATGAGAGTGTGCGTTAGGAGAGCTTCCACTGACTGTAATCATTTCCTGGCAGTCCTCTTGGAATTAAAAAAATTAGTACACAGCACAGGTCACCATTTCATATACACAGGAAAAAATTTATAAGACAGTTCACAACATCTTGAAATTGGGGTTATATTGGTTCTAATTTGGGCCTAACCTGGGTCTCGTATGAAATTAAACTTGGGAACAATACAGTTCCCTAAGAACTTCCAACTTGTGTTGTAATGGGGAGTTGTTTTGGGTACACCAGGCAGGTGTGCTATGTGCTACATGTATCTCTCCAATTTCAATGAAGCTTGGCCAGTTTAAAGGGTCTACCCACAAACCCAACAGACAGTTATCACAGATAACTAATGACATCTATAGCCCTTGAAAAAATGTAAAAAAGAATGCGATATTGTATAGATTATCCTGGTACAAGGTTTCTGTTCACTGAAAATTGAAATTGCTCAATTTCCTAGTGGATTCCGTGTTAAATTATTGTTGTCTATAAGGAGGACACCAAAGAAAAAAGGAAAAAAATATCTAGCATTGACCTGAAAATTTCCATGAAAATCTTGTTACACTACCCGCCTACATGTACATATGTACCGTTCCTTTCATCTAACCCTAAGATCCTGAAAGCTTTCCTAACTTTTCCCACCTTAATTAAGCCCACTAAATGCCCAGCAAGAGAAAAAAAATGAGGCATGAAAAGCAAATTTAAAAAAAACAAACAGAAGAGGAGAGGAGAGAAAGTGAAAAGTAAAAGCCAAGGCTGCTGTGTCACTCTTAAACCCCCAAACCAATGAAATTATGCTTTCTACGTGTGCCTCAAGCTAATATTTTGCATCTAGATCAAAAGGAGGTAAAGTGTTAGCCTGCGAAAACAGCCGTTTCTCCTCGCTCCTCTCCATTTGTGGACGTTTCACGAGGAGGAAGGTCTGCGACTCAGCAATAGAAATTCCATACTGATGACGTAAATCAATGTTTACATTATAAATCCGATAGTCATAATTTTACGTTTCTTCTGGTCGATTTTGGTAAAGTATACTGTTTATCTGCGACAGAGCTACAGCAAAACTCAAATGCTTATTATATAGACAGGAATATATTCCACAATTATTGACATTTTTGTTTTAGATTCATTGCGTTTACATTTGACCTTTGTAGCCATTTGTCTTTTGTCTATCATTCGTAAACAATAGCTCAAACAATGTAACTAGTCCATTGCCCAAACAGAACTTATGACAGGATTCAGGACAGATTTTACCTCATCAGTATGGAATTTCTGTTTCAGAGTTGCAGACGTTTCTCCTCGCAAAACGTCCCCAGTGACAAGGAGCGAGGAGAAACAAAATAATGTCTTCACAGGCTAGCAAAGTATACAACCTGTAAAATTAATTGCTTTTTAGTAAGTTTTAGCTCTTTATAACACGACAGTGACATGAACATGTTCAACTAGTTTCAAAACACATTTTTTCGCAAAATTTCCAGGGGCTAATACACC
>JAKSDK010000193.1 GCA_022360095.1 Phycisphaerales bacterium
CATTGTAAGGTAAAGACCACCCTAAACTTGAATTTTAGGGGGAAACATGTACTTACTTGGCACGCCATTTCATAACTTTCCAAGCTTTTCTTAGTATTGTCCATCTGATAGTATAGAGCAGCACGATCCCAAAGGATGTTTGCATTGCCTGGGTCCACCTTTAAAGCTGCATAAAGAAATTAAAATAGTTGGAAATGTGGAATTCCCACAAGGACCAAAAAAGATGTCTTCTGGATATGGCAGCAGTCTCCCCCATCTCCCGTATGAGTCATCAAAGGGTTTACTTAGAGATGGATATGTTGTGGTTAATTTTTTATCTCAGGTAATTTTTATTTTTCCTTTGTTCCAACTTCATTAGCGTACATTACCATACCCAAAAACAAACGAAAAACAAAAATTACCGGAGATAAAAAATTAGCTACAACAGATACATTAAGTTTCACCTTAGTCATAAAAACTCACCTTGGTTATAACAAGTCAGTGCTTGGTTTAAGTTATTCTGTTCAATTGACATCATTGCAAGCTTTGCCCATTCTTCGGAGTCTCCTGACTTACTGAGATATGCCGCAATAAGAAAGAACTAGAATGTAGGAAAAAGGGTGTGGCTTGTCAGCATTACCCCTCTGACTATCAAAAGAAATGGTTGTTATTCATGAAAGGGCCAGGCAGGGGAAAACATATGTGAAAGACAAAATTTTCTACTGTGATACTAAATCAGCAATCCTGTTACAGTAAGACCCCATGTGTAAGAACTTCATGATTTAAGAACCTGCTGGCAGAAATCTGCCATTTCAATGACCAAAAATATAAGTTCACCACCTGTTTAGCCAGGGTAACAGTTAAATTATGATAAGAATTTTAACCAAGGGAAATTGACTTTGAGATTTGCAAATTATTTCATATTACCAGAAACTGTAAAAACCTGTAATTCTTACAACAAAAACAGTTTTATATACATGTAAAGTGCAGACTAATTTCCTTCATAGATGTTGCATAAAGGAGGTTTGGAATTTACAGTTGTGAATATAGTCAGTAATTTTTTTTAAGACCAAACAAAAGCATATGTATTTTTCTGATCCTTACCCAAAAAGAACTTACTTACAGGGCAAATTGCCAATAATAACCCCAGAATACGAGAACCTTTTTTACTAGTCA
>JAKSDK010000779.1 GCA_022360095.1 Phycisphaerales bacterium
AACGCTCTCATAGAATTTGTTCAAACTTTGCCATAATTAAGGCAATATGGCAGGTACATACTCCCTTAAGCGACATCTTAAAAAAAAAACTCATAGTACAGAGAAACACAAAGATAAATAAAAAACATAATGGGGTCATTACGTTGCCATGGCGACTCAGATTGCAATAAAACCCATATCATAAGAAATTTCATCTTTATGTAATACAGTTGTGATAACCTTTTTACCATATCGTTACTCACGCTGACCAAGTTAATGCTTAAACTTGGAAGGTGTCCCCGCTAAAAAATCCAGTCGAGCCGCCTTAAAGTTGGCTTTAGGATAAGAAACTGGGTTGATACTGTCATTATAGTAATGAGATGATAAGAAGGGGTCTGCTACATTAAAATGATTACCGAAATAGGTAGACTGCAAATTCAAGGTATGCGTGACAGTTGATTTTGTCAACAAACGTTAATGACTTAGGTCATGAGTCTGTCAGTTGTAAAACAGAAAAGATGAACTGGTGTGGTCACATTCCTGAGCGTTTGGTAGACCAATGAACAATGGCATTCTCTACCAACAAAAAATGATGAATTTTTGTCTGTGGAAAGTTGCAGTTGCATCCTTCTAGCCCTTTATAACTGATGCACAAACAACCAATCAGAAAGGAATGTGACCACGCGAGTCCACCTTTTGGGTTCAACAGATAAAGCCACGTGAAATAAGTCATTAATGTCTGGAGCCAAAATCATCTGTTACACATATCTTTAAATTGGTGGCCTACCTTGCTTATTTTGGTAGTACCTACAGTGTTTAGTGCAACATAACGGCCAGATCTGCATGTAAACTGCAATTCACAATAGAAGGTTACCAGCAGGTTTATAGTTCATTTTACTTCCATAGTTAATTTCACCGATACCTTGTGGGTTTTTGTTTTCATATAGCGCAGTGGTGCTTATTGAGGTGAAGGAGAATATATGGTCTTTGTTTTACAAAATGTATACCATTTACAGTTCTTAAGTAGTTTAAAATATCAGTGACTTCTGTCAGGCTGCTTTCCATCTGGATTTAAAGGTCATGCAAATCATGGCAACTTGCTACTTCAGTTTATCCTTTATCTAATTGCCGAACAAAGTCGTCAAGGAAAACGCCATGAGAGCTAATCTGAACTGAAAAAAAAGAGAAGAATTTGGATGGATACCAGAGTGCTGAAAAGGTCTAGGAACATATTTTTTATCTACAGACGTGATCATGTGACCTTGTCGTTGTCTTCATGGTTCGTGAGTTGGTAAACGTACGGATACTAACGCAAAGAATGTGATAATCGGATCTTACTGAGACTAGCCAGTCCTGTCGACAATCATATACAGTGGAACCTCGATGCGGAAGGGCCAAAGGAC
>JAKSDK010000215.1 GCA_022360095.1 Phycisphaerales bacterium
AAAAATCATGGTTGTTGTCCAATACTTTAGCTGTGGATACTAAGGTCAATTTGAACCTCTCCACGACTTCTACCTTGGAAACAGAGGTAACTGGCCATTGGAGAGTGGTGGCTGGAAGGGGTGGAATGTGATACCAATTTTGTAGATTTTTCAGGAAATGTTTAGAATAGTCTTTTGTAAGAATTATAATGATATAAGCATCTGAGCACTAATATTGGAGGCTGTCAAAATAATGTGATGTGGACTCATTTGTTGATGTGTGTTATATCAGATACATCGCCAATAGAACATGCAATCAACCAAGCAGCTGTTTTTCTTGAAGATGCTGCTAAGGTAACCAATTTTACATCCATTGTAAATATGTATTTGTTTACTGCTATCTTCCAGAACAGTGTTAGAAATATAATATTTCTTTGAACCCTGAAGTTATTTTGGTTAGATATTAGTGCCTATTGTTACTGTGCACTTGCAGCTATGTAGAGCTAAGTAGGCATTAATTTCTATCAAAACTGAAAAATTGTTTTAAACAGTAAAAATTGCAATTTCCTTAACTAAGGATTGTGAATTCAATTGACTCAGTAACTAGCATTAAAGGGTACTTTACAAATTAAATCTTATTTTTGTCCAATAATCTACTATATTTCAGGCTCATTCATCAACATCAAGCCTTTTTACATCAGTGTGTGTGGGGGGGGGGGGGAGAGGCAGGATGTCTAAATCTCCCACCTCCCATCATGCTTTGCTTTCGCGGCCTTTACTCCTTTTTTGATCCCACAAAAATTAAGTATTGCCAGGTAATTTCTCCTGCTTCCTGCCATTTTAGAAAACTGGAGTTTCGTAGGAATGGTGATGTTTTTAGTGGTGATGCGATTGCATGAATTGGAGCGATGAATCACCACGAAAACTAAGCTTCACCATGAACCATCCGGATGAATCACCGAATCGTCCGGATGTCCCTTTTTGGCTCTTCCGAGAAATGGCCGAGGCATCAATTTGGGAATATGTTTTTTAAATATATTATGGTCACTTATTCCCATTGATATTGCCTCAATTTGCAATTATTGTTAACACCACAATATCACCGATATCCCCGTAGAATATCCCCATCATAGTCCCATTGCTTCATCGCAAGTCCAGTATACCGGGTATCTGCCATGGCCAGGGCATTGGTGTTGTCTCCTGCGGCAAGCTCACCTGTTTGTGTATCCACCATGCCCGATGCCAGATAATCCCCGTCCGCCACCACCGCGTTGACACCGATGGAGCCTGCGTCCGTCCCCGTAAAATAGGTGTTGACGCCTAAAGCGGCGGCAAGGCCGCAGTCCCCGTCTTCACCTCCATCACCATCCCCGGCAAAGGAAAAACCGATATCCCCGGCATCGGTGGTTGCAAGGTCCAGAGTGATGCTGCCGTCACCGGTCACGGGTGTGTCGAAACTGATTTCGA
>JAKSDK010001808.1 GCA_022360095.1 Phycisphaerales bacterium
ATAAATCTAACCTGTCCCTGCATGTTCATGACAAGTACGGTGCTTGTTCTGTTACACACCACAAACTGTTCTGGGTTTCTTGGCATAACATGTACAGAGTTGACTGTGATGTCTGTCGCCACACTACCTACTGATGGCTTGAAAGTGTGAAGACATTCAGTTGTTTTGATATTCCAAAGCTGAAAATAAGACAAAAATTAACGAACAATAATTTTGTAAACCAGTCATACTTCCGCGTGCCCCTCAGAAAAACGTTCCCTTAGCAATATAACTATAACTTTGATTCCAGTGAGAAAATGTGTAGCACACGCAAAATCCGAAATCATTAAGCAGGTTTCACTGATTGTCTAAAGAAACATATTGTTTTGAGCATGTATGCAAGACTTTATACATGTAGGATGACAAAAGAAACTGCCAGGAAAGTGGACGTTTTTGGTGTTACATGATTTCAGCCAAAAAGTGGAAATCATTGGGGAAATTCTTAATGGTATGTTTTCTTGCCCCAAAAATGCCACAAGCCAAAATTTGCTTAGTTTTGTGTGCATTGAAAATAAGCAAAATATTTACTAGGTATTTTACAGATTGTGTAAATACACACATGTATGTAATGTTGATTTTGGTTTTAAAATGTAAAAAAATTATTGAGTTGATGTACCTTAACTGTTCCATCACTACTAGCACTGATGATGTTATGAGCATCCATTGTAAAAATAGCATCATTTACAAAAGATGTATGTCCTCGAAATTCCTTTAGTGTCTTCCCAGACTTAAGGCCATGCATTCTGGAACAAACAAAGGAAAAAGATAATGTAAGAATCAAACCTGAAGTTTGCAGAATAACTACAGCAGATGAACATGAATGTTCCCCAAAAATTAGAAAACTGAGAGTACATGCATGTTAATCAGACTATACAACCTTATACTGTTGAACCTTAACAAATTAATGGCTTCTCTCTCTACAACACTACATTTGCCCATCTTTCAGGACTCAACATGGAAAACTTAGAGAAGTTCAACTGGATATCATTTTATTATAATAACTAACTCACTCAATACATAGATACCAGTAATTTAAAAGACGTCAGTTTTATTTTGACATGATAATTGCAGACAACTCACGTTACAGACAACTCACATACTATTTTTTATTGTTGGTCATGAGTAAGCATGAGGAAAACAAAGTGTCACAAATTACCTTATTGTCATATCAAAGGAGCCACTCAAAAGCTGGCTGGCATCACGGGAGAATGTAACACATGTTACACCTTTTGCATGTGCTTTCTCGAACCGCCTCAAACACTGTCCAGTTTGTAACTTCCATACCTGTGACAATGTAATTTTACACATCATGTAAACTGTAGTGACTGAAGTTTTGGGATGTGCTCGCACCTACTTGAAACCATGATTTGGTTAAAAAAGAGGCCAAGTCAGGATGTACATCTTGATTGCTTTTGTGTAACTGTCTTGTTTTATCATTATTTGTATTTTGTGGTCAATCAAATAAAAGTTACAAAGTGAATGCATCAAAAAGAATTTGCTAACTTGCTTTGCTGCACCTGATTGTAATATGCGCACTTGATAAGTGACCTTGTAGAGCATTTTGCATACAGTTACATGTATGTCATTTAAAAGCTTTATCTCCTCAATGGGATGCCCTACTATTAATTTATAAACACACACAAAATACTGCACTACAATGGCAAAATTTTAGTTTGTTATCTTAATTTCTCCATGAACACTGCATCAAAGCCGTAAAGACTTGCAAAGTCTCACAACTTTGTCTTGGAGTCTTGCAATTTCACAACCTATCTCAAAAA
>JAKSDK010001135.1 GCA_022360095.1 Phycisphaerales bacterium
CTCACCGCCGTATCGTGGGTTTTTACTAATAGTGCTTGCCATTAAACTGGAAAGAATTTTTTTTGAGGATTAATCTAAACATTTCTCGTACCGAGACAAGAAACGTTCAGTTTTTTCACCTTTGTCTTTTCGGAAAAATTTATAAAGTCGGTAGCATCTTTAAGGTGTGTCTTCTGTGATTATGATATTAGTTGTAGTAATGTACCCGTATCAACAAAAGAGGACGTTCTTTCTGTTAGACCATCTGATGAGTCATAAATTTAAAGAGGTTACTCCCTAACGGCTAGAAAAAAACGCAAAATTGTCTTTTTTCTGAAAACAAATATTGATGTCAGCCCATGTCGGTAGTCGGTTAATATTTTTCCGGTCGGTAGTCGGTAATTTTTTACTCCTTTTGTCGGTAGTCAGTACTATTTTCACCCTTTGTCGCTAGTCGGTTAACCCCATTCACACACTCATAACAGAGTATTATGAAGCTCTTCTAGCCTTGGAATATATAATTATGATACTGCAGTATTAAACCTCTTTTACCGCCTTTTAAAAAGGATAGACTATTTGTTTTACAACATATTACAAAAAGACGTGAGCAGATATATTCTTGAATTTTTCCTTCTGTTTACTTTTGATATAGAATGAGTTAAGTGTTTAAGTCATGATCCGAAAATAGGTCATACCATTTTCTGACTTAACTTCATTTTGGGAGTCAGATTTGCGCTGCCCTGGCAGGTTTATCAAATGAAGATGTAGTACGTAATGAACTGTTAAAGCCTTATTCACTGTTTTCACAGAATATCCATTACAACACCACCTTCTACGCGTCACCTGTGGTCCTGGTTTCAGTTCATCACTATTACAACCGTAACATGAAAAACGTCATTTTACCAGAAAATAACATTGTCACGGCATGGGTGGAGGTACGTTACTTTCTACAGATTTTCTTAATTCTCTTGTCTAGCAGAAAAACGAAGTATCTCTTCGCAGAGAGCTTCGTTCTATTTCAGGAAGTTGGCCTAAAATCCATAAGGATTTGTGTTAGAGACTTGAGTGGAACAGGACGGGAACATGATCCTCTTTCTGTCAGTTATATTGTTACCGGAGGTAAGTAATGCACAGTAACAAACTCTATGACGAGCTTGAATGATCATTTTACCAGATTCATGAGATTTACTGTAGGCATGGATTTCATCTGCAAAATGTTGGAGTAAACTTACTATCCCATAACAATACGCTACAATACGTTTTATTAATTAATGTTTTATTTATTCTCCCAATTGGGAATTTTCAGAATTAATTTACAAGAACTCGTTAGGCTAAGTAACTTTCGAAATTACTTAACATTACAAATATTAAAGAAAAAA
>JAKSDK010000705.1 GCA_022360095.1 Phycisphaerales bacterium
ACAGAGAAACATTTTCCATGTTGTGATGTTTTTATTGTGAGTGGGTACTGCTAAATGGCCAGATCGTTAAAAGTAAAACACATGGAATATTATTCTATGTTGAGATTTAAGGGAACTGCAGTACCTGGTATTGGTAACAAGTTTCGATCACATGAGTTCATATAACGTGCGTTGGTACTTAAATGGCAGGATTTATGAAATAAAAGCCGTGTGTAGCAGCATACGTTGGTTAGATAAATTTGTTAGCAACGTGTTCTGATCGCACATTCTGAAAACAGAGACATTGTTACAACGTAGACAAGTTAGATGTGTCTAGTAACAGCCATGCAGACCTGGAAAAAGTGCCATTGAGAGAGGATTTTGGGAGAATAGTTGTCCAGGCATTCGAGCAGCGAGGTAAGGGAAGTGACGTCCATGTAATACAACAACAAAGGAAGACAGGAATTATGTAGAATCTCTGAACCACCCCAAATTGGCTGAACAAATGGAGCCAAAAAAAGGAAGGGCGAGTGGCCCTCCGGTGCATAAAAGGAAACAGAACCAGAGGGAAAAGCCTCTTTCTGTGTCTGAAGTATCGGAAATTGTCGTGACGGGCAAAATAAAGAGTAGATTTGAATTGGTAGCCTTGGCAAATGAACTCCGCCAAAAGGGAGATGTTGCCCTAGCCAAGCTAACAAAGGGAGTAAGGCAGTGGAAGAGGCCATTTCAGTTGGGTGGGAATTTGAAGAGGCTGGAGACATACTGGAAAGAAAAGCAATGACCAGAATTCAAATTTGATCTCAATGTCGTCAGGAGCAGTGTAGACCCAAGTGCCCCGGGCGGTGGCTTACATTGGCACTGGACATTTTTCAGCACAACAATATCACTAGAAAGGAATTCTCTGTAAGTGTCAGAGACCTTCTTGAGAAAGGAAGAAGGAAATATAGATTCAAATATTGTCATTAGAGGGCCTACTAATTGTGTGAAAAGGTTCACTCTCAATCCCTTACGTAATAAGCGTTGCTAAATGGCCTCTACTCTTCTATCCTATCCAACTAAAATGGCCAGGTATGAAAGAGAGTTTATTAACCTTCCTGTCATCCCCGTTACAAGTCGAAAGCAGTGATATTCAAGTCAAAGACAATGGAACTTGTTCGGTAATGAAAGTTAAAGGATGACGTTCAACTTCTACATCAAGGCTCAAACACTTCAGATACAAGGAAAAGAAAATTCCAACCAGTTAAGAGCAAACCTGGTCAATTTTGCTTGCACTGGGAACTCAAATGACAGCGTCACACCCGAAATTGTAGAAGATGGCGTTGAAGCTTCCCGCTCCAGCGATGAAGAAGGCAATGAAGATAAGAACACCATGGCCTATCAACCACCTACTGTCAACTTGGACAGTTCTATACTCAAAGGACCTTATGCTTCTTACTTTAACATTCAAATAACTAGCATAAAAGACGAACTGAAAACCATCAAGTCACTATTGAATTGCTTATTGACTCCTCAGACGATTGTCGACACCTC
>JAKSDK010001873.1 GCA_022360095.1 Phycisphaerales bacterium
ACATTGCTCAACACGTATGCCATTAAATAGAGTTTTAATGTGCAGATTTGCGATAGGATTTTGCTAAGCGCCGTTTAAACGTCTTTACGGACAAATTTGGCGTTAAATTTCCATAATCAATGGCTGAAAAAAAAAGGTGCGCTAATGTGCACAAGAGTAGCATAGAAACTAAACATTCGTCCTCTGGAATTCTAGAAAATAAAGCCAATTGTTTCCTATAGAAATAATGACTGGGTGCCTCAGCGAAACTTCAACAACAGTCTCTTACAATGATCGTAACAACAATGGATACCCCAATCCTCCTGGGGGGTTGCCTTGGGCGGGGGGGCGGGGGTCACTAACCGGCACATTCATTCAGCCCAGTCCCCTTGGAGATTAAAAAAAAAGCGCTTTGAAGCTGGCCAAGCTCAAGTAAAAATATCTTGCCAAAAACTGAAAAATGACGCAGAAATACAAAACGTTTCTTGTTACTCAATTACAGCATTATCTTTCGTTCCTAATGCAAAAATGGAGCAGTATTAAAGCTAGAACATGAAAAAGGCAAATTTTGAATCAGGGGCCCGTTTCTCGAATGTCCTGATAGTTACTGGGGGTGGAAAGCTGTTGCCGTTTACATTCAAGATGGAAGTTTCAATAGTTTTGCAGATAACATGACGAAACTATCGTTTAAAAAAACAAATGGACTGGTTCGGACGGCAAGAACCCATGCCTTCATTCGGTAGATTTTGGCTTAAACGTTTGATTTCGGGGCCGAAAAGTTATCGGGACTGTCAAGAAACAAGCCAGTGGACTTCTACAGCACTGTTTCGTTATCGTTCCCTCCTGTATGAAAAATTTCTTTTAGAGGAGAGGACAGGAGGAATTTGGGTACAAATATAACACCATGGTTCATACAAAACATTGCAACCATTTCTTACAGACTATTCAAGGACTACATTCGATTTTCAAGGATGACCACCTATGACAGATACAAGTCACAATTCCAGTCTACTCTAATAAGGCTTTAAGGCTTGACCTGTTTGCTTCACCAAATTCTCTACATTTTTCAGTTCACCTGTCTTAAATTGATAATTAATTCTTACATACTAGTAATAACCAACTAGGGAGTGCGCGCGACAACGATCGAAGGTCAAAACGCTTTTGCTGTAACGCTGTGCTTTGCGTAAGTTTCATGTGACAGATGGTCGAAACACGCGTGATCAGATTACGAGGGGTAGAAGGTCGAAACGCGCGTGATCAAAATGCATTTTGACTTCTGTGCATTCCATTCATTCTTAGTAGAAGCCCAAATGAATGGTGGCTACATATATGAGACGCATGCGTAATAACTACCTAGAGATTTGGATTACGGGCTCCTCCTCCTCACC
>JAKSDK010000745.1 GCA_022360095.1 Phycisphaerales bacterium
ATTAAGCGGACATGGACACTAAAATAAGGTGTATTTGGCTATTTCTATTGTTAAAAACCTCTATTAAGCGGACACTGGACTGAATTGACAATAGTAGTATTGGATTATGTTCTTGAAGTCAGTTAATGTTTTTGCCTTTAGAAACAAATTAAAGTTGGTAATGAAAGGTAATGAACCTGAACTCTGGATAGCTTCTTTAACAACATGCAACTTTATCAGAGTACAGAGTAACCATTGATTGTTGATCGTTTACAAACATTGCACAATTTTTACAACCTCTATTAAGTGGACACTTAAGGAAAGGTCCTGAAGGTGTCTGCTTAATAGAGGTTTCACTGTAATATAAATCAGCACATACTTTCAGAGCCCCAAGAGTAGTTGCCAGTATCCAGTCTCAGTGCTCGGAACTTTTGGTTTCCTCCACGGGTGCGTACACTGTGAATACGCTTACTGCCAAGCTGCAAGCAAACACCAACACAGCCTAATTCAACACATGAATGCTAGGATAGTTTCTTCACTTACTGTGTGAATAAATTCCAGACAGAAGGGAATTTTATAGTCTCCCTAATGTCTCAGGACATGTTCACACTATAGTTGTATAAGGTTCCTAAAGCCACAAAGCCCTAAGAAACCTGTATAATCATTGGCCTTTGAAAACATGTTAATTTGCTGAGCCTAAGCCTAGGAGCAATAACAAATTCCAACAAGCAAATGTGACAGCTAAACATGTATGTTGCAAATGAATCCACCCTTAATATGTAATCAGCAATCATTCCAGAAAAAAGAAATCCCACACAAACAAAAAAGAAAAAGTCTTTTCATTTTCCTCCCTACCTTAGTATTTGCTGGTGGTCGGCCAAGCTCATACTTTCTCTTTTTTCTGATTGCTGTTTTCTTACCACCAGTGTTTCGCCTCTTATGCCAAGAATCACGGGAAATTCCTAAAATATAAAGACAAGCATACAGTATCAATGCAATCATACACTTTCAAGCGACACGATATTGCTACAATGACCTAAAATATCACAATTTTCAAGGGAATGTAAGCTAAGTCAGGTTTTGTTCTACTGTCATCAACCATTTCAAGGTTCTCTGCAACCTTTCAGTTGAAGCATACTCAAGTCTGAGTGTAATACAGTCGACTCTCTCTTAATGGACACCTCTATAAGACAGACATCTCTGTAAAATGGACACCTAGAGCATTTCATTCCTCCCTCTATTTGACTCTCTATAAGACGGACATCTCTCTAAGACGGACAGCTAGTGCCGGTCCCAAAGGTGTCCATCTTAGAGAGAGTTGACAGTAACTCATACTTCCTTGACATACACGCAAGCAGTTTGCACAATAAGATAATGCAAAAATTAAATAAATAAATAAATAAAAAAGTCAAATGTTACCAGGAAAGTATTATCATTGTAAACCAAGAATTATTGAGCTAATTGAACAACTTGGTGAATCAAACAAGCCAAGAAAAGTGTACTTAAGAGCTAGAGACCCTTTCTAAATGTCTGTCCTAAGGTAAAGTCCTGTTGACTGTGTGTCCAGCAGACTTGAAATACCAGATCATTGTTTAACAGATGCTTACGACAAAAAGGGGTGGTTCGGTCTTCAATGCATTTGTCACCAGTCAACAAAACATGTACAGTTCTTTGATTTAATGTGCGTGATGATCACACTAAAGGCCGATATGCTGAAAATATATAAATCTGAGCCGAAAACTTTGGAAAAAATAGCACGTGAATCAAGAAATCGCATAATAACAACAAGACAAACTAAATGCTCATATCACACATGTCCTCGCACTGCATAGGAAAACAGCGACAGATAATCAGTTTTAGCCTTGAATGTTATTATGCGACAAAAGACATGTCAGAAAAATATTAACATTTGGCATGCAGGCACCCCGACAATAACTGAAATGGCGACAATATGAGAAATGTATCTCATGAACACTACATCCCAGATATTCAACACAGAGCCACAGGTCTGAGCTGAAAATCAAGTTACAACTTCTTTGGTGTTTATTCTATACAACGGTTTTAACTTCAACGCTTGATGTTGTTGATTTCACCAAGATTGGATGGATTGAA
>JAKSDK010000363.1 GCA_022360095.1 Phycisphaerales bacterium
GTGCGAAGCGGCGCTGCAAGCTGCAATAAAAGGTGGGAATTTTGGCGCGAAACTCACACACCTCTGTGGCTTCTGATTGGACGTATCGTTTTTCTCACACGTGAAAAAACATCGTTCGCGATTCGGATTGGACGTATCATATTTTTCACGTGTGAGAACCATCGTTCGCTCCTCTGATTGGCTAGAACTAATTTGCGTACGATAATTTACCACATAGCTTTTTGGTGAGTATTTCTCAGTATGTAAATAATAAATTATTTTACTTCATATATATTTCTGTAATTCGTGATATCTCAATAAACCTGATGAAGAATGGTATTGGCCAGTCGAAATATGGTAACTATAGTCTTTTCACGTTGTTTTGTCAGTCCTTGCAATAATATTAATAATAATAATAATAATAATAATAATAATAAGTCACCAAGAAAACCGCGCGAACTGACGATGATAATGATAATAACAATATAATAATAATAATAATAATAATAATAATAATAATGATAATAATACAGTGAACGTGTTGGAACCCCGTTAACACGGTCACCAATGGGCCCCAAAAAATTGGCGGTAACAACGACGTGACCGTATTACCGAGGTGGCCGTAAGGCGGGGTTTCACTGTAAAAACAATAATAATATTAATATTAATAATAATAACAATACTAATAACAAATTAAAAACAGCCACGTCATTGCTATATCGTAATGTTCCCAAAGTAACGATTCCCTGAATTCGATAGTCCTTAGCTGCAAAACTCTAAAGTACCCACTCCGAGGAAGTTCTGACTCTCCGCAAGTAGTGATTTCAGTCTTTTCAACAAGAGATGACAGAAATGATAAATTTAAAGGCTATAAGTTAAGGAAAGCCAATAATTAAAATTAAAATTGGAATTCTCTTTCAAATACATAACTCATTTAGTGCATTCACTATTTTCACATAGACCAAAATGCATGCGTCTTGTTTACCCCCCCCCCCCTACCAAATTTTCCATAACCATTGTTTCCAATTTCTCCTGTGTATTACAATCATCCCAA
>JAKSDK010000732.1 GCA_022360095.1 Phycisphaerales bacterium
CGTCTCTGTCCTCTCACGAAACCGTGAGTAAAGGAAGCCCACAACATGCTTATGAAAAGGGCAGTGGTTATTTCTGGGGGACGGCTCCTAGTAAAGATGATTATGTTATAATAAAATTCAAAGTGTCAACCGCTGTCCAGAAAGTGTTCGTGGACACTGGCTCTCGCTTAGCACGTAAAGATATCTTGAAATCTGGTGTTTTGCAGGCCAGCTTTGAGTCAGTCGATCAAGAGAAATTTCTTCGTGAGAGCGGCGATCATGGTTGTGGAAATTTTGAAACTCGTGGATCTTTTAACGAAGGAAAACTGACAGTTACTTTCAAAAATTCGAAAAAGCTTACTTGCCTGCGAATCTTAGCAACGGAGAACCAAGCTGAACCACTCTTCCTTCGCGAAATTGATGTATGGGCATAAACTTTAGCTGTGGTTTGTTTCAGTTGTAGAGCCGGAATAGACCACGTTTGATATATTAAAACTCTAACCGGACTCCGAGGTTTTCTCGTCATTTTTCTATACCTGGTTTGGTTTTCTTTGTGCTCAAGTCTTTTCTGGGAATTGAGTGAGACTGGGTTTGTGTGGTGTCGAATTGTACTATGAGACTAGCTGTTTTTGTGACACTGGCGGTTCTTTCATTGGCTATCACAAGTATCGTTAACAAACTCGTCCGGCCGAATCAAATAAGCCTTTGTAAGTCATTTATATTTCCAGCATTATTTCTTTTCCAAGCCCGAGCTTTATATCATCTGTCCACAAGAGGACATGTTTCATAAAACGTATTTAGACGCTAAGTTAAGTCACTGACGCCAAAGTAATTTCCACGTTCGCTTAGCTATAGGGTACTTTTTCTAGAGTAATTGTGACGTCATAAAAATGACGGCCTACTTGCCAAAAATGAGCATTTCGGGGCAAATTGTCTCTGAGATCGTAGCCCAGTGATGCTTAGAAAACTCCATACAAACCCTTCTAAATGTTTTTTGGGTCGACCACCTCTCGTCTTCGAAGAAAACTAGTCGACTATTGCCCGGAACAGGGCGATTACAAGCAACAGAAACACAGAAACAAACAAAGTGGATCGAAATGCACCAATCACAAGTAAACATGTGTTTTCTAAGAGGTCCGCTAAGACGTCTGCAAAACGCGCAGCGCGATACAAGGAATTTGGCTATAACGATAACGAGTTAACTCATGCAAAAACTTCTAGGACTGTTACAAGGGACAGGGAAAAAAACATTGATCAATAGCTGACCGGCGCGTCCCCAGCAACGATTCCAGATACAATGGGCCATTTTCACAATGACGACATTTGACCACTACTAGAGTGGAATCTCGATTTAACGAAGTACCAAGGAACTGGGGAAATTTGTTCGTTTATATCGAGGGTTTTTTATATTGAACACCTCGGTTTAACGAATTTTCAGGGGCACCCAAAGTCAATTTTTGGAAAATATCTGTTCGGAAGACGAATTGAGATCTAGAATTTTCGGAACATTTATTGTAAAATTTC
>JAKSDK010001330.1 GCA_022360095.1 Phycisphaerales bacterium
GATATGCTTAGTATTGTTGATAGGTATTTATTAACTATGACGTTTTGGGCATCTGATGAAAAGTTCATCTTACGTTTGCTTTCGATCAGTTAGTATTTTCAGCCAGCGTGCGGGGATTCACGCTATGCCAGTGATAGGTGGCTTTTTAAATATAATGTATGAAATGAATGACAGACAACCCGTCCCAAAAACATTTCGCCCCAAACTACTAGCCCCCAATATGAAACGCTTATGCGGCTTTAGACAAACTGTTTGTAACTCTCATAAGGTTTATTCCGCAGAAGAAATAACTGAATCGACTTTAATTAATTGCCAGGCCGAAAAAAACTTACGCTCAATATTTTATCGATCGTATCCGATCACGTATCGAATATACTTTGGTTTAACGTCTTTCATTTCCCAATCTTACCAAAATTTAACTAGCCTAACTAGTACTTGACATATACTGAAGCTAACTTATTTATTTTACAACTGCAGTATACACTATACCACAACTACAATCATTAACAGAAGTCCTTGGGATAGTGATGTAATATTCGAAACTTTCTGCAATTTAAAACAGTGAAAACGTTTCGAAAATATCTTGCAGTTCTCCCTTTCTCCACCCTATGCAATATTGGAGCTCGGAAAAACACGCGTGCAAGATTGTTTGTGGAGTGGGGGAGGGGTTGGGTATGTGTAATTTAATGTAAGCCCATGCAAATTTGTCCAAGTCTTTAGTCCATCATTGTAACAAACTTATTTTGTGATTTTAAAATATTTGAACAATTTGCGATTGTATCTGTTGAATAACGATTTTACAATGTATGCAAAAAAATAGTGGTTTAAGAAATTGTTATGAATCCTGAGGTTGTGTGAAAATTCGTAATGTTCGTCTTCTTCTAGCTAAGAAATGTTCCGCCCTCGTCGAGTCAGCAGGAACCACAGTCTCTCCAAGCAGATGTCTGCAGAACCAAGGCAGTGTCGTCGGTGATGTGTGTACATTCAGTTGCACTGCAGGATATGAACTGCCAAGCAGTGTGAACACTTTA
>JAKSDK010000228.1 GCA_022360095.1 Phycisphaerales bacterium
ATAGGAAGTCTTTTTAAAACCCCCGCAGCGAAGATTCTCATATCACGGCCCGGTTTCGTTCCTCGGCACCGTCGAAGGATCGAGGCGAGTCGATCTCGGATTTCTCGCGTACCGGAGCGCGAAGCGACCGTTGGGGATTCATCGCGGTTCTCTGAACACTCAGGCACGAACGACGTGGGCTGAGGTCGGGGAGCCTGCGCGATCTTTCAGCCCGGCGTCCAAAGGGTCGGGGCCGCATCGCCGGGCCAAAAAGGGTCTTCTTCCACACGAACCGATTTCGGGGCTCAGGTTCAGAAAGGAGGTGTACCGGAATCTGTACATCGGGCAAGAGGGGCCTCTCGCAGCCGCAAGCCTGAAGAAAACGCGGCCGCGAGGGCCTGAGAACATGGACAATTGTATTGAAAGGTCAAGAAAAATGAAACGTTTCAAAGCAACAGTAGTCATCGCCATCGCGTTTGTGGTGGTGAGTTTGTTCGGAAACGCCACCCAGGCCGTCCTGCAGAATGAGTTTCGATCGAGAGAGAACGGCGATTGGGACCAGTCTGATACTTGGGAGCAGAAGGATATTACCGGTGGTATTACAACCTGGATCAACAATTCAAACGTCCCCGGCGGCGAAGATCTGGCCACGGTTCGGGTGGACGACATGGTTTGCGTCGCCTCGGGGAAGGCGGCCTGTATTAAGGACCTTGTCGTCAATGATTCTGCATCCGACAACGCCGGAATTTTGGAAATAGAGACTGGAAGTCGCTTGGACGTCAATTCCAGCGTCGATGTCGAGAATACGGCTGCGTACCCCGGCGTCTTCAGGTTTGCCGGTATAGGCAACGCGGGCGAACTGAGGTCGATCTCCATCGGCGTAACTCTCAGCGGTCCGTTTACCGTGACAGGTCTCGCTGGAGCGGTGTTCGGCTCTACCGATGTTTTAGACACCTTCACGCTACAGTCCGACGGCAGTATCACGTCGGGCGCGGGCCCGGTGACGATCTCAGCGATCATGCGGAACGACGGGATCATCGACGCCACGACCTATGACATTACCATTACCGCAGCTCACACGAACGGTCTCGATGCGATTCTCCGAGCAACCGGCCGCACAATGACGGTCACCGATGCACTCGATAACGACGGCATCGCCCTGGTGGACGGTTCGAACATGACCTTCTCGGGCCAGTTGAACACGGGTTCCTCGGGCATGTTCCGCGTGAGCAGCAACCACACCATGACATTCACGAACCGAAGCGACGAAAACGTTGCCGCTCACTTCAACGTCCGGAACGGGACGATGGTCTTCAACAGAAGCATCTCGACCACCGGCGGATTTGAGCAGAGCGGCGGGACGGTTCAGGTGGGCGCCAACAAA
>JAKSDK010001134.1 GCA_022360095.1 Phycisphaerales bacterium
ATATTAATTTACAATGCTCGAAATATATTTCAGCTTGCTTTGACTTTCGCGACGAATTATTAACAAAGTAGTTTAATTGGCCAGTAATTAAATTTTAGTTCTTATTCTTCAAACATAATAATGAATAGCTTTTGCAATACTGTATGTACTTGTATGGTCCTGCAAATAAAGTTTGTTGTTTTTGTCAACAAGTCTCCAGATACGTCGGCGGCAGTTTAGTGGTCACTGTTGGAGAAGTTAGACTGAGACTATTTCCCAAAAATTACTTTTGGATCCAAAACACGACAGACTCTCAAGGGGGCGTTCAGGAACAGCATTTTTTGACCAACTAGAGATTGAAGCAGTATCTTGCACTCGTGTCCTGGCCAACAAACGAAAAAAATCAGTGCGGATGGGCCCGAAATACAGTGCAAATCGTAGATGGATGTTCAAAAGACGTTTTAAGGTTTAGTGTTCTTTACTTTAGAATAACACCTTGGTAACTCAACAATGTTGTGTGCAGAGTTTAGTTCGTGTACAGGATTCCATCCGGATCTCAGGTCCCAATGCGTATTCCAAAAAAAGGCGAATGAAGAGGTCAATCAGCAAGCAATTCGAGCCGAGCGGGGTCTGAGGAGGGAAACGACCGTCACTACCCCGCTCGGCTCGCGTCTTTCCGAAGGCTTGTTTATAGTACAAAGTGCACTTAGCTTATACAGCTAGCTCACAGGCACACTACTCAAATGCTTAGAAACAAATAAATCAGATGCAACATAACAGTTTAAAAACCCCAACTGGTAGGACGCAACCAGTTGGCTATTTACAAGCGTGGCCGAGGATTTGAACTCGGGACGACCAAGAACAAATCCAGCAAGTGGCCAGAGCGGGACTCGAACCCGGGACCGCCGGATTGCGAGTCCGACGCGCTGACCACTAGGCCACGCTGCCTCCAAGAAGAGGCGCTTCCGACGGAAACAGCTAGATTTACTCATAAATCGCACAAGCTGATAGGGCTTATTTTAAGTGGAAGCCTATTACGGGCTGAGGGTATAAGACGATAAGTAACAATTATTGGATGAAGCTGAGTATGATCTGAAGAATAGAGGAGATCGAGGCGGATAAGAATCCTTCGAGATCCGCAAACAGGGGGAAAAGGTGAACAGGAGGGGAACTCCTACGTGTGCAACCCTCTTTAATGCTCTGTGCTCAAACAAGTTATTATTCACTATTCAAACACTCATGCTGGGTATTTCAGTCATTTTTATCAAACTTTTTTAAATTACTCTGGCAAATAACTATGCATAAGCTTATATACAAGCGTACAAAAGTATTTCTGATTGGTTATTGTTAGAACTTAGCTCTATCTGTGATGTATTCAATTCAACTTTGTCTTTGTTTACTTACAAATACATCAATATTGACTAAGGAGCACCATATACACTCTTTTCTTGACCCATCTAGGCGTTGGTTATCCTTTTATTACCGCGGAAGCGAAGTTTTATTTAGCGCCAATTATTTATTCAAAAACTTATTTAGGTTTGGCCATTCAACTGGAAAATACTGAACAGTGTTTTTCTGTCAGGTAACGTTCATTTCCTTGAAAACGATGTCTGTGAATTCGATTTTAATGAAATCCTAACGTGGCGAGTGATTATGCAAATGAAAGCTTCTGAGCATAAATTTCCTGTAGTACTGTTTTTAAGTTTTTAGTACTTCTTGGACTACAGTTCTGTAGAACAGTGGGCTTTGCCAGTAAATGGTTTACGTAATCTTCATAGGTTAGAAAGTTAAAGTTCTACAAGTACCGAAATAAGCTTTGACAAATACTGAAGCAGTAAAAAAAGTCAGCAAAAACCGTCCAAAACCCGCCGCCGTAACTCATTTCTGTAGAGCGGGTTTTCTTGTATGAGACTCTGTGACGTCATATGCGCATTGAAGATCGAATGTTAGAAGCTCACAAACATAAAAAAGAAATTATAACCGTATATCTTTGGGGTGGTCGTAAACAAAATACAAGAAGCAATTTATCTTCTTATCTTGTTTTGGTTATGTTACAGTTTGTCATTGACTCAATTACGATTGTCTTCAACTTATAAATTGGCGTTTAATATAATTAAAGAAACGGCAAAGATCACCAAACATGCAATGACCTAGAATCTTCAAATGCTTTTGTCAGCTGTAATTGTGCACTTATATTTTAGGTGAACGAGCGTCTTATCCATTTCATATGTAATCACATTTGAAAGGATAGTCAAAGTTCAAAGTTTCCTTTTGAAAACGTCGAAAAGCAAACTTAAAGTAGAGAAGGAACAACTTTTACATAAACGACCACATTCAGTACTACATGAAGGTACTGCTCAAGTTAGCTTTCGGGTAAATGGTCTCAATAAAATGCAAATAAATATAAAATATAAACATGCACCTTGCACTTCTAATATCCACCGTGCAGCAGCG
>JAKSDK010000591.1 GCA_022360095.1 Phycisphaerales bacterium
CCCAATAGTGACCAAGATCAATTTTCTCCTAACGATATTCATAGATTTTCAAGAGCAGTCTATGAGAATTAATAAAATGATCACAAAAAGAAAAATCTTTGATCTTTTATCGAACTCTCTCAACTAATTCTTAAAGGAAATGTATGGAGATCAGTTTGGAGAATTTATAGGTGGATATTGGGGCTTAACATTTGAAGTCAATGACAAACCTCTACTGTTTGTAGAATTTCTGTGCAAGCCAGGGAAAGTAGACTACGCCTAAACCTGGAAGAGTTGTTGATACTGCTTCCTTGCTCACCTAAAGAGGAGCTACAAACAAATCCAAATAAAGGTTTAGAGGTTTACGGATTAGCTTGTTAAAAATCGCACATACATTGAATTTTAAGGTTGAGAAATATTGTCTAGGATGCCAATTAATGGGCAACTTAGTGGATAAGACAAATCTTTTCGAGGTCTAACATGCGTGTAAAGCCCCTGTAACATAACGTAACGCAACGTAGAGAAACCCAGTGCAACTTTAAGTAAAATTGCTGACTTAACACCTACAAAACAGCCTAGCTACATATATTGTTGTTCTTAGTTAACAAACAGGGCCCAAACTGAAATAAGTACATTACACTCTTTTTGGACACCACACATTAAATGACTAAATCAGCTTGTTTTAACTTGGCTGAGAAGTTTTCTTAAGACATCAATACTGTGTGATATCATTAAACAGCTCTATTGAAAACTGAGACTTGTCAAGGAATTCGACCTATCCTGACAAAAAATGTAGTGTAAAACAGGGATCACAGACATTCTACCCGTACCCCGATAGTGAGCCTGCATAGCAGTTTTGTCGGAGCACGACTGAGCGGCGAAGCCGCGAGAAAAATAATGTGCTCCCGCCCCAATCTCCTTGCTGTTTTTTCTTCCCTTGCCTGCCTTTATTATTCAACGCGCTCAACCAAAGACACCATGCTACGCAGGCTAGCCCCGAGTCAAACATTAATGAGGCCTTGCGGGGGGGGGGGGGGGGGGGTTCCCC
>JAKSDK010001461.1 GCA_022360095.1 Phycisphaerales bacterium
ATGGTAAACTACCAGTATATTTTGCAAGATTTTTTCAAAGAAACCATGATTGTTTTACTTACATGTACAACAAGATATGTTTCAGTTTTTCCTCAACAGTGTTTACTTTCAAATTAACAATGAATTAAAATCTAATTAAGTATTTATTGTCAAAGGATCTGTTAGTTTAGGTTACAGTCTCCAGACATCAAATGCAACAAGGTGCCACACTAAAGTAAATTATTTAATTAAAAGTTCAAGTTAAAAAGTTCAAGGCTAAGGCAATAACACAAAATTAATCAATGTGTTACAACTGGATTTCAACTGTGTGTGGAGTATTTTTTGATCATCTTAATTGGCGTTGGTTCAATTTTTCTAAAATTCTTTATCAATAATTGTTAATATGTATATTATAATATTATTTATTACAGGAGCATTGTCATCTACTGATCCCTCAGTTTTTGACCAGGAGGCGTTGTCCGCTGCTCAAGAAGCCCTTTCTACAGTAAGTACTTCAGGAATGAAGAAATGCTTTGTAGGAAAAATAATGCAAAACACCCCCCACCCCCTGGGAGGATCAGGTAGCTGGGGCAAAGGGAAATATCAGTCAAAGGCTAATCTCCAGTAAGCAAAAAATTTAGAAACCTTAGAATAGATAAAGACAGTTCAGGCTAACTAAGGTTTATAATATAAGTTACTGTGACTTTAACACATTGCTTTGAAAATTAGGTAAAAACATAACCGCTGCTCGGTAAGGAAATCCACTGTCTATAATGAATCCATGGAAGGATAAATATTTTGATGAGGGTCACACTACTTAAACAACTTCATTAGACAGAAATCACTTGGTGAATAACATGCTTTTTAACATAGAATATTATCGAAGCAAAAAATCGGTGAAATTCAGATTTGGTTTTAACAAGAAGTTTGGACTTACAGGCATTTTGAGATAGCCTTACTGTTAAATATACCTTGTCTTGCAAATTAGACTGTGAACAGTCTCCTATTTTCTTTGTCAGTGTTACTTGCTGGTGTAGTATGTGTAACTAAATGACACACAAGTGGCAAGAAGCAAGCGACAAGATGCAAGCCGTCAGCCGTAAGAAATGTTTTGCAAACATGGTGACTGGAATGAGAACTTGATGGACTTTGAGAGAAGAGGCAGCCTGCCAGCAGTCTACTTTAAAATTAGACAATTGAAATTAACCAAGAATATAAATTTGTGCATGAATTTTAATTATTGAAATGTTTTGTAGTCATCTTCAGTGTCAACAAATTCAGTGAGGCCACAACCCAAGAAAGCCATTACTTTTTGTCAAGCTGTTATCCTTCCTGGAGTTATTCCTGTAAGCATCCTATTTTGCCTCCACTACTCAACCAGTACACACAAGA
>JAKSDK010000075.1 GCA_022360095.1 Phycisphaerales bacterium
CAGTGGAAGAGTGCTATAGCGTTAACGTAGACGCCAAGAGCTCTAATCCGGCTGAAGTCCCGAAATTTTCGGCTTTACCAATTTCTTAAATTGCTATTACAACTGCGTCGATAATATCTCCATTTCAACTTACGTAAACAGTGATACGCAAAATTACAACAACGGCCCGTCGGTCTAACCTAGTCTTAAGAACCTGTAGGCTTAGATACGTGCATTGAAATTCCTATTAAACCAAAGCTTGTTACTGTGAGACTGTGAAAAACTGTAACCACTAATAGAGTTGGATGTTACTGTGTTGTTAGGAAATAGCCGATGAATCGTTAGAAAACTAAACTGTATGCAGGAACTGTAATTACTTCAGTGTGGTTTGTAGTCTGCTCCTGCTCCTTACCTCCATTTGGATTGGACAACACCATGAAAACATAAACGCCTTTTGCTTAATGTTCTCGTGCCCATATTTAATCAACAAGCTTCAAATATTTCAGGTTTCCATGACTGTGTTTGTTTGTTAGTAACAATAAATGTTGGGGAAAGCCGGATTCTTCATCCGGATTATAATTAAACTGATGTTCCCATTCCAACTGTATACGTGGCACACTGAGACCATGTGACCTGATAGGGCATCAATTGGTGTTTCAAAGAGATTTTATCTTATCGAAGAAGAATCATTTGAAATAAATCTAAAGACTGAGTACGCCTACTTAAATGAACGTTTTTATGGTAATCAATGCAAAGAACAGTTGATATGAAACTTTAAAAAGCCCTTGTAGAGCTCTTCAAAGAATACTACCCTGCTTCTCAACCCACTGCTTGGTCCTTCTTACAAAAGTGACAGATTAATTCACGACGTTTAATATTTAGGTCTATTTGTCTAACTATTTGCTAGATATGTATTTGAAGTTATGCGGTTTTCCGTGGACTTTGTATTTGGTTAGTAGAATTATCGCATGATCAAGTGTGCTACATCGTTAACCAGTAGCGTAGAACAATTACTTTCTTATTGGTACCACAAACTTCCTTTGGCCTGAATTTATCTTCGCTCCGAAATCTTTATAACACCAAATAACACGTGTTGTTTGCGCAAGCTCTTCTTCTTTTTAGTAGTTGAACTCGGAAAATAATCTGTTTCTTTCTTTTTCTCAATTTCTGAGAAAGTTAGAATTGACAAGGAATATTTCACGCTGCGTAATAACTCTCTTTGCAGTAATATTCTCCAATAATTCCGACTGTCCGGCAATAATAACTGTAATAGTAACTGTAGAAACAATATGTTAATCAGTCTGTAGATTATCATCACTTGGCTGTTTGGCTTGTCCTTCTTATTCGCCTTAATGAAGTCGAGGCGTAATTTCCTTATCAAACTCTTGGATTCGGCAAATACTATTCTGACCTGTTACTAACATTCCTAGTTCTTGTTCTCAATATGCTAATTGATTACACGGCTAGGAGTCATAAACACGATTATCTGGAGTCAAAGAAAGTTCCATTTTATCGTATATGGCGGTTGGTCACTTTATTGGGGGTATCACTTGCATATTAAACTTACTGAAACAAGTTAATATTGGAGCAAAGGACGCGTTTTTAGTATTCGAATGAAAAGGAAACTCTGAAGAGTTTCACACTAAGTTGAATTACTGTTCCAATAGTAAAGAAATTGGTTATGAAACCACTAAGAAGAGCGCAATTATTTTGGCCGGATGCATTTACTTCGATTCTGTGAGCTTAGAACACGCACACACACTTCCATAAAGGACAGCCAATTAAATAAGTTGACTAA
>JAKSDK010000981.1 GCA_022360095.1 Phycisphaerales bacterium
ATTTGCTCGTGGATACTGGGGCTTAAAGGCTTAACTTAATCTGGTCATCCTAACTAGATTTATATAAAAAGGTGGACTGAGTTGAAGGTGGCTGCAACATCATCAGTTATTGTCATTAACAATACCGATCAGGATCACAGTCACATGGTCTGAAACTCAGTGGACTTGCAAGGCTGCTGATGGTTGTAATCAAAATCTATATCCTCTGTTACCTTATACAAGGATGCTAATTAATTTTAGTGAACTAAAGTGCAAAAGTCATGTACTTACTTTTTTTGTTACATGATTGAAATATTTTCCTATACAGTTCTGCCTCCCCATTCCTTCACAGCTGCCTTCAGTGCTTCTAATGACAGTTCTGGTCCAATAAGGGGATTAAGTTGACAGAAATAAGCACAAACCCAGCTTACATACAAGTTAAGGAAAAAAAGTCCTACTGTAACAGTAGTTATCAAAGCCAGGCCACTTACACAGCTGTCACCAACATTTCACCTCAAAAATTAGTAACTGAGTGTGATTTGTAATGTCAACAACTTGCGTGTAAATAACACTCAATGACGGAACCTTTCATGAAGCATTCTATTATACACAAAATGAACTTAAAAATTTGAAAGGATACAATAACCAACAGCATACAGCAGTCAATACAAGCATGGTCTGTATGAGTCTGCAATAACAAAGTAAGCATAAGTCTGTTGTTATCCTTTCCAGTATCACATTTCTCCATAAACCAGGGTGGTAAATAATTTTTGTTTTTTCAAGAACAAGAAAAAATTGAAAATCGAAGCTGTGCATCATTGTACCCTTAGACACATTTCGGACCAAGCCACAATAAATTGTAGTTAGACAAGCCAGAGACTCTGCCTGGCAAAGGATGAGTTGTATTCCTTTATAATGTGGTTTTCAAATCTTCAGCTTCAGAATGATAATCTTTAATATTTGATCTGTCTAGTCCTCATGTCTGAGAGCATGCAGGATTTTTTCAGACACGGACAAATTTATATCAAACAATGTCTCAAGACCAACTGTTTCAAAGCCAATCAGAAAACTATGTAATTCTGATTTGCTCTTATTACTGGGCTCAATGTAGTTCTTCATGGGCTTGCAGAGTAACATTGGCCTTGCATGCCAGCAATCCCAGGTTTGAATCCTGCCCAAGTGATTATTCTTCCTTCATTTTTTTAGGAGGGGGGAGAAGCTTATTCCCTAAGCTTTGCAAGGTATGAGGGTTGTCCAATACTCACCACTTTTTCAAGTCGAGAA
>JAKSDK010000376.1 GCA_022360095.1 Phycisphaerales bacterium
AAGGCGCCTGAAGGCAAAGCCGTCCTCGACTTGCATAACCTGTCGGGCCAGGGCTTCAACGATGTAAGTCTGACCGCTCGCAAGGGAGAGATTCTTGGCCTCTTCGGCCTGGTGGGGTCAGGCATTGACGAACTTGCAAAATCCATTTTCGGTGCGCTTCCCATCAGCGGTGGGCAGATCCAATTGAACGGAGAGCCGATAAGGGTCGACACTCCCGATGTTGCGCTGAGGAAGGGGATTTTTCTTCTGCCTGGCGACCGCCGCACGGAAGGTCTGGTGATGCCCGACAACGTGGTCTTCAACACGACCCTCGCCAATCTCGACCGGGCCTCAAAGCTCGGTGGATTGCTGAATTTCGGACGCAACAGTAAGGACGTTGCGGGCCTTGCGCGGAAGGTAGATTTGACACCGCCGGCTTTGAACAGGCCGGCAGCGGATTTCAGCGGTGGCAATCAGCAGAAGATCGTTGTCGCGAAGGGTCTCTATAGCCAGGCCGACGTTTACATTTTCGTGGAGCCAACGGTCGGTGTGGATATTGGCGCCCGAGCCAAGGTGTATGCGCTTATGCGCGAGTTGAGCAAGGAGGCGGCAGTGATCGTCATGTCTTCAGATTGCGATGAAGCCTTCGGTGCTGCCGATTGTATCGGTGCGATGTATCGAGGCAATCTTGTCCTGGAGCCCTCCTATGCGGTGACGCGAGACCAGGTTCTGCGCCTTGGCATTATGGGGAGTGAGCAAGAGTGACACGAGGTCTTTCGCCTGTCATCGTCCGTTCGATTGTGCTTGTCGGGCTTGTCGTATTGATCGGCATTTTGTTTCAGGCACTCACACCGGTCTATCTGACCGTGAACAATTTTCTCGCAATGTTGCGTGCGATGGCCATCATCGGCATCGTCTCCATCGGTCTTACATTCGTTATCGTTGTGAAGAAGTTTGACCTGTCCCTGGCCGGCATTGCATCGCTGGCAGCCATGACCCTCGGTTTCACATTAAGCAACACCAACAGCCTGTCAGCCACCTTCGTTTCGGCGATCGCGATCGGTCTGTTTTGCGGCGTTATCAACG
>JAKSDK010001113.1 GCA_022360095.1 Phycisphaerales bacterium
GATTCTACAACCTGGGAAAAAGAGGGCTTCATGAATGAGAAATGCAAGCTTTATAGTGTGACAAAGAATTAAGTAAGAGGGCTTCATGAATGAGAAATGCAAGCTTTATAGTATGACAAAGAATTAAGTACTGAAAATATGCTTTAAATGCACATAATTATAATTTTTGTCAGATATGATGCAGTACCTTCACTCAATATTTAATTCTCAAAAATTTTGAGAAATTATCAAGAATTGAATCTCAAGGATCAAGATGTGAGGGACTGTCAACTTACATTTGAGTGATATTGTAACAGGAGGATATGGGCTGATGCGTTTAATACTGCACTGCACTGTTGGACAAGCTACAGTTCAAGGTCTTAACTAGAGCAGAAATCTATATTTTCCCATAAATTCCTTTCAGCATTAAGGTTTTACCCCTAAAGATTACTTCAACTTTTCACCCTGTGAAGCCAATCACACACAGTTTTGGGTTCTTGATTCCAAACTGTGGATTGGGGATTCCAGGTACTGAACTCTGGATTCTTCTTCAGTGGAACTCAGAATTCAGATTCCAATCATTAGTGGGATTTCGGATTCCTTGAGCTGAATTTCAGAGTCCAATGCATGGGATTCTGGATTCCACCAGCAACTTTACATGGACCAAAACTTTTAATCAGGGTGCAAAGAAAATCAGTTTTACAGCTTGCCATTCGGGCAAGCTAAAGCTAGCATTTACTAGCCCAGATGTCATTTCAACTAGCCCCAAAACCTTTTTGACTAGCAGACTTGATTTCACAGTTCTTCTGTTAATCGAATTCCTCAAAAAACATTACTTGCCTGTCGGGCAAGTTAAAAACAGAATTCACTAGCCCGATAGCAAAATCCACTAGCCCCGGGCTATCGGACACTACTTTCTTTGCACGCTGCAAATTAGCAAAGCAACGCAAAAGTTAAACTTTCTCAAAGTCCTTCGCTTCTCATTTCCGGTTCCAGTGCAGAAAACATCAAAAATCTCCAGCTCGCGCTTCGCGCTCGAGAAAAATTTCAAGGTGGACTTGTCAGCAAGACTTCGCGAAAGTCACACTGAAGCTTCAAA
>JAKSDK010001352.1 GCA_022360095.1 Phycisphaerales bacterium
GTGTTATTAATACCTTCTTTTAATATTTTAAGCGATTACTTTTATGTTTCACCCAATTTGGTGACAGTTCCTATAGTTAGAATTTTGACTCCAAAATTCAAGACACAGCTCCTTTAAACTGCTCAAATACACTTCACCACCGCTCTTTAACACAGATAACCCAGGCTCACTGTTTGTGTCACGTATGGGTTTCATATGGGTAATATGGTCTCCAAAACTGTTAGGCTGAGAAGTCTTCAAAAGCCAGAAATTTTAGTCCGTTTTGATCTTCTTCCAGTTTGTCCATCCGTGCCTACGTTTGTATTTGCTGTGTTATTAATACCTTCTTTTAATATTTTGAGCGATTATTTTTATGTTTCACTCAATTTGGTGGCAGTTCCTACAGTTAGAATTTTGATAGAATTCGTGACACAGCTCTTTTAAACTGCTCAAATACACTTCACAGCCACTCTTTAACACAGGTTACTCAGGCTCACTGTTTGTGTCACGTACGGGTTTCGTATGGGTAAATATAGAGAATATACGGGGCGAAGTTTAGTATAGTCTCCAAAACTATGAAGGAAAGGTGAGGGAGACTATTTTTCCTGAAACTTCGTGTGCATATTAAGGACAATAACAACTCACCACATGGTAAGTTTTATCGATTTTTATTCCATTTTCTAGCAAATTTCCAGACCTAAACTTCGTCCCACATGTTGTCCATATTTACCCATATGAAACCGGTACATGACACAAACAGTGAGCGTGGGGTTACCTGTGCTCTTTAATACTACCCTTCGACCAAGGGATATTTCTTTGCGATAATTCTATTGAAAAGAGTAGTCTCTACTCGCAGGGTTCTTCAAAATATGGAATAACAAATGTTTTTACCTTGTCATGTGTGCTATTGAGTAAACGCCATTATCTGTGATGTGAATATAATCTGAGAGGTCAAGAGCTGCCAACGGGAGTCCTGCAAGAGAAAAATCATTAACGCTATCGCTGTACCATTTCAATACAGTGTCAGTAACCAAGGGGAGTCCTGCAAGATACGCAATGCATGACAAGATTGTTTTAACTACCAAGGGGGCCTACAACGGAGAAAATCATTCATTCTACCAATGCGTTATTGCAATTAAGTTTAAGCTAAGTACATCTAAATGCTGTCTTCTCCCAAAATGTTTTGGGTTGCATTAAAGTTTAGCCACTATTTTACCATAGGAATACTCAATGCTGAAAATAAAGCAAGGGATTGTGGGTTATTACTGAAGTTTGGCCGCACAGCAACAAAGTACGACCTGAAAAAGTCTGGCTAAGCCAGCACAAACCA
>JAKSDK010000333.1 GCA_022360095.1 Phycisphaerales bacterium
CCCATCGGAAAAGTGCGCCGCAGCTGGTCGGACGTCAGAGGCGCGAAGAGAAGACAATTCGCGGGACGGAAATTATTATTCAGCGGGCCGCCGAAACGGGGACAGCCGATTTCACGATTATGGAAATGGACTTCAATCTGCGAGACGACCTTCTCGTCGTCAATGATGCGATTCTTAAGGGACCTGTCCTGGGGGGGACGGCCAGCGGTGAGCTGGACCTTGCCGCCAGGAGCATCAGGCTCAGCGGCACTTTTGTTCCAATATATGCCGTAAACAGCCTGTTCGGAAAGCTGCCTGTCATTGGTCAGATTGTCGGTGGCGGGAGAAATGGTGGTCTGTTCGGCGTCACGTTTGCGCTGACCGGTTCGCTGGACGATCCGCAGCTGCGGATCAATCCGGTGTCGGCCATCGCGCCGGGTATTTTCAGGAGAATTTTTGAATACAGATAGGTCGGGCTTGAGAATGCAGGCTCTATCGAGGTTTCAGAAGAACGTGTTTTTTCTTGCCCAGCGACAGCTTGATGACTCCCTCGCCGGTCAGGTCTTCGACCGTCAGGACCCGCTTTTCATTCTGTTCCTGCCTGTCGTTGATCCGGATTGCCCCGCCTTTAACACTGCGCCGCGCTTCGCCGTTGGATGAGCAAAGTCCTGCGGCAACAAAGGCGCTAAGGAGACCAATGCCCTGGTCAAGAGCGTTCTTTTCTATGTCGTGAGAGGGAAGATCCGCCGCAAGATTTCCTTCCTCAAATGCCTGTTGCGAGATTTGCTGGGCCTTCTCCGCAGCATCGCGGCCATGCGCCATGCCGGTGGCTTCGGTTGCGAGAATTTTTTTGGCATCGTTGATGTCCGCGCGTTCCAGAGTTTCCAGTCGGGCGATTTCATCCATCGGTAGTGTCGTGAACAGTTTCAGAAAACGCCCGACATCAGCATCTTCGGTGTTCCGCCAGTATTGCCAGTACTCATAGGGCGAAAGCTGGTCCGCATTCAGCCAGACGGCGCCGGCTGCGGTCTTGCCCATTTTGGCACCGGAGGCCGTTGTAAGAAGAGGAGTTGTCAGCGCAAACAGGTCAATCTCGTTCAGGCGCCGTCCCAGATCAATTCCGGAGACGATGTTGCCCCACTGGTCCGAACCGCCCATCTGCAGCCGAACGCCGTGACGGCGCTGCAGTTCAGCAAAATCATAGGCCTGCAGCACCATATAGTTGAATTCCAGCAGCGAGAGGTGCTGCGCCCGATCCAGGCGCAATTTGACGGAGTCCCGCTGGATCATCTGGTTGACGGAAAAATGCCGCCCGACATCCCGGAGGAAATCGATGTACTTCAGAGACAGAAGCCAATTGGCATTGTCTTCCATGATGGCATGTGGTGCTGCGTCTCCGAATGTCAGGAACCGATCGAAAATCTTTCGAATGCCCGCCTTGTTGTTTTCAATGGTGTCCTCCGTCAGCAACTGCCG
>JAKSDK010000462.1 GCA_022360095.1 Phycisphaerales bacterium
AACATAGAGTTATTTCTTAATGTTTTTATTACTGTAGGTTCATCCGTTGTTTCACCTGGCCCTAGCAGACCTAATTCTGGCTTCTCTGTGGCTCTCAGGAGCTTGTACCTGGTTTCATAACAAATATCAAGATTGCTTTTATTTGGATGCATTTGGAGAGGTAAAAATGTTTGACCTTTTCTAGTGACTTGAATGATACTTTTATGTGAAACATGTCACAGTCAGGGTAGCATTCAGAGTGGGTGGGTGGGGGTGTGTTACTGAATGCTACTAACTCTGAAGTCTCATTTACACTACAAAAAAAACTGGGTGGGGACCCATTAAGAAGTGATCCGGACCAATTGTTTACGTGGGTAACAATCAGGTGTGGCTTATAATGATTGAAAAAATACAATAGTACACATGCACAAAACCACTGTAAAGTGCGGCAGGCTCACATGAAGAAGATGGTACGGAACAAAGATGCATTTACACTGCAATTTCGAACAGCAAAAGGGGTCCAAACTCATTTTTTTCAGCTTTGGAACCATAGCCGCCTATGGCCCCAAAACCAGAAAAAACCGATTCCGGATCTATATCATGGAAACATGGTATGAAAGGTTTACACAGCAAAAATAATATCTAGTGCATACCAACTTTTTTGTTGGTCTGGACCCATTTTTTCCTCTACTGTAAATGGGGCTTTAAGCTGTCTAAGATAAGAGATCTTTCTTTTGTGATCCATCTACTTTGCTTCTATAACCATTTCACTGCCAAGAGTGGCCAAAGGCAAAATTCAGCAAAAATTCCCAAATTGCATTTTGTAAAATTTCGAAAAACAAATAGTACCATGTGAAAGTACTGGTAGAGAGGTTTCATTTGAATGGTCACTCCTTTGGATTTTGTCCTTACACTCGTAAGTTAGAGCCACTGCAAAACTCATTATTATTGTTCACTCTGGCGTTGGAAGGGTTAATTTGGAGTCAATGAGCCTTATTCCATAATAATCACAGATCATACCAGGCATATGGACGAAGTACCACCAAGGTGTACACCCTGTTTTTTAAGGCATGAAGTCATACAGTCCAGCAAGACTGGACACCTGTTCAGTTAAGGAACCAAATAGCAAAATTGTATACCTATTTAAGACTTATGACCTCTAAAAACTACACCCCGTTTGATGGCACATATTAAAGAGATAATTAAGAGTCACATTTATGGCAAATGGCAAATGGGAAATTCAAGGTGAGAATTTCTCAGAATAGAAACTAAGCAGATAAAAACTATCCAGAATAATTCTTATGGATAACACTGGCATGAAACTGAGTAGAAGCAATAATTTAAATAAACAGTAAACAACAATTATCAAGGGG
>JAKSDK010001401.1 GCA_022360095.1 Phycisphaerales bacterium
CAATTTGTAGGAAAAAAGTATGTCCCCCGCGCCGTCCTCGTCGATTTGGAGCCAGGAACCATGGATTCGGTCAAAGCTGGAGTATTTGGCCAGCTGTTTAGACCTGATAATTTTGTTTTTGGTAAGAAATTTCGATAAAAACAAAGACACAAAAACAGAGAGTCGCTTCAGACAAAGGCCAAACGGATAGTTAAGTCGAGAAACTAAGTGACGGATCTACTTTTAAATTATTTTTATAGACTTAAATTTACAACCATAGAAGGCATTACTTCAATTTTCATTATAGGTTAATTAACTTTGATTTGCATGATAAAATTACCCTTTTTAAAATGTGGTTAATTGAACAGCAGATGGCACAGTTCGATCCAGTTCCACATAATAATCAAAATTCATGCAAAGTAAAGTCATTCACAACAAAGCGTAGATAGCGGGTGTAAGCTAAGAAAAAGCGACTGAGAAAAAAACTTAAATCTCACTCTCAGTATTGTAGGTTTGTTTTTTGGGTTGTTTTAGCTTGGTTCTTTTTCCTTTTTTTAAAATTGTACTCCCAGCCTGCAAGAGCATGCGCAGACGCCTTATTCGGCTCCTGTTTCACACGCTGAGAAAAGAGCGAAGAAAGACGAATACATCTCTCAGACGGCTAAAAAACTTCCAACATCATATATTGTATAAACTCAATCTACTAGTAATCCCTTAGCATTTCAAGTATATTGAATACATCAAAAAAATAAATTTATTTTCAAACATAGCTATAAAGGTGTACTTAAGTGCGCGGTGAAACTTTTCGTTCACCTGAAATCTATACTATCAGGAGTTGTTGGAAAATCTCTTTTTTCGATAACTCTTATTTCCAAAACTCGAGAACGCAAGGCATACACAGAAAAATGTGAATTTTCGGATCAAAACGGATACGTCCAGACAAGGCCTGATAGAACTGACTCTGACTATGTAGAGTGGCAACTTTGAGGCTGACTGCGAATCTGAGTCCGTATTGGGCGAAATCCACTGTGGGCCTGTTTTAGGGGTCACTATAACTTCCTTCATTCGCTATTATGAAGTAGAGCAGGAAACTGGACCCAAATAGTCCCATAGTGCAATTCGACAC
>JAKSDK010001402.1 GCA_022360095.1 Phycisphaerales bacterium
GTCCAATGATTTTCTGGAACTAGATAGAATTTTGTTTGTGTTTGTTTCCGTTTTGGCTTTTTAACATTAATATTAATCGGAAAATTAAGAAAGGGACTTAATCTGGGGATTTTCTTGTAACGAAATGGCTAGAAAAGAATCAAATTCACATTAAACTTCTTTCTATCTTTTATTCTTTGTTTCTTTATTTCACACTATATATATAAGGCATTTACACTAGTGTACGTAAGTAGGAGAACATAAGTAGCTGATAAACAATCATCAAGCTAAAAACATTAACTCTGTGTAGAGTGACCAAAGTAGCAAGAGCTTTCTTGTTGGACACGGCGGGTCATGTTCAGATAATCGGCAGCAGCAAGAGAGGAAATAAAATCTCAAATAATAGAAGTGATAGAACATATTAGCAAGGCTAAGATCAGATTTGATTGATTAGAGGATAGAACTTCCATTCTTTCTTAAACTTTCTTACGATATGGCAGACACTTGAGGCCAAGCGGTACATTCTCCCAGATGTTTGGGGCGGATAATTTAAAGGACATCTTACCTAAGTTGGTGGATACTCAGCCTAAAATGATTCAGTCTACTGACAAATCTTCTCAGTGTCTTCGAAACTGGGCTATAGACCGTTTCCGCATTCCTCTGAACAAAGGGACTTACTCGAGGCTCGCAATGACAAAATAAAACATTATCATCCATGCTATGCATTGAATACGCTTTAATTTTAAATGTATTTGCCCACAAGTAAGGAATGCAAGAAAGGTCTGCTATTACACCAAATACACCTTTTGTTGTTCATTGAGAGAAAAATACTGACGCAATCATTTGCGTGAAACGGCGACCAATTGTGCGAAGACACACTCATTAGCGAGAAAATACAAACATAACTAGCGCATAAATCAGATTCAATTACGATTTTTGCATTTTAATCAACAATCAATAACACTTTTGGGCATTCATATCCGTCATTCGGCAATATTTATAAGCTACGCAAAATCTTTAACAGAAACACCATCAAGATCAGTTACAGCTGCATGAACAACGCAAAACAAATCATCGACAACCACAACAAACGAATCTTGACTGCCCATGCTA
>JAKSDK010000389.1 GCA_022360095.1 Phycisphaerales bacterium
AAATTTTATTGAAGATGTAATATTATTATAGTAATAATTATCAAAAAATAACAATAATCTTAATAAATTTATTTGCTTTATTTATACACAAACAAACTTGACTCTCCTCTTTGTTTTGTACTGATATGACAATAACAAGTCGCACACATCACACCTTGCAACTTTTGAAATTAGCTCACAATTAAATAGTCAACCAGTCACTGCACATTAATGTGTCAATGAAATGGCTTTTTATATAAAGAGCCTGATGATCAGTCAATTATGTCTGCATCAGGGAGATGTCAGTCTTTCAGCAGTGTACAAACATCACACTGTTATCCAACTAGTAGCCTGCTCACAGACCCTCTTTATTCTCTTTACAGACTTTCAAGCGCAGGTTATAAAAATAACCGCAGGAGATTTATGGACCGCAAGTGCAATGGGTGGGGGAGGGGAAAAGAGAAAATTTTGTTTCTTTCTTACGCTTCATGCTCCCTCTTGCTCTCTTGCTTTGGTTTTGCACTGTCATGAATGGGCTATCTGACTGGGTGAAGACAAGCCAACTGGCAAGTCTAGAGAAGGAGCGCTTACACTGGATACCAGAGGCAAACTCCAGGAATTTTACTTAACAGTGGGTGGCATCTTAACAGAGAGCTGAGCTTAACAGAAGTTTGACTGTGATATGCGATATCTAATATAATTCACACAGTCATGTTTTTATTGGTACAACTCACTTTCTGTTTTGAATCATTCATTTCTGTGAGCTATTCTCTTGCTTTTGTTTACAATGTTCTTGCAAATTTACATCCATGCCTTCTTTCTGGTCTTTTTTATTCTTGTCATCATTTGCTTTCTCGCTCCACAAGACATGGTCAGCTCTACAGAGGTATCTTCTCACTGTCCTACATGCAACACATGTGATAACAACATGTCTTTCCCTTTTATCTGATAAAGAAACAAAATAGAAGAACAGTTGACTAACTTAGCCTCCATCTTACTGTTACCAACTTAAACTAACATCCTGTTAACAAGCCAATATTGTGCCGCCTTTCTTGCAGCAATAATTTCCAAGAAAACAGCAAAATAATACAGCCTGATCAAAGT
>JAKSDK010001714.1 GCA_022360095.1 Phycisphaerales bacterium
CCCCCCCTTCACCATGCTATTAAGAAATTCTTTGTATACTCAATACACAAACAGTACCATATTCATCCTTTACTTGGAAAGAGGCATGGTTGACACAGAAATCAATATTTTGAATGTACCCTAAAAAAAATACTCACTTCTGATGAAAACAGTTTTCGAATCTTCACCAACGGAGTTTTTGGCGACACAAACGTACCCTCCCCAGTCTTCTCTGGTGATGTTATACAACGTAAGCACCGCTTTTGAAGTACGGTTGCCATGATGGTGACTCATGACCTTTCCACCCTTGTACCATGTGACATTAAGAAGAGATAGCCCATTGGCAACACAACTGAGGGTCACATTTGCTCCAAGTTTTAGGAGGTGTGGTTTAGTAATGTTTATGATTCTTGGCAAGTCGGCAACGGCTATAGAAATTCCGAGAAAACAGGAGAAAAGGAAACGGGTTATTATATCCATAATAAAATTTTTCCAACCCACAAATTTCATGATGTTTCCGCCGAGTGCATCAGAGTTCAAAATGTGTACTTGTCTTAAGGTTATCAAAAACAGGCAAAAACAGCACAGATAGTCCATACAAACCGTAACAATTCATCAGTGCCGTATACTGAATTTAGAAGAAATGTATGGAAAAATCAAAAAAGATTCGTATTATCGCAATATATTTACACATTAGATCAAAATAAGAGTATTTTTGCCCAAAATGTCGTCGGAAGTCGTAAATTTTAGCAATTTGACGAATTTTGCATTAGACGTTTACTTGTCTGAGCGTAAAACAAAGAGGCAAGACGGTAACACTGTATTTTTCGATGGGTTCAGGAAAGAGCCGATTTTAAGCAACAAATCATCCATTGCACAGTTTCTAACTCAGGCACCAGGTAAGCTGAAAGCCAGAGATTTGTTCTCGCGTATTATATTTGAAAACTGTCCAAACCTCGAAGCGCTAGGCATCAAATAACATAATTATTATTCATTCAAAAAATTCTGATTGACTCAAATCCCTCGGCTTATTCTTCATAACCAGCCAAGGACGGCAACCGGGAAGCCCTTCCATTCCATTCATGATCAATCTCATTGGAAGTCCAAACGAATGCTGGCTACATACATGCGACGCATGCGTAATAACAAGCTGGAGATTAGGATTGCGGGATCCTCTTGTCGCCCGCAATAATCGTGATTTTTCTCTCTCTTGGAGAAGGGTTCAGCAGTGCTAATTTGAAAGGGGCACCTAGTTAAATAACTGACTTTTTTTACCCTTACAGTGGCGCGCTAAAGCCGCTAATAATTCGAAGGAGGGCACTAATCAATTTGAGTATTTACAATATC
>JAKSDK010000843.1 GCA_022360095.1 Phycisphaerales bacterium
CATCCTAACGAAATCTCTCCTCCGGCGATGGTGCTTCCAATCTATTTGCCATTAAGCGTCACAGAGAGGCTTCATTGTGCCCCGTTGCTGTTATTGAAACGTACATTCGAATTTGTGATTTGATCGGGGCCCCGGTTAGGTAAGGTTAACACTTATTTTTTCCTGTTAATCCACCGCGTGAAATTCTGCCATCTTCTTTTGATTCAAGTGCAGCACAGGCTAGACTTGCGTCTTATACCCAGTAACTATTGCGTATCTTTACGAACCGTCGGATCACTTTGCATGACGTCTTGCATGGCTTGAGATGACGATGCGCGATTTCATTGGCTGTGGCTGGGGCTGACTTAGGAGGGATCATGGATCATGTCGGTTGGAAGACTTCGTCCTCAGCTCACCATTATATAAAATTAAATCCGGTTCTGCATCCATGTGGTGTAAGCGACACTCTAGCTGGAATTTCATCGGACTTAATGGAACGGTCCTGGGTTTTACCCAAGCCTCCTTTATTGTGTACTGCTTTTTTTTCGTATTAAATCATAGTATTGCGTGACCATATGTGTCTCTTTTATTCCTTTTGCAACATGGTTAGGTTTGGAAAGCATTGGGTGCGGATTTAAGTTAAGGATTGGGGTGGTTATGTTAGGGGGATGAGGATCCCGTAGGGTTAGTCTAACTTAGCTGAAGGGAGTCTGGGGTGGTTATCCCATACCTTCATGTTCATGCTAATGAAGCAAACCGGCAGGATAATGTACTATTCATAAGGCTACGTACAGTCATCTGCAAAATGAGTTAATAAAATTAATTAATTAAATTTCAGGTGAAATTACAGTGAAATGTCTTGAATTGTATCTATTTTCACAATTTCTCCTTAAAACCTCGACTAGAATTTATTCGATCTAAAAAAAGCTTCGGTTAGGTTGTAGTCCCCAGCACAAATGAGGTTTAAGAATTTTTTTTAATAAGTTTAGAATATTTTTAAGGGAGAAAAATAGGGGTGGATATATTTATGTTGTGAAGGAAAAAGTAAAATTTTGAGGCTGATAGAAAAAAAAAAACTATCTGTTACGGAACAATATATTATATAGATTTAGGAAGGGCTAAAAGCGAATCTCTCGAAATATACTTAATATATAGATTTAGCCAGGGCTAAAAGCGAAGCTCTCGAGAATATTCATAGTTTGTTCAAACAAAATATAAAATGTTGTAATGCTAAGAGGCGAAGGCGTGCAACGCCGGAAAAAGGTGAAAAACGACAATATAGGTCTAATTAGCAAAAGCAACTTTGCACGTGCAG
>JAKSDK010001618.1 GCA_022360095.1 Phycisphaerales bacterium
AAACTGTGCAATTGTCATTGGATGTTAAATAGAGGGGGGTACGCGTCTAAATAGTAGCTCACGCACATGCATGCATAACATGTATTTCACAGTTTGAACGAAGTTGAAATGAAATGTCGTTTTAGCTGAACGATTCCTGGCTGGGCTGTGCAATAGGGGGCTTGAAACTGAGGGTAGGGTAGGGTAGGGTAATATAATGCAGCGCTCCCTCCCCCAAAAAAGGTAAGTTAGCTCTGACTCCCCTCCTGGTTACTTAAAAATTATGATCAAGCCCCCTTTCCTCTAATTACATTGGCGTGTTCTCTTATTATGTTGTCGTGTGACGTTTTTCGACAACCGCATCTGGTATATTACCTCAAAACTAAGCAGTGAGAAAGCTAACCATTTCAGAACAGACCGAGTGGTGCGCATCGTCTTTTGAATCCACCTGTGAATCACTGCCGGATTGAAGCTCTGAGTCATGACCAGCACGAACATTACTCAGAACGCGAGCAACGAGTCTCTCTCCGTCCACTGACTTGTTAATGGTGCTGTTTCAGGTGCAGTCTTAACTGTTTGCTCCGGTCAGCGAACTGTTTTGGTGCTTTTCGTTCCCGTCAATGTTTGGCATTGTATTTCATTGAGCTGCTCATTTTGAACCTTTTGGTGTGGCAAAAACTCTATCTTCCTCTCTAAAAAACCATGAATTCTACAGGCTAGTTCGTTACGTGTACGCTTTACAGATTAGTGTCGATTTGATCACTAATGCTAATAATGTATCGGCGTTAGAGTCAATGAAATGAGGAACAGGAAACTTATGCTGACCATTCTTCCAGCCAGTTTGCAAGGCTCTCAAGTGGCCCGCAAGAAAACTATAGATACTCCAAGTAATAGTGCCCTTGTCAACTTTAACTTTTGTACCTTCAAAAACAAAGAATTCTTGCACATCCCAAGTTGATTCTTTTACTATCAGGCGTCTTCTTCCACTGAATGAGATTCTTGGAGAGAAAACTGTGAGATCTGCCACTCTTCAATTAAGATAACTGAGGAGAGATTAAGAACTCATTTTTCTCGGGATCAAGGCTCATCATGAATGAATGCGACCTGACACTTCCCCTAGCCTACTTTCAAGTATTCTCCACTTTCCATAAAGAGCAATGTTCTTCGATCTCTATTAGCGTCATGTTTGTGATGCGATCGATCACCATTAGCAAAATCTTCACGTTTGCTGAGGTTCATCTGGCACTCCCTTTGCGCCGTAAATGTCTTTGCATTTATAGGTAATTACCATTAGAGGGGACACAATGTCTGTTAGTTACTTTTGTCTCAG
>JAKSDK010001839.1 GCA_022360095.1 Phycisphaerales bacterium
GATAGGCGATGTGTGCATACCAACTTGATTGCTGGGAGAGAACTTGTCCAACTCGGGTATTATTGTATGGCAGACATAACCAGTTTTCCTTAACTCATCTGTCAACTTGCTATTACTTAGGGTAAGGACAGCAGATGGATCTTGCCTGTCCTTGTTCTTGACATGGTCATTTTTTGGAATTAGTCTCTTGAATTTGTCTTTAGTGGTTCTATCGGAGCGGTTTCTCAAAGTTCTAACGAGAGCCGAGTTTATTCATTCGCCACAACATTTCAGCCACCAATTAGAAAATGCAGATTTTATACTTTTCCGAACATAAGGACAATCAGGCAAAACAGGCAAAAACGCTAGGTTGGGATCTACAGCATCTGCCTCAAGTTTCGCTTTTAAGGTCTTGAAAGCTGTTTTGTTGCCTGTTTCACAGTCACTACAAACAATCATCACGACACGGTGGGAAAAAGGGACATCTTTGTCATTGCAGGAATCACAGAACTGTAAAGATGGAAGGTGGCTTACTTGTCCGAATAACTTACATTGTTCACAAACCGCCTTTGATTGATAGCACACTTCGCAATAGCTGCTACAGTGCATTTGTTCATATTTTAGAATATGACGCTGATCTCAGGTGTTTTGGCATGATTCACATGCTTGGAGACTTTTGATGTGATTTTCAAATAACTCGGCCACAGCTTCTCACGTTTTCGCTCTCTGAGTAGTGTAGTCTATAGCAACAGGGAGAGAGCAGAAGTTGTCTAATGATGTTAGTGACTAGACGACTGCTTCTGTAACAATGTTCTCTCGTGGAAACTCGGGGGAGGGTGAAGGATTGGCTTTAACATAGTAAATTATGTCTACTGTTGTTTTCAACCCAACATTTTCTTTCAGTCGAGAATTGAATTCGATTGCCAGTTTCAGAGCTGTCCCATCGTTGACTAGGGCACAGGGAAATACAGTGAGCTTTGATGTTTCAATAACAGTCTTAGCTTGAGAATTTTTTAGAAGCTCAATATGTCCAAGTGACAAGGGTTTGATGATCCCCGAGTCTGGTCTGTATCCCGCCTGATATTTGGCATAAACTGTTTAAGAAGTTCCTCCAAGGTTTATTTTTCTCTTTACTAAAGTTGCATGGCTGTTACGGCCATCACCTAAGTTCATTGGACCTCGAATGAAACAAGTGGTACGTTTACCACCAAGGTAAGAAATGGTGTTGAAAAACTCGACGACTTCTTGATCGTATTCATGAAAAGGATTGTA
>JAKSDK010000032.1 GCA_022360095.1 Phycisphaerales bacterium
ACAAGGACCGTAAGGACCTGCCGTCGGCCAAGCAGGCGTTCGACGACTTCGAGACCGAGTTGGCGTCGGTTTTGACGACGGCCCAGGAAAACGCCCGGGACGCGCACCTGACCGCCCTGATCGACAACCTGTCGCGCGTCATGGGTGTTGAAGATGGCCTCTGTCCGTGAGTCGCAAAGGCGTCAGCAAGAACATGTAACAGGAGATGATTTATGTTTTCACGATATCGTCGGTTAATACTTATCAGCTTCGGTCTGGCGGGACTGTTGATCATGGCCAGTGTTGCGTGTCGTCAAGAGCCAAGACGCGAACTGCCAGCAAAAGAGGTTGTTTCAGTAGGCAAACAAGGAGAGGCAGTCGCATCACTTGCAGCAACAAAAACACCTGGTCTTCCTGAGAGAACGGAACCGAGGACGACGCTATCGAAGGCAGAGGCTGTTTCCCGTTTGATGGCCGACGTTCAGAACGCCCAAGGTGACTTCGAAAAACGAGTCAGAGCCCGAAAGGCGTTGATCTACGGGCTGAGCAGACGCGGTGAGACCGACGTCGCGATGCTGGAGTTCGAGGCCTTTCTCGAAGACGTCGAGGATCAAGAAGGTCCTGAGCGGGCAGGATTGGGAGGCGCGACGGTTGCTCGCCATCTGTGGCGACGGGGACATTACCGAACCAGCATTGCGGTCTACGAGCGCCTGCAAGGTGATTTGCTGACAGGGCATGCTGCCGCCGAGGCGTTGCTGTACATCGGCCTTTCTTATGCAAAACTCAATGAGCATAAGAACGCTGCAGATTCCTTTCAGCGCATCATCAGAGAGTACAGCGATTCGCCCCTTGCTCCGGAAGCCAGGAAGGAATTGACCGCTGCGCGAATGGCGTTGCACCGTAATGATGGTGACCGAACGGCCCTCCGGGTCATGGCTGAGGCCCATCAGGAATGATCGTTACTTGGACGAACAGTTCTTCGCAGCAATTTGAGATGGAGAAATCGATGTTACGACAAAAATGGTTCATGTTGAGCATCGGGGTTTGGATTACGGTTTTGCTTGTGGCTTCTGCGAAGACACTTGGAGAGAGCTGTAGCTGCAATGACGGACCTGGGTCGGTGTCGGGGGGTGACCCGCAGGCTTGCTATTACAGTGTAAAAGGCGCCTGCGGAGGCTGCACGTCCGTCATTGGGAACGGTCCCTGCGTTTGCGGCGTCGGCGGCGAATCCTGCGAACAGGGTCCGAAAGTCTGCCACAGGCTGAGTTTCACGGAGACCTCGGATTTTCAGATCCAGTGGCCGCTCAAAACCACCGGCTGTGACCTCGGCGGACTGGAGACGGGTTATTCGACCGGCGGACTCTGGACCAACACGCCGAACGGACCTCTCCCCACGCTGCCCGTTGGCAACGTCATCTACGGCATGACCGATCTGACCTGGCCGCATCATAAGACGCATGTCTCCGTCTATCGAACCTACATGGGGGATCAATATCAGCACACGACCAACGGAGATTTCGGGGCGCGGTGGTTTAGCAATCTGTCGACCAGTTTTGTCGAAGTCGGACAAACCGGCCCGCTTGATGAATGTGAACAGTTGGGATACGGCGGGTGCGTCGAACTGGGCGGCCAGGGACTGGTTTTCTCGCGACCTCATCATAATTCCAAGTTCAACGCCCATATTCGCAGTGACGGTCTGGCGATCGCCTATGAGTGCGACTCCACGGTTTCGCCCGTTCTCTATACCTATTTCATTTACGACAGAAGCAGCGGCTACACCTACACGTTCGAAGGGAACAAAGTCTTGTTCCCATCGCCTAAGCTGGACATGAGTGTCACTCGGACGCGCAATCGATACGGGCAGGGCGAAGACTATGCCTATGACAGCGCGGATCTGCTGACGAAAATCACGATCGCGGGGTCCAGTCCGGCCAAGGAGATTTATCTTGATCGGGATAGTGTCAGCGACGTCATCACCAAAATCTACGACAACTACACAGGGCGGACGGTCGACTACTCCTATGCCGTTTATGACGGCAATTGCTGGCTCACCAAAGTGGACGGGGCCGGGTGCGGAAGCTGCTCCGCCGTGCCGACGGTCGAGTACGAGTATGATTCGAATCGATTGTTGACGGCCGTCAAAGATGCGGAGGGGCACTCCCGGAAAGTTCTTTTCAACACCCAAAAACATGTGGAAGGGGCGATGGACGCCAAGGGCAGGACGCATCGTTACAATTTGCTCGGCGCAGGATCGGTCGCCCATTTGTCGGTAGATCGAGAAGGAAACACCGTCAAGTACCATGGCATTAATCTCGTCGTCGATCAGCAGACCGCCGTGACCAGGGTGGAAGCCGTCATGAGTGGCGGGAGCAACATCACCTACGATTACGAGTATGACAGCACCGTGAAAATCACGAAGGTGACGGCCCCCGACGGCGCCACGGACCAGCGTTTCTACGACGATGACCGAAATCTCGTCTCCCGCATTCGAACGGCGGGCGGAACGTCCTTGACCACGTCGTTTACCTATGAGACCGTTCCAAACTACCGCATATCGACCTACACCGACGAAGTGGGCAAGGTCTTCACCTATGATTACGACAGCGACGGATCGTTGACGAAACGGACGATGCCCGGAGGCGGGGCGGCCGAGTACGAATATGACGGCCAGGGTTTGATCACGCAGTTGATCAGCGACGCCGGGATCACGATGTCGTACGCCTATGACGCGATGGGTTTCCTGACCTCGGAGAGGGTCGGCACGCTGGAAACCACCCATGTCGTCGACGGGCTTGGCCGGCGTCTCACGACCACCAGTCCGGAGGGGAGGAAGGTCATCCAGCAATACGACAACGGGGGACGACTGACCAAGCGCATCAGCGGCGAGGGCATCGAGATGCGCTATGAGTATGACGCGAATGCGCGCCAGACGTTACGGGAACTCATGGACGGGCAAACCGTCGTGCAGAGCTGGACCACCGAGTACGACCCCAACGGAAACGTCACCACGCGAACCGCTCCCGGAGCCCTGATCTCCGTCTACGATTACGATTGCAACGATCGCCTCACCAAGCAGACCAACCCGGACGGCACGGTCCGAGAGCTCGTCATGGACGACGGTTGCCGGCTCATCACCACCAAGTTCGGCGGCACGGCCGGCACCGACGTCACGGAGGACAACGTCTACGACACGCGCAGCAACCTGGTCACGGCCAAGGACGCCGACGGCAACATGACGCGCTACGAATACGACGGCTTCCGTCGTCTGACCAAGACCATCGACGCGCTGAACCACTACACGGTCTACGAATACGACAAGACCGATCGCCAGACGGCCGTCAAAGGCTACCGGAGCGACAACGCCATCCTGACCCACACCGTTACGGAGTACGATGGCATGGGGCTCGTGACCAGAGTCCGGCAGAAGGCCGTTCCCAACGGCGCGGACGGCAACAACGACGCGTTGTCCGAGACGGTCTATGACGACGACGGGCGCGTGTTGACGAGCCGGACCTACGTCGGCGCGTCCGCGACCAGCGAGACGATCTATGCCTACGATGCCTCGGGTCGGCAGACCAGGGTCACGGACCCGGACGGCCACGCCACGACCTATGCGTATGACAACGACGGTCTTCTGACGAAGATCACCGATGCGAAGGGGCACGCGGCGACGTTTGCGTATGACAACGACGGCCGTCAGACGAAGGTGACCGACGCGCTGGGCCACTACAGCACGACGACCTATGACGTCCGCGGTCTACAGACCGACGCCAGCAACTATGCCAGCGGTGGAACGCATCTGGCGCAAACGGTGTACGAATATGACACGGTGGGCCGTCAGACGCTGAGTCGGCGCAAGGTCAACCCCGGCGGCGCCATCGACAACACGGCCGACATCGTGCTCAAGACGTTTTACGACGGCGACGGCCGGGTCACCAGGACGACCGGCGCGTCGGGCCATGATACGACCTATGCCTAT
>JAKSDK010000210.1 GCA_022360095.1 Phycisphaerales bacterium
ATCATTATGAAATTTTAACGCTTATTTTCTTCACACTTTCTGCTCTTGCACGCTCTTTTTCATTTTAACAATATGCGCCGACTATCCACAGTGACAGCAGTTTAATCAATGAGAAAAAGCGTGCGCATAAGAAATATCAGAATGCTGCTGACAGTCTGCGTCCCGCGCGGTTCAAATGTTCGAGAGTGTCCCTCAATGTACAACCTTTGAAGGCTGGAGAAGATTACCTTCCAAATTTAGTATTTCTGGCCTGTTTAATCAAGTGGTGTTGTAGTGAACTCTTCAGTTATCCCCTCAAAGAAAAGTTAGCAATGGCGACTGGTGTTGATCAAGTGAAAGCTTTACATGAAGCCGGTTTATTTGCAAGCTCCAAGCTTTTGGTAAGATCGAGAATTCTTACTTGCAAATGTTGTTATTTTCCCTCGCGATCTACAGCTCATCCAGGAAAAACGCCTCAAAATCTTCAGAGTATTATGTTGTGGTTCATTGGGCTACCGTTAACTGCTGCTTTAATATAACCCCCTCACTGCCTCGATCCAGGGCTTATATCACAGTGCCGGATCTAGACCTTGAGATAAGGGGGGAGGGCGGTCATCCAGACCTTTAGTTAAGAGCGGGGGGGGGGGAGGGGCGGTTTCCAAAAAATTTTTTTTCGGCCTTTCCGGCCTCAGTTTGGTCTAAAAATAAGGGGGGCCCTCCCCTGGATTCACCACTGTATTAGCGGCAGTTTTGGGTATTGAATTAAATATTATTACCCCCGGGTTGGGCTGGTACACAATATACCTAGTGAATAGCAAGTCTTGAGTAACGTCACAAATAACACAACAATGATCCCTAGTCCTTACACAATAACACAATAAACTTCGCACAATAGAATGAGACAATAATGCATATATTGACTTGGTATATCGAGCATCACCTCCGGGTTGAGGAGCAATGGAATTCTTCAGGGGTAAGTAATCAAAGTGGGGTGAGTGCAATCCTATCAAATTCTGCAAGGGTTAAAATGAAAACGGACAATTCCTCATTAAGCGTGTGGATATTACAATGTTTATACTACTACATGAGAAATTTCCGCGATTTGATTGGCTTAGAGCAGTGGTATTTCAGCTTAATTTGAAATACCTACA
>JAKSDK010001557.1 GCA_022360095.1 Phycisphaerales bacterium
TCAGCCGCGACTAACCAATGTTTGTTTGTGTTTTTGCCAAAAAGTTCCCCGCTTTAGCCTCGCAATCATGCTGTGAAGTCTCTCGTCCCAGGGCCGTCGGGGAATACGAATATCGTCTATTAATATGAAGATGGAGATGTGACTGTGCCATTTATTGCAGCGAAAGCGAAGGTCGCTTCTACGAAAGTGACATCTGTTTCGAAGTTAGAGTTCATGGCGGCAGAGTTGGGTCTTAGATTGACATAAAAGGTTTCAGAACTGTTAGAGATACCTTTCGAGAACTGTACACTATGGACAGACAGTAAGGACGGCATTTCTGGATCCAGGGTCAGTCGAGAAGATATAAGACTTCTATTGCCAACCGGGTTTCAGAGATTCATCAGAAGTCTAGTCCCAGACAGTGGCGACATGTCCCCGTGCCACCAATTTGAAGTGTGCAGATAATGTGACTCGCGGGCTACTGGTGAAGGTGCTGACAAGAGAGCATCGCTGGTTTAGAGGACCTGAGTTCCTGTATGAGCGTGAAGACAATTGGCCTTAAGGAAAAGGTATATTGTGTGAGGAGCGTTTAAAAAAGTGTCTTGCTGAGATAGTCAAACCGAAGATAACCTTTGCATTAGAAGTTTCACAACCGTTTGTGAATCCACTAAAGTACTCTAGCTGGAACCGACTTAAAAGAGACACAGTGTGGATGGACGATTTGATACCTCATTGGCCAGGGTGAAGAAACAACGCAAACGTTTAAGTGTTGTTACTGGGAGAGGACTTATGTTGATCCAGGACGAAATAGACAGAGGTGGAAAACTGTGGGTGAAACAAGCACAGGAGAAAAGATTTTCTGAAGAGACGAAAGATTTGGTAAAGAAGTGAAAAGACAGAGCCACTTGAAACCTCTTACTCCGTAGCTCAGGTGCGAAATCGATAATAGAGACCTTTAGGAACAGGCAACCGCAAACCGCAGGTAGCAGTTACTCGTTTGCAGTTTCGCGTTGCCGAGATTTCAAGTTTGAGCAAGGCGTTCAGTTCAGTTTAGTTTAGTTCATGTCATTTTTATTTAGCCAAAATATAATACAATACAAGAATACATAAAGGAATTGTAAGGTTGCATGGGAGTCTAGAAGAAA
>JAKSDK010001507.1 GCA_022360095.1 Phycisphaerales bacterium
AGCCTGCTGTATACAGACGCTCCCCTTCCCTCAGAAAAAAATTGGGGAGGGGGATGTCTGTGGACAGACTAAACAATTATCCCCTGCACTGTACTACTTGTGGAAGAATTATACGATTTCAGCCAGGACCCTTAAAACTGTCATTCTTGCCTTAGAATTCTCCCTTTTTTGAGCGATTTTGAAAAAAAAAAAGCTCATATGTCAGTGGTCTAAGCGTATGTATCTTTGTGGGTTTGTGACTTTGTCTGTTTGGATGTGTGTTGCTGAGGCCAATAAGGTTGGAGGTACTATGAGTTGATTGCTCGGAACCAATGAGATTTTGGCGTCTTAAAGCGTAATGAACCTGTTAACTAAGCATTAAAACGCATTGGGAAAGCTTTCAAAGCCATGAGTAAAACCTTTAGAAAAATTTACCTTATAGTGGCCATTAGAAGTTTTATAGAAACTCTTAAAAGCGTTAGTCCAGAGCATTAGAAGAAGTCAAAGCATTAGAAAAAGTCATTTGAAATCTCGTTTCAAAATGTCTAAAGCATTTGGCAAAGTTATTAGATTTCCGTTCTAGGATGTTTAATGAGTTTAGTGAAGCCTTAGAAAGTTCTCGTTATTGTTCTGTTTTACGTCCTGTGACATTATCATCGTAAGGTTATCGCTCTACACTCGTAAGATTTCACCCAATCTGTACTTGATTAAAACCTGCAACACCTACATTTTCTCACACGTTCATGAACCTGTCGTTCAGGCTAAATTCGAACACTTAAACACAAGCATTTTAAGCAAATTATATAGAAGGAAAATACACCAAAAACTTGAAGAGGGTTTTGAATCAAAATATGAACTTGTCAAAATGAGCAAGGCTTTGCAAAAAGTATCATAGACAATTTATGCTTACTGTAGCAGTATAAATGGAACACAATTAAAATACGATTGCCACGTTAATCATCAAAATGCCATATGAATCAAATTTCATGACCATTCTTGACTTTTTCATGATCAGTGGCTAAAAAAACTGGTAGTTGGGGAC
>JAKSDK010000641.1 GCA_022360095.1 Phycisphaerales bacterium
CAGTGATGTCTCCTATAGGAAAGCACTACCACCCAAATTTTGTTTTCAAAATTTGCGATTGAATCTTCGAGGTAGACTAGTGTCTATTACAATGTCAGCAAACAAAAACTATTCACAGAATTGGGGTAGTAACACCATCAAACTATATTGTGATTCTCTAGACTTCTTTGAGATCATAATATCAGTGATTGAAAACCTATCTCAGGTCTCCGCCATCGTTATGGTTCCTTAGATAGCAACCTTTACCGAAAAAATCACACACGCGGGGTACTCTTACCAGCCTCTGTATTTTACGAAGGGGATGCTTGGGTGATACATTACGTTATAGGAAATGAGTTGAGTTGCGGCCATGGCCTCTTCTGTCCCCCAAGTTACTTTGATTTAGTAGCATTAAAGCATGTTAACAAGAATCGCTTGAAATGGTTTTAAATGCAATGATTTGTTATAAACAGCCGTTGTAGAACAACAGGAAGGAACACCAACTGCATCAGTAGCAGGAAACCATGAAGGAGAAAGTGGAGCCACTGCTGATAACAAAGGATTTGGAAAACAATCAAATGGTAAGAATATCATCTTTGTCTTAGCTATTATTTGCCATGCAATTATTGGATAGATACATTGATTTTGACGTCGATTTAACACACTAAACAGCTACTCTTTTCCACAAATAAAAACAACAAATTCGAAGAAAGTGTTGTGTGGTCGATATAGCTAATAACAATCTATTTAACCTAAATTGTATAGCAATTCCTATTTAACTGTCCACTGCATCGGGAAAAAGCCTCTGCAGAAGGTCCCGAAGAAAAGGCCACTTGAGAAACGAATAATTAATTATTGCATTTCTAAATACTTTCTCCCATAATATTTAAAATATATCGTTTCTGTCCTTCCTCCGATGTGTCGTTATTTCAGATAACCATTCTAACGAACAAAGCAAGCAAGGTTACGAGGGACGCTGGCGAAGATCATCACTGAAACAAGAGAAGAGCCATGTAATGGTATCAAAGGGAAGAGGGAAGCCTTCTGGTAAGAGCAAAGACCACATAGGCATTTTTACAAGGAAACAACGTGAGGTCAAGGACGGAAGAGATAAAAAAGGATGACTAGCTTTTGCCATAAAAACTCTGAAACTTCGATCCGTTAATTTATTCCCACGATCAGTAAGACTCGAAAGAATATAGCACTTATGTGGGAAATATACGGGGCAGGACCAATTAATTTTCCCATAGGCTGATTTTGTACAAAACTAGTAACACATTTGCAACAATGCCTTGTAACACTTACTGCTCTCATGACAATATCTGTATTTTTTTTAATGAACTGCTCGAAAATTTCTTACCAGTATGATATCAGTTGGGTAGTCGCGTATGATAGGATAAACTAGATACGCACATTAATTTATGCTGGAAACGTTTTTTTATAACACAGATGCTAAAAACCAAGACCATCGACCCCCAAGGCCTGGTATTACAAACTTAAAACCCGGTGTATCACAGACCAATACACGTCCTCCTGCTCAGGAACCGTTTCGGGCGAAAGTTGCTTCCTTCGACCCCAAAGTGTTGAAAGAAAAAGAAAGCAGCCAGGTAGTCCAAGTGTTGAATGAGAGACTACCTTACCTGAAATTCCTTCTTCGATCTCAACAACAGCAGCACAACAGCGGTGAATTCATTTACGACCTTACATGCACTTTAGCAAGAGCCTGTGAAGCGCCATCAGGCAAAAACACGAATAAGATTATAGCGGCACTTAAAGGCTCTCTTTTCTTGACTTCAAAAATTCAAAGTGTTCTTCATCTTGTTGAAGCATCACCTTCAATGAATGACCAAGTCTTTCTTCACAGGCTTTTTCAGAG
>JAKSDK010001636.1 GCA_022360095.1 Phycisphaerales bacterium
CTTTACCGAGGACGCTCTCGAAAAGGTTCTTTCGAGCCATCAAAACCCCCCTTTTGCCTGTCTAGGCAACTGAAACAAAGTGGAAAATCGGGTTTCTGCACGGCTGTCAATTCTGTTCATCACAGTCTTCCCCAGCCCTTGTGGATTAGTTCGGCGATTTCGTCGTTTACGGCGTTCAATGAGGAAATCGCACGGTCATAGGTTGACCGCACAAACTGAAGTCTCTCCACTTCATACAAGGTTTGTTTGGTGATGCCGGCATCCGAAATTGCGGTAGACTTTAGCATTGCGGCTTGCAGCATCTGATTGGGAAACATCGCTTGGAGGAAGCCCACCATTTGTTTTTGCGGGCCATCAGTCGGCTCATAACGCGTCACGAGATATCGAAACCACTTGAGCTGCATCTCAGCACCGGCCTCTCGGATCGTCTTCATGACTCCGCCAAGCATCAGCAGGAACTGACTCATCGACATGACGTCGAGCATCTGCGGATGCACTGTGACGAGAACCGAGGACGATGCCGTTAGTGAGGTCAGAGTGAGATACCCCAGCTGCGGTGGGCAATCGACGACAACGACGTCGTAATGATCATCGACTTCTCGAAGAGCTGACGAAATGCGCGTAAAGAAAGCTTTGCCAGCTGTAGCATCCGATCCGGTCATTGCCAGTGGCGTATCGTATTCGTACTCCTGTAGCTCCAGATTTGCAGGAACGATATCCAAATTCGGAAAGTTGGTTGACCTGATGACTTCGGAAATTGGAACCCTTTTGTCATCGTACCGCAGACTGTCATAAAGCGACGGAACTTCATCGAGTTCGGGTTGGATACCATGAAGTGCCGTCAGCGATGCCTGGGGATCGAGATCAATTGCCAAAACACGATGCCCCTTGAGGGCAAGATGCTGGGCTAGGTGCGAAGCGGTTGTTGTCTTGCCGCTTCCGCCTTTGAAGTTGACCACGGAAATGACATGGAGCTCTTCACCCGGCCTGCGTTTTGGTATGTACGGCAACTTGCCTGGGCGCCCATGCTTATCAAGGTAATCTCTCAGCTCCAACATTTGCTCAGCCGTATAGCTACGCCGACCGGAAGAGGATGTTGCCGGAGTTGGGCCTTTGCCTTCCAGATGAAGCTTCTTGATATTGGATGGAGTGACACCAAGAAAATACGCAACCTCAGCCATCGAGAATTGTCGTAGACCTTTCTTGGCATCTGGGGGATACTGTTCCTGACGCAAGATGTTGAGCTTGTCAGAAATCAACTCACCTTGACCGAGAATGATTTCGTCAAAGTGCAAGCTCATCATCTCTGCATCGACTACCGCTTCGTTCATCGGCGCTGTGCTCTCTAGTATCGCTTTTAATACGAATTAATTCCTAAAAGCGTCATTATACCGATTCTCGTTTTTCTACAACTGCTTGGCGAGGCAGGGACTTTAGAACCAACGGCAGTGTTGCCAACCAGATGC
>JAKSDK010001930.1 GCA_022360095.1 Phycisphaerales bacterium
AAGTAGAACAAGACCACGAGATGACTTTCAGTTAATATAAGCACTTCTGTCGATATCTGACGGTAAATTACTGGACAGATTTCTGCGCAAACAAAATTTGAAGTTCCCAGTTACAGTAACCGAAGTTGTTCTTTTACGTGGGTGCATCATGAATGGCTAAACTTAATTCACTGCGTGATCTCCGGTCAAACAGCCATGTTTAATCGTTTTGCCATTCCTCTTCTCTCTCCTCCGCAGAGGCCTCTTTGTGTATTTTTTCAATTAATTGTTGATATTTTTATAGGGATACGCAGCGGGAGCCTCGGCGGAGGAGAGAGGTCCCGCTTAAAATTTTTGCCCCACTAGACCACTACTAAGAAATAAAATGTCACACCAAAAATGTACCGATCATACCCGATTAAAGGTCGAACCTCGGCCGCGTATCGAAACACAAAAGAATGTGAGAAAAAAAAGCACTATTTTTTTTCCAAAAATGCAATCCAAACAATAGGCAAAATTTGATATGGTTAGTTGAAGCTCGGGGCTGTAGCGAGATTGACTAATTGGCGTGGGTGGGTGGTTTGGTCGTGCGTAATAAAAGGTCATGCGTTGTGGAGAGTGGCTCTTCGGAAAGACTCTGGCTCGTAGAATTTAAAGGCACCTTCCTTTACACGACCCTTCACATTCATGGAAAAAAGTCTCTCCGATAGAGGTGTGAAAACGTTCGTGCACTCAATTTTCTGGGCTTCGTGTGCATGTAAGTTATTCTCTTATGATATGAAATAATCTTGTTGAAGTCATGAACATATGCTTTTTTGGTTTGTTTTTCGATAGCTTTACACTCAACACGCGCACCCGGTTTTCACCTTACAATTTTTATTAATTTTCACTACCTCTGCTAGCAAATTTTCTCGGGTACTAATAGCTGTGATAAAAAAAAATCAAGCCGCACCGAGTAACAAATCATGAAACTTTGTTAATATGTTAATATCAGTAGCAGGACTGTCTCTGCCTCGTCCCCAGTTGCTCGCGATCTCTTTTTGGGGGATATTTGTGTTAATTATTAAAGAAAGTGGGGACGAAAGAAGTGAAGGGAAGGGGAGAACAAGCGAACCCCCTCCCCTCTCTCGTTTTCCTTCCCATCACTCACCGCTCGCGGTCAACGCTCGTTCCCATCATACCCCTCTCGCGCTTCTCGCTTGTCTCCCGTTCTCGCGTGTTCTCCAATCCCTACTTAGCCATGGGAAAGCCTTTGGAGGAGTCAGGGACTAGCCCGTACAACACTGGTGCTACTCCATTGATTTCCGCTAGTCGGCAACATTAGTTTTTGGCCAATCATATGAGAGCGTTCCCACGCTACTAATTAGACAGTCTTTCCATGATGCATCAAGACTTTCCAACCAAAAAATACAATACGTAACATCTTAACATTCTGGATACTCACTGGCTAACTATTCGCAGACATCAAAACGTTTTGATATTCGGGTTGTTTTCACTTAAGATGTGGTCAGTCAAACAAACATTCCCGAAAATTTTTTTTCCTTAAAAGTCTTGATTCTCCGTACTTCAGGATTGCTTCTTAACACTCCCAATCACTTTGTTGATCTCGTTAACTGTTTTAATACTACTTTTAAGTCCATCACCGGCAAACACGCTCCTTAGCGGAAGAGATCCATGACTCAAAGAGCTCAAGCTCCATGGTTGTCTGATGAGATCAGATCTGCGAAACGTCGCCGAAGGATAGCTGAGCGTAACGGGCGTTCTAGAAGTCTGAATCTGAGTGGAGAACATTCCGACTTCTTCAGAACAAAGTTGTCTTTCT
>JAKSDK010000341.1 GCA_022360095.1 Phycisphaerales bacterium
ATCGCAGTCAACTCACAATATTCCAATATGAAAAACCGTTTGCTCAGGCAGCAAATTGAAAGTTGAATCGCAACTTGCTCGGAGCAAACTGCCAATCAAAATACCAACATTGCATGACAATATTGCAAAGTGGCGCGCAAACGAACAACCGGTTTCACTGTAATAATAGATGCACTCGTAGCACTTCTTAATGTTTTTACGTTGTTTCTCTAACAAAAGGGAGTCAAAGAAAGATAGGAGAGCCCAGAGAATCTCAATTGATGCTGACCTGATCAGCTGGAAATTGAATTCAAATCAATACTATATGGCAAAGACAAATTGCAACGTAAGTCGAGGTCCAGTTATTACTATTATTATTATTATTATTATTATTATTATTATTATTATCATTATCTGCCTTAGTATGTCACATGGGTAATGTGCAAGGGCGGAGGTGGGTGGGGATAAGAGAATAGGTAATGCTTCTTCAGATTTCCGACATCAGGATATAACGTTTTTTCGCTTTCCACAGCAGTTATAATTTACCTGATAAAGATTGTAATTTCAAGCAAATGTCCAACAATTGTTATTAAAGAATTGACTGGCACTACCCTTTCGCCAACGTCTGCCCCTCGGACATCCACATCAACTTGCGATTTAACCGAGGAGGAAAAGACAATTATATGAAGGTAAATGTTTCGTTTTTGGCTTGTAGCCGTCTTTGAAGTTTCATTGCTTCAATTCTAGAATGTTTTGTCTCTATTAGACGGATATAATAGAAACATTTTTGTCGATTACGTGTTTTTGTCTCTACTATAAAAACCAATGTAAAAGTTCCTTTTTGTTTTTAAATGCTGATATAAGTTTGACATTTTTTCATTATTCTATAGAACTGTCCAAGAGACGAAACAGTAAAGTAGTACATTGCGACACGCATCCACGTATCAAAGTGCGCGGAAAAGTAGTTGAATGGCCATGGAAGATTTGCTGCGGTTGCTGTGGCAAGAATCTGAGGCTGCGTTATGA
>JAKSDK010000728.1 GCA_022360095.1 Phycisphaerales bacterium
GAATGATCTCTGCCTACATCAACAGCCTTTTGGCATTCCTCAATACATTCTTCAAACCTCCCTTGTTCAAAATATACAGCTGAAAACAAAATGTACACAACCCAGCAAAATAATTATATTATTCCTTATGCTATACTAATTCTGTAGAAGGTCTTAAAAACAACACTCTTAAGGCAAGTAAATGTAACTTTTAAAACAATTTTAGCAAACAAGAAGGAGCAAATACATGTAGTGCGTTTTGGTCAGCATGAAGCATACCGTATTTAGGCTACCGGTATATTGACACTATACTGGACAGACACAAAAAGATATCCAGTATTAGTAAAATCCAACAAGAGATCTATTATCAATGACGCATTCTGATTGGTCGAGCTACTACTAGCCAATAAAAAGTGCTGCCTTTGAAAACCAAACCAATGGCGGCTGAATCGCGTTTTGCCACCTAAAGTTGTTTTGTCTCGATATTTTTGACCAACTAGTTGGATTTTACTAAAACAATTATTCCTCTCGCCCTCATGGCCTCTGAGTAAATAGCCCATTTGGCCCTCGGCCTCATTGGCTATTAACTCAAAGCCCATTCACGCTCAAGGAATAATTGTTAATAACTATAGTATGAACAGCAATGGCACAGAACTTAAGGAAGTCATTCACACACATCAAACGTGCCAGAGTAATTGGCCGAAAGAGCTTGGTGAACTATCATGTAAATCCCAATTATCCATACTCCTCAATATAATTTACTTCCATCTCAGTGGGTTCTAGTCCTGTTTCTTACTTATTTGCTTCCACTACAGTAAAAACCCGTGTATAAGAACCTAGCTTTTAGAACCTGTTAGGCTACGATTGTTCATTTAGACCCCTTTTACATAAGAACCTGTTTAAGCCTACAATTTTGAAACAAGTTCTTATTTTGAGAAATTCAGTCAAACATTGAGGACACAAATTTAATAGAACGAGCTCTACCGGTTAGTAAAATGAAGATAAAACAAAGTACTATGATTTAATTTTGTTTTTGTTCTGATTAACTTGCATAGCTTTGTATAAACTTCATAAATCGCTTTAATTACAACATGGTTCGATTAAAGAGATTTTTATAACATCTTATGCACGCAACACCAAAAATAGCCCCAAAATAGGCCACACCCACCAATGACAAACGCCTTTTTTGTTTTTAAAAATAAAAACCTGAGTAGCTTAATTTTCCAGTTAGCACCATTTTTGTAAGAAACTTCTTAACCCAGCTTGAAAAAATTAGGTTCTTGTACGAGGGTTTTTACTGCAAGGTCCAAACACCTATTCA
>JAKSDK010000082.1 GCA_022360095.1 Phycisphaerales bacterium
AGCTATTTTATCAACAGCCAGACGCGTCACCTGTCACATACGGACGCACAGGGGACGTAAATAACTATTTTTCAAAGCAATGCTTGACATAGACCGTCTGGGCTAAAGGACGTAACGCCGTTGGCGTAGGAGAAAGCGTATCCACTGGGCTTTTTGAACGGCGTCGAATCAGAAGGCACAGGCGATCGGCCCCGTGCCGAATGTCACGGAAGACACCGGCCTGAAGAAAAGAGGCGGATCGTAAAGCCAGGACGGCTGATCCGCTCAAGAGACCTTTTTCGACTTTGACAGCAAGGGCCGCGTTCGCGTCGCGTTTTCCATCGAAATTCGACGTCAGCGCAAAGGCCTCAGGCCCGAGCGATGTGCTCTGAAACCCAAGCAAGTACTAGGATGGGCCGTCATTCTGAATCGTTTCGCGCTCACGCCCGCGTAAGCCAGAGAGAGATTCTTTGCTCATCGTATTGGGTGAATGCTTGTTGTCGCGAAGTTGCCTTAGAAGCGCCCTGGCGAACTCCGTTTCGAGCTCTGCGGTCTGCTTCATAGCCACGCATCGTTTCATTGCAGAAGCGCCTTCTCTGATTCTGCCTTTCAGTAGCGCGAGCCTGCCTGCGTAATAATGAGCCTGACACCTTTCGATATCAGATGAAGCAGCGGTGACCAACTCATCCGGTGAAATGCGGCCGGATAACATATCGAGAGTGCGTTCGGTCCAAGCGTTTCCACCCCGCGCCATCTGACGATAGGGTAAGGCATCGGTGTACTTGCGATTTTTGCTTCGCAATACATACGTCCACAGAGCAGCTCGATCGCTCGCGCCCGTGTCTAATAGTGCCGCTCGCTGATAATCTGCCAGGGCGAGTTCTATTCTTTCCGTCAGTTCATATGCCATCCCGCGGCGGAGATACGCCATATAGTTTATCGGTTGATATTCGAGCACCCGACTCAGATCATTGATCGCTTCGTCAAATCGCTGCAGCGTGATATTGGCGGAGCCTCTCAAGTGATATGCTGAGGTTTTGTCCAGTGAAAGCTCCAATGCTCGTGTCAGATCAGCATGTGCGTCGGCATCGTGCCCCATACGGAGGTGCAAGATGCCCCGATTCCTGAGTGCTTGAATTTCATTTGGATCAAGCTCCAGGCAACGCCCATATGCAGCAATGGCTTCTTCCTTTCTGTCTGCGTACTTCCCAAGCATATAGCCATGTTTGCGGTGCAGCAGCGGATCCTGAGGATCCAAGAAAATGGCCTGTTCGCATTCTCTGAGCCCTTCATCGATCTTGCCAAGCGCCATCAGGACCATTGCCCGGCCTATGTATCCGTAGCTTGATTGAGGATCGAGCCTTATTGCCTGTTCCACGTCCGCCCGGCTTTCGGCAAGTCGCCCTAAATGTAACTGGGCCCAGGCTCGCTCAAGCCACCACGGCGCATGGTTCGGATCCAGTTGGATTACTTTCGTAAACGCACTCAAAGAGTCTTCAAATCGTCTTAGCTGAACCAGGGCATCGCCTTTCTTGGCATAACAATATGGAAGTGTTGGTAAGATGCCCACGGCCTGATCCGCGTCGGCGAGCATGCGTTCATAGTCGCCGATTTGCTTGTACCGCTCGCTGCGTTCAAGCAAGGCATTGACGTCGCTCGGGTCTGCAGCAATTGCTCGGTTGAGAAAGGCGATTGCACGATGTGGATCACTCTCGACAAGGCCGCGCAGATAGCTGGCGCTGCCTGTGTTTGAATCGAGTTCTGCAACCTTCTCTTGATGATATCGGGATTTGTCCGGGTCGATGTTTCGATTCGCGATTGACAAAAAGTAGTGTGCACACGAATTAGTTGCGTCATGCCTGAGGATGTCTTCCAACTGATGAATGTGCTCGTCGTGACGATGCAGAAGTCCCAGGAATGTTGCGCGAAGAATCTGCGCCTCGACAACGTCTTTTTGTTGGGCAAGCACGGATTCCACTTTGTCAAGGCCGGCTTCAAAGTGTCCGCCATGAAAATCGGCCTTCGCCTGATGCAACAAGAGTTTTAACCCGCGCGCATCGGCGATCGATTGGATTTGTTCTGTATGACGTTGAGCGTGATGATTGCTTGCCAAGAGGAGTCCAACAGTGAGGATAAGAGCAAAGATCGTGACAAAGGCAGATACGACTATCTTCCGACGCCAAATCAGCCGTACCGCTCGCGTCACTCGCGAAGGACGCTTGGCGTGGATCGGCAGATCGAGTAACCAACGTCTCAGGTCGTCCCCAAGCTCTTGCGCGGAGGCGTATCGGGCCCTACGATCTTTCTCAACGGCTTTCATGCAGATCGTTTCCAGCTCTCGCGGAACTTTGTCGACGAAGCGATGCGGCGGTGTGGGGTCGCGATGTAGAATCTGGTTCAGCACCTCGCGGTCGTTCGCCGAAGCAAATAAGGGACGAAATGCCAAAAGTTCATAGAGGGTTGCTCCCAGCGCATACACGTCGACGCGGTGGTCGATCAAACCGATCGACGTGTCGACCTGTTCCGGGCTCAAGTACTGAGCGGTCCCCAATAATGAGGCCGACGTCGTCAAAGGATCGCTCTCGATCGGCTTTGCCAACCCGAAATCGGCGATAATCAACCTGCTATCGGGATTCAAAAGCAGGTTCGAAGGCTTGATGTCACGGTGAATCACACCGTGGCTATGGGCATAATGCAGGGCGTCGGCCACGTCGGCGAACCAAGTCGCGACCTGACGGAAATAGTCTCGGGTCGGTTTAGTGAACCCACTCTTCTCCGATGATGAGCTGGGTCTGGGGGAAGACGAGGTGCCGTCGTTAACACGGAATACGACGTCAACCGCACCGGACGTTTTGATTTCGGCAAGCAGATCTTGCAACGAGCGCCCGTCGATCAACTGCATCGCATAATAAAATGTGCCGTCCACCTCGCCCATGTCGTAAATGCCCACAATGTTGGTATGCTGAATATGGGCTGCCAACTCCGCCTCGCGGCGGAATCGGGTGATGGCATCGGGCCGAACAACGCCCAGCAGGGCAGGCAGCACCTTGAGGGCCACGATTCGATTCAACGAGATCTGCCGAGCCTTGTAAACGATGCCCATACCCCCTCGGCCAATCTCACTGATAATCTCATAGTCCGAAAGCGAAGCATTCAGCCGCTGAAGAGGCACGCTCATGTCCACAGGAACATCATCGTGTGCTCTTGTCAGGTATCGAAGATCATCATCGAATGCCGCTTCGGCTGGGTCGGCTTCGACTCTGCGCCGACATTCTCGGCAAACATCCAAATGGCGTGAGACACTGTCGACCTGAGCCTCGGGAAGGCCTCCCGCAATAAACGCTTTCAGTAACTCAGATGAGGGACATTGTGCGGTCTGCTTCACGGTGTCGGCTCCTGAGCTCCATTAGATTTATCGTCGCTTCTGTTTTCCAGTTCGCGCGCCATGCTACGCAAACGCTTCACGATCTCCGTGCGCGTCACGTAGACATGGCCGATGCTCATCCCCACTTGCTTCGCCGTCTCTTCGGCCGATACTCCGTTTAGCACGTACAGACTGAACGCTTTGAATTTTCTCGGCGCCAGGTCTGCGCGGATCTGCTGTAGGCACCAAAGCATGTCCTGCTTTTGCCACTCCTGTTCCCAGAGGCTTGCGAAATCGGGGGAGTCACAGGCGAGGTCGTGACATTCATCAAAGAGGATTTGATTCTGGGCGGCGTAAGCGGTCTTCTTTCGGCGGCCGAGGTCACGCACTTTGTTCCGAGTGATGGTCGTAATCCAGCTGCGAAACCTGCTGCGGTCGCGTTGATACGAGAAATCGCCGATGTGAGCCGCTACCGACATCATTACCTGTTGGACGACATCATCAGCATCGTAGGTATCCAGTTGGTGGCAACGGGCGACGCGGTATACCGCCGGTGCATAGAGCCAAAAGAACTCTCTCCATGCCGTGTCGGTCGTACCCGAGCCGCCGAGCACGGATAACAAGGAGGCCCGCGTATCTGGAAAGTCACGTGATTGGAACAATGTCAGTTCCTTTCCAAAGCTGCGATCGAGTTGTGTTCTGGTGTGCTGCCTTTGTCATTATACCAACGCTACCTCGCAGACGTATCAGGGCTGTGTTTTAGGGACGTTCGCAGAGGTAGTCCGCACGACTTACATAAGATGACCATAGTGCTTAACGTACAAGCATCCATTGTCTTAGGGATAGAACCAAGAATTTTGAGATCGAACTTCCCTGCATATTCATCGCCTTGCGCGTCCGATATGGTGATACGGAGCCCCACACTGCACGTTTTAAGGCCTAAAATTGTTTGAGAAGTCTCGACATCAAACGATTTAAAATAAATCCCTTCGTATTTCTCTAAGAATCGCTTCGCTCATGCGTTCATTTTCCAGGCGGTGTCGGAACCGTCTCATTGTTCAATGCACGGCATGGCGGCGCTGATGCTTTATTGCCTGAGGGGCTTGAAGGGGCGCGTCCATGTCGGCGAGAAAGGAGACATGTGGTGAAGAAGCGTTTTCCATCGAATATCGTCATGATTGCATTCTGCGTCGCACTGGGAACTCAAGTCACACGAGCCCAGGTGCCTTCCCCAGTGGTCGATCCTCAGGGCGATGCGCTCGATGTTTTGTCCCTCGGCGGTCCCCTGATTGACATCGATACCATAGACATCACCTTTGATGCAACGAATCTGTTCTTCTCGATCTCGTTTCATACGCCGATCTTGCCGCCTCAGAGCGGATTGCCAAATAGCATCTTCGGCATCCTTGAGCTTGATACGGACCAGAATGTGGCGACTTCGATTCCCGGGGCACCGGCTCAGAACACCGTCAGTCCGCCCTTTCCGTTCGTGACCATGGGGACCGACTTTGGAATCAGCTTTGATCCCGGGAACACGATCGGCTTTGCTCGCTTGTTTGATTCGGCCGGATTCGACACGGACGTCCCGGTCACATACGGCCCCAATGGCGTTAATGGTACCGTTCCGCTATCAGCACTTGGTGGTGATGACGGACTTCTGCATTACACCTACGTCGGAGGCAACGGTGTGGGTAACCTTACCGATGCGCTGGACCAAGTGGGCGTCAGCGTCCCGGAACCGGCCAGCGTCGTGACGCTTCTGACCGGATGCGGACTCGTGCTAGCTCGACGGCCACGGCGCGGCCGGTAGCGCGTTCTCTCAGACAACATCGAGAGCGAGCCCTTAAGCGCACTGGAAAGAGGAAAAGGACCCTCGATGCAACGTATTGCGAACGTCATTCTTGCCGTTACGGCAGCCGTTAGCGTTTCCACAAGTGTGGTTCGAGCAGAAAATCGTGAGGGAACGTTGTCAGCCGCGATCAACAAGCGTTTGCGTGCGCCCGTCATTGAGGGCGATCGGCAATCATCGAGTGAACTTGCGCAGAGCAGCGGACTACAACGCGACGCGGTGCCCGGCCGATCAATGAGGGTGCCTTTCATTGATTGGACTCAAAAGGATTCGCAGAAAGCTTCCCCCGGTGAGAGCACTAAGTTATTAAGAGGAGTGTCAGCGAGTGAAAGTGTTCAGTCGTCGATCCTTTGGCAGGCTGGAGACGTCGAACTCGTCCGTGCTCCGAATTCGCAGATTCACCTCAGGGGCACAGATGGCCCATGCCAAGCGCCACTTGAGAATTGTCAGATCCCTGGCATCACTGATGCCTATACAAGCGATCTAGTCAATCTTCGGGTTGCCGACAATTTCGTGCCCGCCGTCGGTGGTACGCTTTCCACGATTTGCTGGAACGGAGTCTACAACACATCGAATCCACCACCGGATTCTTTTGCAATTAGATACTACTTGGACAATGACGGTGTTCCCGGAACTCTGCTGGCAACATTCACTCAAACCGGTGGTACGCTTATCGTCATCGACCGCAGGCAGACCGGGGCGATCGTCGCCGGGTTTGCGCCGGAGTACGAATACAGTGCGTCGCACGGCCCGGTTTCCGTCTCCGCCGGCACTTGTTATTGGATCGAAATCACCAATACCATGGGCGGCGCCAGCGTATGGTTTTGGGAGCGTGCGTCCGATGGTGACGGTCGGGCCATGCAAGACGGCACCACATCGAACGGTTACGATCTGAGAGATACCATCGAGGACGACCTTGCGTTCTGCCTGAACGTGCCGCTCGATATCGTTTCCTGCTTACCGAACACGATCTGTAGTCATCCCGAAGAACGCTGTCAGGCAAGTGACACGTCCGACGCGCTGCGGAGCGATCAGACCACGTTTCTCACGGCGGACAATTTCTCAACATCCGTCAGCGGTGTTGTGACGGACATTTGCTGGCGAGGGACTTACCTTACTGATCCGCCACCGACGGATTCCTTCAGGATCAGATACTATTCGAACGCCGACGGTCTACCCGGATCGGTTCTGGCGACGTTCAGCCAGATCGAAGGGACTCTCATACTGCATCAGCGCAGCCTCACCGGCGCGCTCATCGCCGGATCAGTCTTCGAATACGAATACGCGGCAAGCCATGCGGCCTTGCCCGTCAGCGCCGGCGATTGCTATTGGATTGAAATCAGCAATGCCACCGGAGGGACGGCCTGGTTCTGGGGAAAAGCCGTCGGCGATGGAATGGGGATACAAGACGGCAATCCACTCGACGGCTTTGGCCTGGACGATTTGCGGGCCGACGACTTAGCCTTCTGTTTGAATCTGCCACTCAGCGTCTCCGGTTCCTGCGCGCCTGAGCTGATCTGCGAACAGCCGGCCGATCACTGCCAAGCACGGGGACCTCAAGGCTCCGGCTCAGGCACTCTGCTCTTCAGTAACGGTTCGAGCTTCATCACCGCTGATGACTTCTCGCCTGCCGTGACCGGGGTTCTCAACGAAATCTGCTGGTGGGGTGCCTATTCGTCGGATGTTCTCCCCGCCGATTCGTTTGTGATCACCTACTACACGGATTCAGATCGATTGCCCGGCTCTATCCTGGCACAGTTCGTTCAAAACCTCGGAACCCTTCATGTCAGCGGCCCGACGCCTGCCGGCGTTCTTCCAACCGGCAATTTGGACTATGCCTACACGGCCAAACATGCTGCCGTTCCAGTGACCGCCGGAGAATGCTACTGGGTCGAGATCTTCAATTCAGTGAGCGGCACGGTGTGGTCATGGGAACTGAGTTCGTCCGGCAATCTTTTCTGTGTTTCTGACGGCAACAGATCCGACTTCCCCAACGGCTACGATCCGGGTGACCGAATCCCACTGGACATGGCGTTCTGCCTCAATTTGCCGATCGTTGATCCCTGGCAATGCCGAGATGTGGCGCCGCCGCCGGCGCAGAACGATGACTGCGGGCAGGCTGCGCCGATTACGGGATACGGCCGCTTCGCGTTCGACAACACGTCAGCGACGACCGACGGTCCATCGCACGCAGCATGCTCGTTTCCCGGTCCGTCGTCGAATTCAATTCCCAGCGACGTTTGGTTCTGCTGGGAGGCACCGGAGGATACGATCATTAAGATCACGACTTGTGGGGAGAGTTTCGCCAGCACCCGGATCGCCGTGTATGACGGCTGTGCCTGTCCTCCTGACGATATGAATCTGCTGTATTGCAGCGGCGAATCCGTGGACACTCCCTGCCTGGGGCTATGCGGTCCTTTGCTGCCGGACATCGAAATCAATGGTGAGGTTCCTCTTATCTTCACCTTTGGCCAGGGTCATGCGATTTTTCCGGCCATCGGCGGGCGGTCATACTTGCTCCGGGTCGGAACGCGAACCGACCGGGCAACCGGTATGGGAGTATTTCGGATTGAACCCTACGCGCCGGCATCAACCCCCGTTTGCGCCGAGCCCAGTGAAAATTGCCAGATGTTGGATCGGGCAACGTTGGGACGAAACAGCAACAGGAACAGCCACGTCGTTGCAGACGACTTCACGCCTGCAATTGGCGGCGACGTCTCCGGGGTCTGTTGGTGGGGCGCCCCCCGCGAATGCGAGCCGCCGTCCGTGAGTGAGTTCGAGATCAAGTATTACGAGGATGCCGGCGGAATCCCTGGAGGACTGCTCGCAGCGTTCAGCCAGGAACAAGGAACACTGAATGTCAGTCCACCTGAGTTGGCCGAAGCGTGGATCGACAGTGAGCCGCTGTACGAATACCTGGCAACACACGCACAGGTTCCGGTGCTTGCCGCTACCTGCTATTGGATCGAGATCAGCAACGGCACATCAGACAGCCTTCGATGGACCTGGGCACGGGCATTGTCCGGCAACGCGCGGTCGCTGACGAACGAAACGCCGAGCGATGGATACGAGGGAAGTGTCGTACATCGTGAGGATTTGGCCGTCTGCCTGGATATATCGCTCGATGGCGTTGCAGCCTGTATTCCACCGATGGCCTCGAATGACGACTGTACGAACGCTGAAGCAATCTCCGGAGAAGGCGTATTCCCTTTCGACAACTCCTTGGCCACATTGGACGGACCGCTTATCAGTGGAAACTGCGCGATGGAGAAAGACGTCTGGTTTTGCTGGACGGCCGTGGCTGACGGTTTTTTTGAAGTGCATACGATTGACCAGACGGATATCAAGGCTTCAATCGATGTTTTTGCAGGATGTGCGTGCCCGGTCGCGGCTGGTGATCAAATCGCTTGCAGTGGCAGCCCGGCCCGCGTCGTGTTTGCTGCGATTGCCGATGAGCAATACATGATTCGCATCGGTGTCGAGCGTTTCGACAACACGCAGCCCGGGGGACTGGGGACGTTTACCATCGTGAGTCTGCCGCCCGTTCCCGAGCCGCTCTGTCAGCAGCCAATCAACCAGTGTCAGTCCGGCTCCGGCGAAGATGTCATCACCAGTCAACGCAGTTTTCAGTTTGTCGCCGATGATTTCATCTCGGGAGCCGATGGCTCGATCACGGAAGTATGTTGGTGGGGGCATGATTTTGAAGAGCAACCGGTGCCGGATGATTTCCGGATTCGCTACTATACCGACGACAATCCTTTGCCCGATGTCCCGGGCTCGCTCATCGCGGAGTTCCAACAGTCGGCAGGAACACTGACCGTCGCCGGACCGGTCTTCACAGGCACTCTGATCAATGCCGATTTCGGCACCTTTGAAGAGAACGAGTACGCAGCGTCACACGGCCCTGTTCCGGTCGCGGCCGGTCAGCGTTACTGGGTGGAGATCACCAATGTTGAGGCGGATATCTTCGACGTGGCTTCCTGGAGTTGGGAAACCTCGGTGCTTGGAAACGGGCGCGCGCTTCGAGATAGAGTTTCAAACTTGGACGATCCAGTGCCCGATGGATACGATCCATTCGATGTCATCGCGGAGGATATGGCGTTCTGTCTGAACGTGCCGGTCATCGATATGTCTCTGCCGCCGGATAACGATGAATGTGTGAACGCTGAGCCGATCATGGGCGAGGGCAACTTCGCTTTCTTCAATTGGACTGCCACGACCGACGGCCTGGCGCACGGTGCGTGCCTGGAGCGCGGCGTCAACCAGATTTACAAGGACGTCTGGTTCTGCTGGACCGCGACTTGCGACGGCGTTGCCCAGGTCGAGACCTGTGTCGAGGAAACCTTGTTCGATACAAAAATCGCTGCTTACGAAGGGTGCGAATGTCCAGCCACCGGCGACAGGTTGCGTGCCTGCAATGACCAATTCTGCGGACTCTCGCTGACCCAGTCGCGGGTATTCTTCGAAACCGAAGTGGGCCAGACCTACTTGATTCGCATCGGCACACCGAGTCCCGCCTTTCTCGGCGGCGAAGGCGCGATCCTGATTTCTTGCGGCCCGGCCATCCCTGCGAACGATGCATGCGAGAGTGCCATAGGACCGTTGCCGGTGCCTTCCACAACTCCGGGAACGACGCGTTCGGTCAACCTGGATGGATCAGCACCTTTTTGCGGAATCGGCGTCACCGCGCCAGGCGTTTGGTACACCGTCACCGGTACGGGGAACAGCATGACGGCCTCTGTCTGCAACGCCGAAGCAACGTATCCGGCCAAAGTGAGCGTCTATTGCGGTGACTGTGATGTCCCTCTCTGCGCCGAGGGAGATGGAAACGCTCCCGGCTGCTCGTTCAGCAGCGAGGTCACGTGGTGTTCGGAGCCCGGTGTATCCTATCTGCTGCTGGTTCACGGCCTCTTCAGCTCCACAGGGGACTTCTCCCTGGAACTGAGCGAGGATGGAATTCCGTGTGCGGCCTCGTTGTGCTCGCCCACGGGAGCCTGCTGTACGAACGAAGATTGCTCCGCAATCACCGAGGCGCAATGCGCCGCGATCAACGGCACTTATCTCGGAGACGATGTTCCGTGTCTAGTGCCTGACATCGCTAACAACGCGATTGCATATTCTTCCACACTGAATGCACCCATCCCGGACGCCGATCCGCTTGGCGTCAGTGACACAATCCACGTGTCGGACAGCTTCTTCATCGGCGCGGTCCGAGTCGCCGCCGAGATCAGCCATCCTTGGGTTGACGACCTGACGATCAGCATTGAGCACGGTGATACTCTGATACTCTGGGATGGTGTTTGCGAAAACCGTAATGACCTGAACGTCCTCTTCGACGATCTTGGAACTCCTCTTCTTTGCGCCAGCCCGACGACAGGAACGGTTCAGCCAACAAGCGCAGGCGGCGGATCGCTCTCGGCCTTTTCCTCGTTGGATTCCAGCGGCGATTGGACGATCAAGGTCTCTGATACCGTCGGCGAGGATGTGGGCACGCTGATCCGTTGGGAACTCCATCTTAGCCGCTTCGCAGATTCATGTTCGACGATTCTCGCTGACATCGACGGCGACGGCGATGCGGACGACGATGACATCGCGATCTTTGTGGCTGTCCTTCTCGGCATCGACACCAACGCCGGTCACATCACAGCTGCCGACCTCACCCATGACGGAACGGCAGACGCCCGGGACATCCAGTTTTTCATCACGGCTTTCTTACCTTAAAGCTGCGTTTTTCTGATTTCTTCTGCAGAATGGTCTTGTGCTCATATCTTCTCAAGGGCTGTTTCTAACGAATAAACACCATTCGTAATTAATCCGCAATCGAATCGCCGTGGTTCTCGAAGCTATTCCCTGTCTCGCCATCGTTGGCGAGACTCGCCACGCCGGGATCGGTTCGTAGCCATAGGCAGGCATCTAAGCTTGTGTCGATGCGATTGACGCCGATCCAGTCATAATGGAATCCATCGACCTCATCGAAACGAACACCCGAGACACTCAGGAATCAATGTATATGAAGGATCGTGTTACGCGATCTTTCTTATCTGTTGGCAGAATCGTCTGCGCATGTGGCAAAATTTCGCTGTGCTCACCAACTCAGAATCCTAAGCGCGCGGGCGCGCGCGCGTTAGCCGCGCGCCGATGAGATCCTTGGTTTCGCCCCAACGGCACACGAACTCGATATTTATAGCGCGTTCGCATTTAGGTCTTGTGTCAAACTGGATTTCGAAAAATAAAGACTTACGGCAATTAATTAGGTCATTGTGTCAAATTGACATAATTCCCGGTTCGCGCGCAAATCTAGTAACATCAAATAATTATCACAATTTCCGTCGATTTTATTTGTCTCATTTTTTTTCCTGCGTGCCAGTGGCGCGCAAATTAATAAATGGCACACGCCAGCAAAATAATGGCACTGGAAATCGGCTCCGGCAGCGAGGGCGCCCGCGCATCGACTAGAACTAGTACTTCTTCATTTCGTCCACAAACAGAATTTGATTGTCAAAGGTTTCGTCTGCCTCGCTGACGAACGCATTGTAAATGCCCGCGCGAAACGCCAGAACGCCATTCTCCGATGGGATGGTCGGCCGCGACTCATCGAGGACGAGTTGATCGTCGACATAGACTCGCAAGGAACCGCCCGAATTCGGGGACGGTATGACTTCGTACCGAAAATTGATCCAACGATCGAAAATGTCCGTGGCAACGAGGATTTGTTGGTCGATATCCCAACTGAAACCCTGATGCGTGCGTAGAAGAAGGTTCTGATGGTCGTTGACTTCCAAGAATACGAGTGTGCCGAAATAGTCCCCGTCGCTGATGGTCAGTTGACTGAGAAACATGAGATTGTTGCCGCGCGGCTTGAATTTCGGCTGGCTTGGCACGAACAGATTTGCCTCGTAGGTCGTGGCCTCGCCGCTGAATGTCCCCTCCCTTTCCTGAATCTCGTGTCGGCTCCGGTCGTTCGCGCAATCGTCGAACCCGTCGTTGCCGCTGCAATCACCGGGACGCACTTCGAATCGAAGCGATTGACTGCCCGCGATGACCGGAAATCCTTCATCTGCCGTGACGACCAAACAACCATGATTTTTTTGATTCAACGGGTGTGTGGTCTCAGCCGTAAAACCCGAGATCAGATCATCGCCCGCTTGGGGCTCATCGCACTCTGCACCCGCGGTTGGCAACAGCGACAACAACGGAGAATACGTAGGACGACACGCGTTAAGGGAGATCATCACCATCAGGATGATCGGCGCCATTGTCCTTTTGATCATTGGTTGCTTCCTGAACGGAGACCGTGGGGGACGAAGTCAGACACGATGGCACTTTACACTTAGGTGCGGCGCTTCAGTCAGAGCCGCGACCGTCAGGGAGTGGTACCAGCAAATGTTTGATGGTGTCGGAGTCATCACAAAAGAATCAGGGTCAATCGTGACGTGACAAATCCCGCACCCTTGTTGCCCCCTCAACAGTGTAATCCGATAACGAAATCCGCCGGCCGAACGCAATTCATGAACCGGTGTCTGTAGATCGGTCGCCGTTCGGAGCCGAAGTAGATTGCCAATGGCCGAATTGGCATAATTTTGATATCCGAATGTCCGGTCCGGCCTGTCGACATCTCAGTGGCCACATGTTTCGCCTAATCCTTTACTCGAAAAGCAATTGTAAGAGAGCTCCGGCTTTGGATTATTCTCAAAGCACCATCCATGACCATGATTCTTCGCGTGCTCTCCGATTTAGCCAATTGCAACAGAAAGCAATTTGGGTGGATCTCGTTCTCTCTAACCGGGCTCATCAGAGGATCTCGGACCGCGGCCCCGAGCGTCTGGACATCGACCGAGGTCCGTTAAGAACGCACATTCACGGTCGATTTACCTAGAGTTGCCGAATTCGACGAGGCTTAACATGCCCCTCAGATATGAATCCAGTCAAAAACTCCAATCGATGTTGCTACTGCTACTTTGTTCCGCGACCGCCTATGCATCCCCGGTCAACGTAGACTTCGATAGCGACGATTGGTTACTTGAGCGCGGAGAACTCACGACCCACTTGGGCCGCAGGTGCATGAGCGGCACCGGTTACGTCGATGACATTGACTTCGAAAACGGGATGATTGAGGTCGACATGGCCGTCAATGGAACACGGTCCTACCCTGGCATTGTCTTCCGACGTCAGCCGAATGGAGACGGCGAACGCTTCTACGTCCGACCACACCGGGCGGGTCTCTACCCGGATGCGTTGCAATACGCCCCTGTCTTCAAAGGTGTCACGGGTTGGCAGTTATACCATGGCCAGGGCGTGACAGCGAAGACGGAGTTTCCGGCAGACAAGTGGGTCAATGTGAGGATGGAGATTCGAGCCTCGCAGGCGCGAGTGTTCATCAACGGAAGTGACGAGCCGGCGCTTGAGATTGCGGATCTTAAGCATGATGCATGTAAGGGACGCATCGGTTTGACGGGACCAACGGATGGCACCGCGTATTTTTCGAACTTTCGCTATGAGATCACGGAGAAATTCGAGTTTGACAAGGCTCCCAAAACACAAACACCCGAAGGCACGTTGACAACGTGGGAAGTTTCGAAGCCCTTTGACGCGAATGAGATCAGCACTCGCAAATACCCGCGATTCTATCGGATATTTCATGCAGACTGGCGCAGCGTCGTAGCCGAGCGATCCGGTCTCGTCAATTTGTCAAGGCTCTTTGCGCAACCCACGCGCAGGTCTCGCAGCGTTTACGCTCGAACGAATGTACACGCCGAACAGGACAAGCGTGTTCGCCTCTCCATCGGATACAGCGACGATGTCACCGTCTTCTTGAATGGCAAACCTCTCTACTCAGGCGCTAGCGGCTATCAGAGTCGCGATCCATCCTTTGTCGGTGCGATAGGCTACTTCGACAACGTGTATCTACCGCTGCGAAAAGGGATCAACGAGGTGTTTCTTGTGGTCTCCGACTCGTTCGGCGGCTGGGGATTCATGGCCAAGACAGACGAAACTCTGGAAGCGCCTCGCGTGGATTCCCATCTCTTGACCAAGGCCTGGGAAACGCCGCGCATTTTCAGGGTCCCTGAATCTGTCATTTACGACGAACAGCGTAATTTACTATACGTCTGTAGCTTCGATAAGGTTGACACATCACGCTTGGAAACCGGCTTTATCTCTCGCCTGGGAATTGACGGAGAAATCAAGGACCTGCATTGGATTCAAGGCTTGGACGGCCCTTGCGGAATGGCATTGGACGGCGACAAACTCTACGTGGTCGAGTCCATGCGGGGGAATCTGGTTGAGATTGACGTCGATTCCGGTTCTATCGTCGCGAGGTACAGCGTATCGGGACATCAATTTCTGAACGACGTCGCCGTCGATAACGGACGGGTCCTTATCTCGGACACGAGCCGCGTGCCAAATGCGGACGACATCTATGCGTTCACGTCAGGTCGCTACGATGTTTTCAAAACCGGATTGGATCTTCATCGGACAAACGGACTATTCATTCATGACGGTTTCGTCATTGCCGGCAGCGCCGGCGATCAGCTATTGACGCAGGTGAGCCTCGAGCACGGTTGCACAACCCCGATCGCCTCGGTGGGCGGCGGAACGCTCGACGGAATTCGCGTCGATGAAGATGGGAATTACCTGGTCTCGCATTGGGAAGGGAAAATGTTCCGGATTTCGCAAGCCGGTGACATCGCGCAGATACTTGATACATCCTCCGATGGACTGAACTGCGCCGACTTCGAGTTCATTCAGAAAAAGAAACTGCTCGTAGTCCCTACGTTTCTAGGAAATCGCGTAACCGCCTACCACTTAAGAGACGTTGGCTGATAGCGTCCGTTTTTTGTTGACTCAAGGGCATTTATTTCCCTGCGCGCTAACAAGCGACACGATCCCTCAAAGCCCCGGGCAGTCTTGCCAGGGGCTTTCTTCGTCGGTGCCGTCGCGGTCGGACGTGAAGTGATCTTCAGCGACTCGCACGTGAATCGCCGGGGTTGAAAACCTCATATCAAATACCTAACATAATACTAACACCACTTGCCTTGTTTTGTCAAGGAGCGAGTGGGGAAGGGGAATCTATGCTCGCGGAGAAGATTCGGAAGATTGAGCAGCGGCTTTCACTTCTGGCGAAAGAGACCCTAAGTCCAGATTCCAGAAAGCATTCTGAGTTTGTGAAGACCGGCTGGGCTGAAATCGACGGCATTCTTAACGGCGGTCTCACGCCCGGCTTGCATGAATGGTTGGGGCTCGCCATGTCGCAAAATGAGACATCGCAGCGCAAAAGTAATTGGACACCGACCCTTTCGATCCTCGTTCATCTGGCCTGGCAGTGTCTTAAAAAGAGTCCTTCTTCATGGGTCGTGTGGATCGGACGTGTATGCTTGCCGTATCCGGCCACACTGACCCGAGAGAACGGTCAGGATCAACATCTGCTTGACCGTTCTCTCTTTGTTTCTCTCTCAGACACGGCAACACGACTCTGGGCGATGGACATGACGCTTCGATCTCCCGTTGTTACAGCCGTGATTGCCGACGGAAGCAAACTGGACATGGCGGCAACGCGACGGCTCCACCTTGTGGCAAAAACGCACCGAAAAACGATTGTGCTTGCTCGTCCTTTCTGGGAATTGAGTGAACTCTCGGCAGCCCAGACACGATGGCGCGCCGCATGGAAACCGTCTGAAACTGAAAGTCCAAGATGGAGCATAAAACTCATGCGTTGCAAAGGAGTGCTACTCGAACAAAGCCAAACAAGCTGGATTCTGGAGTTGAATCGTGAAACGGGCACTCTCCATCTATCTTCCGCGCTGGCCGATTACGCTGGCGATGCGAGAGCAACGGAAAATAAAGCCGCAACACACTCAGCCTGATCGCGCAGCGATTCTGCTTGTATCCAAAAAAGGCAGTGTTGAGACGGTTGCGGCCTGTTGTGGCCGTGCGGCGTCAGACGGCGTCGCAATTGGAATGACGCTCGCCCATGCTCGCTCATTGCTCAAAGAACCCGATACACGAATTTATGAATTCACACCCAACGCCGATGCAGAAAAACTTCGCTCTCTTGCACGATGGGCGTTGCGTTTCTCTCCGTGCGTAGGGCCGGATTATCCTGATGGTTTACTTCTCGACATTACGGGCTGCGAACAACTCTTTCATGGAGAGAAAAATCATCTTGAAACAATCGCTGCTTCGTTCGATACACTCAACATTCCCGCTCGTCTTGCCTCTGCGCCGACCGTGGGCAGCGCCTGGGCTGTCGCACGATACGGAGCAAGTCGTATCACGTTTGTTTCCAAAGTGCAGGACGCCCTCTCCCCTCTCCCTGTTTCGGCATTACGTCTTTCCGAAGGAACATGCAACGCATTAGACGAGGTTGAAATCACCAGAATAGGACAGCTTTTCGCTTTGCCTAAAACGCAACTTGCAATTCGCTTTGGTGATCAACTTCTTAAACGGATCGACCAGGCGACTGGAGTAAGACGGGAACGGATTGAGACCATTCAGATAAAAACATGGCCTCGCGTTTCACGTGCCTTTGACGGGCCGGTACAACGATATGACATTGTTGAGAACGTCGTTGAAAAACTTCTCTCAGAGCTCACAAGAAAACTGACCCCACAGGGAAAAGGAGTGCGATGTCTCCATGTTCAGCTCCAACGCGTCCGACTTGCTCCGGAAAACCTCACGTTGACGTTGTCCTATCCAAGTCGAAACAAAAAACATCTTTGGAGCCTGCTCCAGCCACGATTGGAACGCGCGCATCTTGGCTTTGGGGTTGAAGCCGTCACGCTTTCCGCTTTGCAAAGCGAATCACTCTCCCACGATCAACTGGAGATCTGGAACGGCGTATCCGGCGCGGACGGAAATGCAGCGGCCCTGGGAGCATTGCTCGACCGGCTTATTCAGCGACTCGGACAAAATAGCGTCAGCAAGATAGAACCGGTGGAAACGCATGTTCCCGAGAACGCATTTGTTTCTGCAGCGGTCGAGGTCCGGCACGGGAAATCGAGAAAAGTGAAATCGATGCATAAAACCGGAATTAATACAACGCGGCGACCATCACGGCTCTTTGATTTTCCTCAGCCGATCAAGGTCATGGCGCTCGTCCCCGACGGACCGCCTGCGTGGATGAAATGGAGAGGACAAGAATTTCGAATCCTCATAAGCCAGGGTCCGGAGAGAATTGCCTGCCCGTGGTGGGATGAGAGTCGCAACAAGGAACGCGATTACTACGAAGTTCAAACCAACCGGGGACAGTGGTTGTGGGTGTATCGAGATTCTGAATCCGGCAATTGGTTTGTGCATGGGGAATGGGCTTAGCCTTGGGGCAGAACAATGCCGGACCCACCGGATCCAAAAGCAAAAGAACATCCATACAGAGCAGGAAAGAGTCTTGTTTCTCACCGGAGAGTGGTTCGTCGTGAGCAATACGCCGAGCTGGCAGTGACCAGCAACTTCACGTTTCTAACCGGAGCGAGCCATCCTGACGAGCTTGTCGCTCAGGCGGCACGACTCGGCCATCACGCGATCGCCCTGACGGACAGAAATTCACTCGCAGGCATCGTTCGAGGTCACATTGCCGCAAAAGAGGCAGGTCTTCAGTTTATCGTCGGCTGTCGGCTTGAGTTGACGGAGCCCGATTGGTTTTCACTGTTGGTCTATCCGACAACGAAAGCAGGATACGGTTTACTCTGCCGTCTTCTCACCTTGGGTAAGCGACGAGCCCCAAAAGGAGAGTGTTTTCTGACGCTCGATGATCTGTCTGCCTACAACAAGGACTTACTCGCTGTCGTCCTGCTGAAAGAGAACATACCTGAGAGTGCGGCTCAAATACTTTCTGCAATGAAACGGATTTTCAACGATAACAGGATTTCACTGGCGCTGACACGACTTTACGGTCCTGGCGAGAAGCGGCAATTAAGAAAACAAAAAGCCCTCTCGTTGGAAACGAATATCCCGCTTGTTGTTGCCAATGACGTTCATTATCACGTTCCAGAAAGACGACCGCTTCAAGATGTTGTAACCTGCATTAAACACGGCTGCACGTTAGCCGAAGCAGGCTTCAAACTCTTTCCCAACGGTGAGCGGAGCCTCAAATCACCGGAAGAAATGAGACGGCTGTTCATCGAACATCCACACGCTCTTTCTCGAACCATTGAAATCGCAGAACGATGCAAAAGTTTTTCTCTCGACGAGCTTCGGTATCAATATCCCGATGAGGTTTGCCCACAGGGAAAGACGCCCATGGCGTATCTACGAGAGTTGGCCTGGGACGGTGCCCGCTCTCACTTTCCCCGTGGTGTGCCAGGTAAGGTAGAAAAACTACTAAAACATGAACTCACGCTAATCGAAGAGCTGAACTACGCTCCGTATTTCCTCACCGTGCATGACCTTGTTCGTTATGCCCGCTCATGCGACATCTTATGCCAGGGAAGAGGAGCAGCCGCCAACTCTGCGGTGTGTTATTGCCTCGGCGTGACCTCGGTTGACCCGGATAGGATCGAAATGCTGTTTGAGCGGTTTGTCAGCAAGGAGCGAAACGAACCGCCTGACATTGACATTGATTTTGAGCATGAGCGACGAGAAGAAGTCATCCAATACATCTATGGAAAATACGGGCGCGAGCGTGCCGGCATGACCGCAGAGGTCATTACCTATCGAGCCAAAAGTGCTGTTCGCGATGTGGGCAAGGCACTTGGTTTATCGCTTGATGCGGTTGATACCCTGGCAAAACATCTCCACCGCTGGTCTGAAAGTGTTTTTGGCGAGGAAACAGGAGGAACGGAACTCAAAGCGCTGGGTTTCAATCCCAACGACAAAACCATCCGATGGCTTGTTCGACTTTGCAGGGAAATCATCGGTTTTCCGCGCCATTTATCTCAACACGTGGGTGGCTTCGTGATGACGCAGGACAGGCTTTCCGAGTTAGTGCCGATAGAGAACGCCGCCATGCCAAACAGAACAGTGATTGAGTGGGACAAGGACGACATCGAAGCGATGGGGATGTTGAAAGTCGACGTACTCGGCTTGGGCATGCTCACCTGCATTCGCAAAGCATTCTCGCTTCTTGAAAGGCATCATGACAAAAAAATCACCCTTGCGACCATTCCACCGAAAGATCCCAAGGTTTACGACATGATTTGCAACGCGGATACCGTGGGTGTTTTCCAGGTGGAATCAAGAGCACAGATGACCATGCTTCCCCGTCTCAAACCACGCAACTATTACGACCTTGTGATCGAGGTCGCGATTGTCCGTCCCGGGCCGATCATCGGTGACATGGTCCATCCGTATCTGAGAAGGCGAAACGGCGAGGAAGAGCCGTACTATCCCAATGAGAAAGTGAAGGCCGTGCTTGGAAGAACGTTGGGCATCCCGCTGTTTCAAGAGCAGGCCATGGCATTGGCCATCGTGGCTGCGGGATTTTCACCCGGTGAGGCGGAATTGCTGCGTCGGGCCATTACCGCGTGGACCAGTAAGGAAACCGTCAAAAAGTATCTCAAGCGATTTATTCAGGGAATGTTACAAAACGGCTACAGCCGGGAGTTTGCCGAGCAATGTTTCAACCGTCTTCAAGGGTTTTCCGAATACGGTTTTCCGGAATCGCACGCAGCCAGCTTTGCACTTCTCGTCTATGCCTCTTCGTGGTTGAAACGATACTATCCTGCTGCATTTGCCGCCTCTCTCATTAACAGTCAACCGATGGGGTTCTATGCACCCGCTCAACTTGTGCGCGATGCTCAAGACCACGGCGTTGAGGTACGACAGGTCGACGTGAACCACAGTGATTGGGATTGCACGCTTGAAGAGGCCGGCAAAGTCTTGCGTTTGGGAATGCGACTGGTGAAGGGCCTGGGAAAAAGCGATGCGCTTTCAATTATTGATGCCGCGAGAAAAAACGGCCCGTTCACTTCAGTTCCTGATTTGTGGAGATCGAGTGACGTTCACGCTTCTTCGCTTCGACATCTCGCCCTGGCCGATGGCTTCCGATCTCTCGGCCTGGACAGGCAACATGCCCTATGGGAAGTGCAGGCGCTGCACGGTAAACCGCTGCCACTGTTTGACGCTCTCGAAGGAAATGGCTCTCTTGTTTACACGAGCTTGCCGCCGGTTTCTCGATTGCAGGAAGTTGGAAGAGACTATGGTTCGCTGGGGCTTTCCCTGAAGGCGCATCCAATTTCGTTCTTGCGATCGCAGCTTAATCACGAGAAAGTGTTAACAGCGAAGAAGGTGCGCGATGAGAAACTTTCACCTCACGGAAGGCATGCCAAGGTCGCCGGTCTTGTGCTGTTTCGTCAGCGACCGAGCACCGCGAAAGGCGTCATGTTTATGACCCTTGAGGACGAAACAGGCAGAACGGATCTCATCCTGCATCCTCGGATTCACGAGCGCTTCCGCCGCCCTGCCATACAGGGACACGTCATCCTGGCAAAAGGGAAAATTGAGCGACAAGGCAAGGTCGTGCACGTTCTTGTAAGTGAGCTGACGGATATCGGACATCATCTTACCAAACTGCATCTTCGCTCGCGGGATTTTCGCTGAAAAATGAACGCTTGGCACCAATATCCGTACAAGTTACTTAGGGAAGCAGGTCACTCGAAGTAAAACGGCGGCGGCTGGAATCTCAGTCGAAGGGATCGAAAAAATGGGGACGTTCGAGGGTGGCACCAGAGTCATCGAAGTATACCCGGTTTGGTTTGTTGCCTACGGTATACTGATCGCGTCGATGTTGTTTCTAAGGATAAGACGACCAAAAGCGATTTTTTGCCTGGTGATCTTATTCCTAATCAAGGACATTATCATTGATTACGCCCTGGCGGACGTATCCAGGCCACGTGTGTACTGGGCTGAGCATGCGCCACTCGCCTTTTGGCTCGTTGCAATTGGAATACTGGGCTGGGCGGGCTTGACGTTCTTTAAAGGCTATGTCGGACGATATACCGTATTCCTCGCCGCTGCGACATTCATCCTGGACTTTTACAAGGATCTGATAGAGAGCCCTTCTGTTTATGGGCGATGATCCGCTGACAACGATTCAGTAAAGACAGAGAAACCTATTAAAGAAAGCTGAAAAAACACCCACGAGGAGTGGGCAGAGCCCATCCCTCGCAGGCAAGAATTAGAAACGTGATTGTTCCAGTCCGGTTAACGTCGACGTCTAAGAAGAACCAAACTCCCAAGCGTCAAAAGGCCAAGCGTTGACGGCTCAGGCGCTGCTTTAAAAATCGTAAAGCTGGTCGATTGCCCCTGTCCAAGGTCACCAAGCTTCCAGGCCAAGCCCCCGGCCGCGTCATTCGGGCCGAAGGGGCCGGCGCTCCCGTCATAGCTTTGCGTCTCAATCATCGTGATGACATCGCCCGGCCCCGGATCACCTGGTACTTCGGCGGCGATCCCGACACCATGGAAGTCGTCCATTCGCTGCCCCCACATCATTCCGTCGGCAATCAGCGTCCCGTCGTCGATGCCTGTCGTGATAAGTCTGCCGTCCTCATATCGGATCGTGCCCTTAAAGTGGTTCCCGGCATCGGTACCGTTGGGGTGGTAGTTAAAATAGTCCGCGAAAACGAGATCTTCCAACAGACTCGTGCCTACGTTTTGAATGTCGTACCTTTGCGAGAGACGCAGTCCCGAGATTTCACTTGTGATCTTGATGACGATGCCGTCTTCGGGATGTCGAATCACGGATTCAGCCTTGGTTGTTCCTTCAGTATAGCTCACGGGTTGAAAAACTTGCCATGGGGAGCCGGTATGGTAACGAGGGGATAAGGCGCCTGCGTCCAGCCCCGGCGTCAGCCACCCCTTCCCCGCAGAGGGTATGCCATTCTTCTTGTACTGGAAATTCGCGGCATCATCCCCGGACAGCACGTCGACGGCTCTGGAGTACGTCTCGCGCGCAGGAATCAACCATGCATCGGACCAGCCGAAATCTGAGACGCAGTAATTCATGAATTCATTGGTTAACGGGATGATGGTTTCCCCCGCCAGGCCGGCCGTGCACGGTGCTACAGGCTCGCCGACGGAAGCGCGCGGCAGTGCCAACCCGACAATGACGGACAAACAGACTGGTATTCGCATTCCTGACATGATTCATTCTCCCTTTTTTCTTAATTCGAAGTTTCAGAATTCGCTGTGCATTCCATCGTGTTGCAAACACATCAGCCTTCGTCACTGCGACGTCGTGGCGAGAATGGACGCGATGACAATCCGCAACGCGCCTGACATCATGTGTCTGTTCTGGACGAGCGTGACGAACGGCATGATTGAGCGCTTTGTTTTTCCACCATAGCCGTGCATCGCGCACGCACCTTTCACGCCTCACGTTTGTTGTGAGTTGTTCCGAAGTTGATTCATGAGCCGAAACGGTCCGACAGATCTGCGCAAACCCACCGTTCAGCCTTGCCTGTCGGTTGGCCTGCGAATCATTGAGCTGTCTCTATCCATACAGGCGCGACGCGAGAAGGGAATGGACCAATTTATGTCGTTGCGAAAGGATTATTTCGTTGAAAGCCGCACATCATCCGGGATAAACTGGCTTCATCGAATTAAAGGTGCCATCATGATGTTATCCCGTTGCATTCCTCTGGTGTTCGCCACTGGTCTGGGAATGGCTCAGAGCGCTTATTCGCAGCAAGTCCAGATCATCGAAGAAATCAATCCAGGTGAATTCGTCGATATTTCTCAAATCGGGACTCCGCTTGGTCTGGGGCATGATGATGTCGTAGACGCGGGTCCATTTTCGGGAAACTTCCTTCTCCTTCCCGGTAGGATGCTCATTGGAGTTAACGGCGGCGTCGGATTTGGTTTCGACTCGCCGGATACCAATGGCGTAGAGTTGAGCGGTCATAACTCGTCCATTCCGAGCAACGCGTTCCAGGGCCACCAGGCGCTACTGCCCTATTGGGATGATCTCGGCGATGAGATTGACGACAAGAACGGCGACGTCTATATGGCGAGGCTCGCCGAGCCGGGGCGAACAATGACGATCGTGCAATGGGACAACCTTCCACTCCGAAAAAACCCGGAAGACACCGTTACGTTTCAAGTTAAGATTTTCGACAACCAAAATCCGACCGGAGTGTATGCCCAGTTCATCTACGCAGACGTAGAGCAGCCCGGCGCCAGCGGCGGAATCGGCGCGACAATCGGTTATCAGGACGGATCGGCCAACTTCAGCGATTTGCAACAGAGTTTCGACACTGCAGGTGCAGTTTCAAACGGGACGGTGCTCTCGATCGTCATTGAACACAGGCTCGGCCTCGAATCCCAAGCCATTCCGACGGTTTCTGAATGGGGACTGATCATCATGGCGCTGCTGTTGCTCACCGGCGGAACCCTCATTTTTTGCCGTGGCGCTCGCCGGGCCCATGCTTTTCCCTGACTAAGGCTCATCAGCATCATAAACCAACGCTCGATAGGATTGAGCCGAGGCCGGATACCCCCAGGCCTCGTAAAGCCTAACGATATGCCTGGCTGTTTCTCGCAGAGCTGGATGACGATCATCGAACATCTCGCTGATCATTCGGTGGCTGTCCAACAACAGACGCTCGGCTTCCTCATATTGTTCCAGAGCAATCAGACAATTGCCCAATTCCGTCTGAGCTGTGGCCGTCCGTGGATGTCCGACGCGATGTCGTTTCCTATAAACAGCCAATGCCTTCCGCAACAAGGCCTCCGCAGCTTCATGGTCCCCTTGACCGAGACGAACTCGACCTAAGACCAGGAATGAGCTTGCGATACCAGGGTGACCCTCCGGCAACGATTTCTTGCGTATGTCGAGCCCTTCAAGACAATGCCGCTCGGCCTTCTCATAATCGTGTTGCAAGACAAACAATTCGGCAAGATTGTTTAAGGTGTATGCCAGGTAAGGATGATTCTCCGGGAGCAAATCACGTCGGGCGGACAGCGCCTTTCGGTAGAAAGACTCCGCCTCGGCATATTTCCTTTTTCGGCTCAAGACGAAACCAAGATTGTGCGTCGTTGTCGCCACATCGGGGTGTTTGCCACCATAGGTGGCACGGCGTATCGCGAGTGCTTCGTGGAGCATCGTTTCGGCTTGATCGAAGTCTCCCGTTTCACAAAGCATAAGGGCCCAATTGTTGAGGCAACTCGCAAGCTGCAATTGCTCGCCATCGAGTCCTCGAAGGATGTCCAAGGCTTTCCGGTATTCCGGCGCTGCTTTCTTATAATACCCTCTATTTTTCAATAGCGCCGCCAGGTTTATCGAGTAAATCGCCACACTACGATGTCGATCACCATGTAACTCGCGCATGATTGCCAGCGCCTTGCGATAGAGCGACTCAGCTTCATCCCAATCACCTTTTTTCTTTAGCAAGATGCCAAGATAATTCATGATCCGTACGGATTTGTCGCTACTCTCTCCATACAAGGCTTGACACAGTTCCAGCGCTTCACGATACGACTGCTCGGATTCATCGTATTGCCCCGTCGCTTTCATGATCAGTCCATGCGCAGTCAAGCTCTCAGCAACTTCCGCGCTGCGTTCGCCAAGGACCTGTCTTTGAATATGCAGTGTGATTCCAATGTGCTTCAGGGCATGATCGTAAACACCGAGTTTACGATATGCCGTGCTGAGTGCGAACCGAATCTCCGCCTCGACTTCCGGGAGTGCGTTCAGTTCACCGGCCTCAATTTTTCGGGTTGCATCGTCAAGAAATTCTCGAACCGTAAATTCACCTTCGGTCGCATTTTTCGGGTCGACTGAAGCCAACATTCTTATTAGAAAGTTGCTGGCCTGCTGTGCCTTACGTGCTTCGTACTGGGCTGCCTGTTGGGCTTCAATCGCGATGCGACTTTGCCGTACGGTTGCAACAAAGCCGCCCAGCAACGTCAGAACGATACAGACCACCGCCCCAATTCGGAGCCTATTTCGCTGAATGAACTTGGATGCTCGATAGGCAAAGGTCGGCTTCCGAGCCGATACAGGCCGTTTGTCAAAATAGCGCCGAATGTCCTCAGAGAATTGCTCCACGGATGAATACCGGTCGCCAGACGCTTTCTGCAGAGTTTTCATGACGATCGCGTCCAGATCGCCTGCAAGCCGGCGACGGAGATCGTCCGTCGGTTCGCCGGCGGCTTGCCGGTGTCCGAGCGCGGCGCTGGGTGGTCGCGGACGCTTCCCGCAAACAGTGTCTTTGATTTCCGCCGCTGTGAGCCCCTTGAGATCGTACGGCCGACGTCCTGTCAACAGTAAATAGAGGATCACACCCAGGGAATACACGTCAGTCGCAGTGGTGATCGGCGCGCCCAGGATCTGCTCCGGACTCGCATACTCCGGCGTCATGATCCGGTCGGACTCCGCCGAAGATTCCCGAACGGGAGATGAATAACCGGGCTGAATCGCCCTGGCAATGCCAAAGTCGAGCAGCTTGGGCTCTCCGTCGGGCGTGACGAGTATGTTCGTCGGTTTGAGATCGCGGTGGACAATCAAATTTCGATGGGCATATTGAACTGCCGACATAACGCGAAGAAAAAGAGTGATTCTCTGGAAGGTTGACAATCTCTGTTCATCGCAAAATCGGTCGATCGGCGTGCCGTCCACGTACTCCATCACAAAGTATGGAAGACCTGTGTCAGTAACGCCGCCGTCAAGGAGTCTTGCGATGTTAGCGTGATCCAACTTCGCCTGGGTCTGACGTTCATTATGAAAACGGCGAATGATTTCTTCGCTGATCATTCGATGTTGGATCAGCTTAATGGCCACATTCTTTTCGTATTGACCGTCCGCGCGGGCCGCGAGATAGACTGCTCCCATCCCCCCCGAACCAAGAAGTTTGATCACTTTATAAGCGCCGACGTGTTGCCCGATCAAAGAAGACGGATGCTCCTGTTCGAATAGATCCGGAAAGGCCTCAGCCGCCGGCGTCTGAAGAAAATCCGGCACGTCATCACTGTTGATAAGAATCGATTCGACTTCTTCCCGCAGTTCCGCATCGCCTGCGCAGGCTCTCGACAGAAACGAATCTCTCTCCGCCGGATTGAGCTCGCACGTGGAGATGAGCAATTCTCTTACTTCATGCCAGCGTGCAGTCCTCAAGTCAGTCCCCTTTCATGATTTCACGATGAAGCCACCCTTGGGCAACTTTCCAGAGACGCTTGACCGTCATGGGCGAGTTCTCTAGAACCCGAGCAGTCTCCTCAATGGTGAGTCCGCCAAAAAATCGCAACTCGACCACCTTACTTAACTGCGGATCAAACTTTGCCAATTCCGTCAGGGCATCATCCAAAGCCACAAGGTATTCGTCTCGAAACGCCATTGGCGCGGCGGCGTCTAGAGAAAGTTTGCGCCGATTTCCGCCCCGTTTGACTGTTCGGCGACGACGGGCATGATCGATCAGCAGGTGTCGCATCGCCTGAGCAGCGATCGCGAAGAATTGCGATTTGTTTTTCCACGTGCCGTTACGCTGGCTGATAATCCTGAGATACACCTCATGAACCAACGCGGTGGGCTGAAGCGTATGGTCGCACGGCTCATCCGAAAGATAGTAGTTTGCCAGGTCCCGAAGCTCTTCGTAGATCAGAGGAAGAAGCCTGGATGCCGCTCCGGTGCGTCCTTCGGATAATTCAGAGAGCGCCAGCGTTACATCGGATGGTGGGGTCATGGCTTTCCACCAGCATAATGAAAATGTTGGTCCAATAGAACGCTCAATCGCGCCCATTATCATAAAGGATTGCATCACCAATTCGAAGACAGTGGTGCAATAAGCTAGACTCACTCGCCCTCTTGGTTAGTGCCCAGTGGGGATGGGGAGTCCATATCATTCACGTCCGGGTTCTTGAGAGCGATCGTCCCATTCAAGGCGAAGTGCGCATTCGACTCGGTCAGTCATCTTCGAAAACGACGACTGATTCCGTCTACAGACTTCACATCCGGAAATCTTTAGACGTGCTCAATGACAATAGGAACGTCAGCTTTGCGCTGCATTCAGGTCTTGAAACGACCGAGGGTCGCCCCGATCCAATGACCGGGGCGACCCTACTTTTCTTTCTGAGCGGTGCGCCCATTCAAAATGACAGGCGTATGGGGATGAAAAGCAACTCTTTCAACTGCTCAGTGGTCGCAGCCATGCGTTTGGACGTCATGTCCCTTTGGTGGTCCGGTGGCATTCGTACGCGCCTCACAAGAGAAACGAAGGTTGCACACGATGAAGATGTGCAAAGCGTATTAGCGGCAGCGCCGACGACGCACCAAGAACAATCCCGCGAGACCGACCAATCCAAACGCCGCCGGCTCCGGAACCACCGAGAAGTCATACGTCACCGTGAACTGGCCTACATGCCGCGTACTATCCAAGTGAACCCAGATCGCGTCGTCGTCCGGGTAAACAGGCGTCCCAAACGGACCCGAGGGGGGATCCCAACCGATCGGCTCATTGATCCAGGCAAACCCGATCCCGCCGAAACCACCGTACACCGTCTCCAGCGGACCGACCTGTGTCACGGCGTCGAGATAAACCGCCCCATCGGACGGCGTGTACTCGAACGAACGATCATACGCCTCGACAAAGGTGTCGATGTACTCATCCACACCACCGCCCGGCGAACCGTCATACGCGCCCAAGGCGACATCCTCGATGCTGAAGAAAAAGCCGCCGGGCCCATAAGCCGGAGGGCCTTCACCCAAGCCAAGCTGATGAACCGTGAATTGCTCGATCTGCACCGCGAAATCGCCCGCCGCCACGCCGGTCGGGCCGGTGTTCTCAAGTCGGTAATCGATCTCCCACCTCAACTCCCAGTCGAAGGTCAACCGATCGAGTTGCAGTGTCCCCCCCTGATCATCGAAACCGTCGAAGGTTGGAAGTTCTTGTTCGGCAAAGGCGAAATCATACGGCACCACTTGCGTGATTGTGCCGGCCTGGGCGACCCCGGCGATGAACGCCACGAGCAAGGCGGAAGTCCAATGAATGCGTTTCATATCTGATCTCCTCCTGTTAGCTGGCGACCGTGTCGGTCCCTACCGTCATCCCCCGGAACGCCATTTTTCATAGAATAACAGGATCCGAGAATCTTTGCAATAAGTTTTTAAAGAAAATTTTTAGATATTGACCGGCGCTCGAAATACCGCCATACTGTACTTATTAGCATAGGACGTACATGATGCCCCCTGAGGCAGGATGGGACAGGGGTTCCCACACTCAACCAGCCGTCAGAGAGATGACCAGAACACAGACATCACCATCCGACTCCTCCTCCTTCTCCACCCTCGCCGCCGACATTCTCCGCGAGTGCCAGGCGGCCATCGGAGAACTGCTTTTCGGGGTCGGACTTGAAGGCATGCGCCCCATCGACATCGGCAGGGAACTCGGACTCGACAAGACCCTCGCCTGGAAAATCAGCCGATTCGCCACCGGCAACGACCCCCTCGTGGCCGCCCGACACATGCCAGGCGTCGGCGGTGTACGCATCCTTCTCGAAGCGGCGGCCAATCGCGGTGCATCCGAAGAACGCATCACCACCGTCCGTGAAGCGGACGCCAAGTTCCGGCAATTTGTCCAATCCCGAGCCGGCGATCTCCGAACATTCGAAGCCATCCTGGCCGGAACCGCCTACGACACCAAAGCCGACTTCGAACAACGGCGAACCCACTTTCAGTCCGGTGCGGCGATCTGGGGTGTGCGAGCCTCCGCCCAATTCCTCATGCTCGCACTCTGCCCCTCTGACCGAGAAGACGGCTTCCTCGACGTCGTCCAAACCGGCGGCTTCGTCGAACTCGAACGCCTCAAACCCGACACCCCCTGGATCGTTCGAAGACTGTCCACCACCACCGACGACGGCGGCAAACAGTACAGCTTCTCTCGCGAACCTCTCGACCCCAAAGGCGTCACCGGCCCGGGAGCCCTACCCCTTCTCCGAGAACTGTGCAGTGACCCCCTTCCCACGATCAACCAATTCCTCGGCCCCGACGGCATCACTTACGATGAAATTGAGCCCGGCGCCCTCGGCCTAAACGGCGCCGCTACGGTCATCACCGGCGAACATTACCGAGCCGCGGTCCCCAGCATCCGCTCCGAGGAAAACCGCGTCGGCTGCTACAAGCTCGCCATTCGGACCCCCGTCAAACTTGCCCAATTCGATATGCTTATCCATAAAGACATCACCAACTTCGGCCACATGTCGATGGGCATCAACGGGCTCCTTGAAGGACGTCCTCCCGCCGCCTCCAATCCGGCCCAACTTCAACAACTCGACCCCGAACTGACTCCCGCGAAGTTCCTCGGTTCCCCGCCGGTCCTCAAAAACCCCCGTCTCACCATTTACGAATCCGCCGTCACCCAAGCGCTCGCCCTCGCCGGCTACGACTCCAAAGACTTCCGGGGCTACCGAGCCGAAATGGAATACCCCACCGCCCCGACCGAAATCGTCCTCACCTGCGAACTGCAGTAACGACGCTTCAGCCGTCCTCGTTCCGTAGCGACATAGCTTCGGCGACCTTCTCCAACCAACGCTCAAAGCGAAGCCTTCACCAAACCGATCCCTTGCCGGCCGGGATTTGTTCCGGAATCTTGGACGTCAGCGATCACGAAGCATTGGAGATCGGATTTGTGCCGAATGTCACGGAAGAGGTCGGCCCGAAGAAAAGAGCCCGATGGGGATGCCAGGGCGATTGGTCCGTGCAAGTCCGTGGCGTCGCGTTAGCATGAGGAACATCCAGAGGGTCAACAGAAGCCCCGTGGCGGGTTCGGGGATGACAGCGATCCAGCCTTCAGTCTGGCCCGCGGGATTCGTACCGGTGCCAACGATCGTCGTGCCGTCTGCTGAGATACCGTGTGCAATGTTCAAGTTCCAACCCGCCAGTTCACTGAGGCCGAACTCTGTCGCCATGAAGATTTGAAGATTGCGCAATCCGCGCTCCGCGTCCCAGACAAATGCAGCCGAACCCGTGCCGCCGACGATCACCGAGCCATCGGCTGAGACCGCTTGGGCCGAACCTGAAATCCCCAACGGGCTTATTCCACCCTGTTCTGTCCAGCGGACCGCTTCTGTTCCTGTTGCACCATTGGCCGAGCCCACGACAACGGAGCCATCGGCCGAGATACCTAGAGCTTCGCTTCGAAATAGCCCGCCGGGAAGGTCGCCCAGGCCCACCATGCCGGTGGATTCCCTCCAAACGAACGCCTCGCTTGAAAAACCGACGTTGTCCAATCGAACCTGGCCTGCAATCACCTGGCCATCCGCGGACACGGCTGCGGCGCTACTCCTCGTGCCTCCCGGAAGGGCGCCGAGGCCCACCATACCGGTCGATTCCGTCCAGCGGAAGGCCTCGCCGCTCTCGAAGGATCCCGATCGACTACTCCCGACAATGACCGACCCGTCCGCTGAGACCGCGCTTGCATCACTATTAAACGTGCCCCCGGGGAGATCACCCAGGCTGACCACGCCGGTCCCGACCGTCCACCGAAATGCATCCAACACGCTATTCGATGAACTGCCCGTTCCGACAATGACCGAACCGTCTTGAGATGCTGCTCTGGCCACGCCACTGGTTCCGCCGTTGTGTGTCCCGAGTGCTTCGATCCCACCGGTACGTGTCCAGCGGAATGCCTCCGCCGCCGAACCGGAAAGGGTCGACATGCTTTGCCCAACGACAACTTGACCGTCCGGCGAGACACCGCGAGCAGAACTATGAAACGCCCCCCCGGTGAGATCCCCAAGCCCCTGAAAGCTCGGTACAGGTCCACCCAAAACGGAAGAGGTCACACAAAAACCGGCTGTCACGGCAATTTGAATCGAAAACAACTTCATGACGGACTCCTCTCTCTCTTTCCATTGTGCCACATTCACTCATTGAAAAAAGTGTGCGATGTCACAGGCGGCGGGCTCGGGAATGTTGGCTGGGCCAGGCTTCGGTCTAACTCAAAGAGTCATTACCGGAGCTGACGATCGCATTGCCTTCCGTTGAAACTGCGCGCCAAGCCATTAGGCCTATTGCTCGCATTCTTCGGGGATACCATCACGGGCGGGTCAATCGTCGTAGGGTATGCCGTGCATACCTCTACTCCTTACGCAAATCTCTCCACACGAATATTATGGCACGGCATACCGATGATGTCAATGAATTGGAGGCGCCGCAGGCTCTTCTCGGCACGGGGCGATCGGCTTGCGCCGATGTGGGGACCAAATGTCAGAACATGAGCGCGAGTGCTGTGCCCTTAATCAGACATTGCACTCGCGCGACACGTCGGTCGATGGGTTCGGAATCGTTTTAGGGCACCACGGCCGCAACGCTCAGGGGATCAACGACAAGACGAAGCCATCCACATCGTCCGTTGAGATTAGGCCGTCTCGATTGACGTCGGCATTGTCTGCATCGCAATCCGGAAACCCAACCGGGAACCCGTCAGGATCGGTCAGGGCGGCGACGAAGCCAGTCACGTCACGGCCGTCAAGTGTGCCGTCACAATTCATGTCGCCGATCAAGTCAGCCTCCACGTCCACCATATAAAGACCCCTGACATCGTCAGCCGTGAACGGGACCAGATCGGGACCTGCAAACCTAAGCTTCGCCACAAACGAGCGGTCATCACTAAACTCGACCAGGCCGCCGCCGTAGTTCGTCCAACCGATGTAGTTCCAATCGACGAGGAACATTCCGTCAATCATGGTTCCCGGCACAAGGACGGCGACGAGTTCGCGTCGGTCTTTCAAATACATGTAGGCCATATTGCTCGTCGCCCCGTTTGTAACCGAGCCCGAGACAATGACATCCCCGCGATTGTTAAGTCGGGCCGCAGGGCTGGATACATGCATGAATGCTCCCTCCGGCTGCCCGGGAAGCTGATCGTAGCGAAGGACCAACTCCTTCGGGCCGTCGGCCGGCTTAAGGACAACGGCGGACCCGCCACCACCGTTCGGCCAGTGCGGCGGCCCGTTGAATGATCCAGCATAAACAATGTCGCCGCGGTCGTTCACCGCAGAGAGCGTGTGTATGCTGAAACCGCTTGCTTCCGGAATGTCGGGAATGGGGTCGGTGTTATCGTGGATCTTCTGAAAGGGCTGTCCGACAAGGGCCGCATAGATACCCATGTCGAGAGTGTTGGCTTGACCGGCGATGGCCACGGTGCCGTTCCCGCTGGCGAGAAAATCTTCGAAGTCGCGAAAGACGATTCCCGGCGGTCGATTCGGAACCGTGCTGTGAGGCCCGCCGAGGACGTGGCGAATTTCGCCGTCCGGTGCCTGTCGGAACATGGTCGGATAAGCGATCTCGTTTTCCGTGATCACACCCTGCCAGAACAGGTCGCCGGTATCCGAGAGCTGCATCGTGTTGATCGCATCGAAAGGCCACACGCCTAATGAAGGTATAAAGGGAATCCAGGACGCGTTCGGGTGTCCCGGAACAGGCATCGTCGTATCGTAGATCCGGGTCAGCGTTTGACCGTCGTCGAGGCGATACAGTCCAAGATGATCGTCCGGGCCGATTTGAAACGAGCCGCGTACCGCCAGCGTTCCGGCATCGTTGAAGCGCATGACCAAGGTCTGCACAAAACCCAAGTGCGTGAATACCGTCCCCGGCGGCTGGCCCGGGACGGCCACGCCGTTTTCGGCCGCCAGATTCATTTGGGTATCGTCGGAGCCCAGAAAGAATGCCTTGCCGGGTCCCCCCTGCACTTGAGGCAATAGGCGCCAATGGCTTGCCACCGCACCCGACTGGTTTCGGATCGCGCGATTCACATCGCTCAAAAAGTTATCTTTCAGATCGGGGTGGGTCACAAGCCCCTGCTGCACCGAAACGACTTCGCCCGTATCGGCATGAAAAACGAGCAAATCCGTGATGCTCGGTCCCGCGTCGCCGTTAGATTGCCCGCGCAAGGACAGGTTTCCCGCCGCATCGAGGCCGCCGGGAGTAACTCTGTTGTAAGTGTCGCCCGGCCTGCCCGGAAACGGATCGATTTTTTCCCAGATGATTTTCCGAAACGTGACTGTCGGCTCTCCCGCAAGGCAGAGCGTCGGCAACAGAATTGCCGCCGCGCACACAACGCAAGACCGGCAGGCGAGTAACGTGATATACTTGTACTGAAGCATGACGAAACCTCCATAGTCATAGGCGACTTCACGAATCGGACCGTACCGCCCCGGGCGGTTCTGATATCTCATAGACCCCTAGGTCCGAACACGGCGCCATTGGACAAACAGGTACGCTTTTTTTTCGAGCACGGCTTCATGCGTCGCTCGCGGGGAACCACCCATGCTCAGTCAAACCACACACGCATCCCTCCTTGGACGAATTGCGGAGGGAGACCAACAGGCGTGGAAGTTATTTCATGAGCGTTATGCCGACATGATCCGCGGGTTTGCCCGTCGCCAGAAACTTCAACCTTCGGACTGTGAGGACGTGGTGCAGGATGTGTTCCTGGCCCTGACACGGGCTTTGCCGAAGTTCAGCTACGATCCTGCCAGAGGAAAATTCCGAGGTTACCTTAAGACGCTCGTGCTCCACGAAATTTTTCGGAAGAACCGTCAAAATCGAGGGCAAATCGAACTAGAAGATCTGGAGGCGGCAATCGCCGACGCGGAGGTCGCCACGGACCAGGTGTGGGAGGAAGAGTGGCGAGAGTACCACGTCCGGTTGGCCATGGCCAGAATCGAACGCGAGTTCGAAGCTCGACACGTGCAAGCCTTTCGGCTGCACGCCCTGACCGGACGTGACGTTCGATACACCGCCGAGACTGTCGGATTGTCTACCCATCAGGTCTATAAGGCGAAGAGCCGAATTCTGAGGCGTCTCAGTGAGCTCATCCGAGAACAGGTCGACGAAGAAGGCTGAGTCAAAGATGTCGCGCGCGCATCAGGACTGGTTCAATAATCAAAATATCCTGATAGACCTTGCGCGCCGCGCGGATCGATGGAGCGACAAGACGCCCGTCATCGAGGGATATGAGGTCTTGCACGAAATGGGTCGTGGCGGCCAGGGCATTGTTTTTCACGGAATCCAGCGCTCTACCGGTCGAAACGTGGCGATTAAGGTCCTCCGGAATTCGCCGTTTGCCACAAAGTCCGCACGTCGCCGGTTCGAGCGGGAGGCGGAGCTGATCGCAAAAATGCGGCATCCCAACATCGTTCGTCTCTATGACGCCGGAATCACATTCGATGGATGTGCCTACATCGTCATCGAGAATCTGCGGGGAAGCTCACTCGCCGAACTTCTTCGTTTGCGCGCAGACGGCGATGACGGCACCGATTCGCAAGGCGATATGACGTCCGAGCCGAACCGTGAAATCGCAAGTTGGTCGGTGCCGCGCGTCCTTCAACTGTTCGCCAAGATTTGCGATGCCGTGCGATACGCACATCAGCACGGCGTCATTCATCGGGACCTCAAACCGGCTAATATTCTCGTCGTCCAGGGAGGGGAAAGAGGACCAGGGGAAAAGGAACCGTTACGCCCTTTCCTCCCCCGGTCCCCTGATCCCCCGGTCCCCTCTTCGCCAGACCCTGTCATCGTTGACTTCGGACTTGCCCGAACGTGGACCGACACCGACTCGAACAATGAAGTCAGCGATTCACTGACCGAAACGGGACGCTTCGTGGGCACGCTTGCGTGGGCCAGCCCGGAGCAGGCATGCGGCAGGACGGCCGACGTCGATACGCGATCCGATGTCTACTCCCTTGGCGCCATCTTGTACCAGACGCTGACGGGGCGATTCCCATGTGATACCGGCGGTGACTTTCGGACGGCCATCCGAAACGTCGCCGAGATACCGCCGGTGCCGCCGAGCCGAATCCGACCGGACATCGACGATGAGCTCGAAACGATCATCCTACGCTGCCTGGCCAAGGAGCCTGCACGACGTTATCAATCCGCCGACGCCGTCGGCACTGACGTTGAACGCTACCTCGCCGGCCTGCCCATCGAGGCCAAACGTGACAGCGCCTCGTATCTGATTCGAAAAACCATTCAACGACACAAACTTGCTGCATCCTTGATCGCGTTGCTGATGAGTTCCCTTGTGGTGAGCGCGGCCACGCTTACATGGCTATACGGCCGCGCATCGGAGGCCGAGGATCGGGTGCGACAGCAACTTGCGCAGACCCGCGAAGAAAAAGCACGAAGCGACGCCGTTAAGGAGTTTTTGAAACGAATCTTCGGATCAACGAGGCAGGACTACATCCACGCCCGCGTCCGTTCGTTTCCCGATCTCCTGGCGGACGCTTCACATCGCGCAGGGGTTGAATTGGCGCAGTTCCCGAGAGTCGAGGCGGAAGTACGCACGACGATCGGGGGCGCTCTATTTTGCCTGGACCGGCACAGCGCCGCAGAAGATGAGTTTAGAAAGGCGCTCGCCATTCAGCAGCGGCTGCTTTCGTATGACGATCCGGCGCTCGCCGGCACGCAAACGGCCCTGGCTGCGACGCTCGTCTCTCGAGGCGCGCTGGCGGAAGCTCAACCGCTCCTGGAAAATGCCCTGGCCACATACCTGCACCGCTACGGGGCTGATCATCCGGCCACGGGAAACTGCCTGCTTAAAGTCGGAAAGCTGATGCACGCCCAGCGATATCACAACGATGCCGAGACCTACTGCCAGCGCGCCTTGGCGACCTATCAAGCAATCTATGGCGAGCGGTCTGTTCCTGTTGCTCGATGCCTGGCAGCGTTGGGCGCCGTTCGACTGAGTCGAAAAGACTATGACCGCGCTGAGGAAGACCTTTCCCGCGCCCGACGAATCCTTGAGCAACTTCACGAAAATGAACATCCGCTGCTCATCAGAGTCGTCTGTTCACTGGCGGAGCTCCGACTGTTCATCAACAACCTGTCCGAGGCCGCGAAGTTGATTCATGAAGCCCACGCGCTCAATGATCGCGTGTTCGGCGACGGGCACCTTCAGAAGGCCAAGATCATTCTGGTCGAGGCGAGGCTTCGTCGGCAGGAGCGCCGGTTGGATGAAGCCGAACGCCTTTATCGGGAGGTGCTCCGGCGCACGCGCGACCGTGGCCCGCCCATTCCCCCAATTGTCCCCACGAGCTTCAGCGGTCTCGGATTCACGCTCCAAAAGCAGGGCAAACATTCCGCAGCGATCGCGTCATTTCGTAAAGCGTTGAAGATCTGGCTCGAATTGCGCTCAGACGAACATCCTCTTGTGGCGGCCGGTCTCGCAAACCTGGCGCAGGCGCTGATGGACGTTGAGCAATGGGGCGAAGCGGAAATGCTCCTTCACAATGCGCTGAAAATTCGTCGTTCGATATGGCCGGAGGATCATGAAATCGTGCTGGAAACCAGAGACCTGCTCGCTCGCTGCTCGGATTCCCAAAATCAATCGAAGGCGCCAAGTCAGCGTGGGCCATGATTGAACATCAAGATCGGTAAATCCGTTTCGCGCAACGCTCGGCGGATCCCATTAAGCATGGGAACGACTCAGCGCAAGGCGGCCAGTCTCGCCGGCGCGAAGAATCGCGCGACGGCTTCCCACTCGTCAAATTGAATGCAACGACGCAGCGCGTTACGGGCATCCTCGGTACGGCCCTCAGCGTCCGCCAACATTCCAACAAAATAGTATGCTTCACAGCGATGAGCGCCGGTCTTCGCGGCTGCAATGAGATCCTCGACCGTCATTGTCTCGCGAAGAAATGCGATCAGGCTGTCCGTCCATTCCTCGTCGGCCTTGCCTGTCGGCGATTTGCGCAACAGTAATTCGGAGGCTGCGCCATCGTCCCCCAGCCTTCTGAAAAGCAAGTAACGCCACAGAACCGCATAGGTGGCGGCCTCACCACGCAATTGCTCAAGGCGATCATATTCGGCAAGTGCCTTGTCCGTATCCCCTGTCATCTCGTAAGCAAATGCGAGCTTCATCATTGAGTCGATTCGCCCTTCCGCACCTTCCTCAATCATACGAGCAAGATCGGTGATCGCCTGACGGTAGTCGCTTAGCACGATGCTGACATTCGCGCGCGTTCGAAGAAAATCCGGGTGTTCCGGATCGAGATCATGAGCATGCGCCAAATCCGCCATCGCCTTCCGGCGATCCCCCATGCGCAAGTGAGCAATGCAACGGTTCAAGAGAGCCCCCGACGCATACTCTCGATCGAGTTGCTGAATGACATGGGTACAATCCGCAATCGTCAACTTGTAACGCCGCGTCTTCAACGCCGCGCTGGCTCGATGATGAAAATCGGTGATGGGCGGGGCCGAAGCGCCCTCGATGGCTTTGGTATAGTCCGCAACGGCTTGGTCGTATTTCTCCTCGCAAAAATTGACCATGGCACGACTACGATATGCAAAGGATTTCTTGTCGTTCGGTCCCAATAGTTCGATGCACCGAGAGATACTGTCCCTCGCTTGATCGTACAAGCCGGCGCGCAAGAATCCGATTCCGCGGTCGTGATAAAGGTTCGGGTGGCCAGGAGTCAGTTCGATCGCTTTATCAAAATCCGCTAGACCACCGTCAAGGTCGCCGGACGCCATACGCGATACACCGCGGCTGATGTAAGCGCTCGCGAGCTTCGGATTATATTGAAGAGCGACATTGGCATCTGCGATGGCCTCGTCATACTGTTCGATCTGACACTTGGCCGTCGCTCGAAAATACCACCACTCCGCCCTTTGCGGCTCCAGCCTGATCGCCTGGTCAAAGCATGCAATCGTCTCCTCATATCGACCCAAGCCTAGAAGCGCCTGACCACGCAATCTGTGGGGCAGGGTCCATCCCGGTCGTAAGAGGATCGCGCGATCGGCATCCGCCAACATCAAATCAAGCCGTTCGACCTGTCGATATCGCACTGCACGTTGCACGAGAACGTCGACACAATCCGGCGTATGCTCCAGAGCCTGCGTCAGCATCTCGATCGCATCTTGAGCGGACGGAGCCAACAGAGAGCGCGTGAGATAGTCAGTGGCGGTCTTCGGTTGCAATCGTTCGACTTGAGCCTGATGAAAGGCCGCCTTCTCGGGTTCGCATGCATGATACGCAACAACCAACGCCCGATGCGCGGTCCAACTGTCGGGCGAATCAACGACCACATCTTCCAGCACCGTCTGAGCTTCGTCCTCTCGCCGTAAATGACCCAAGAACTGCGCACGCAGCACTCGGGCATCAACTGATAGAGGATCGTGGACCAAAAATTCATCCACCTTGCGCAGCCCTTCCTCGTAGTTGCCCTGCACGAAATCCGCCGTGGAGGCCAGCAACAAAGCGCGCTGGCGTTCGGCCTGTTCGGCGGCTCTGGCTACCGCCGCTTTGTTCTGAAGTGTCCGATTGGCCAGTGAGAATGAAACCGTCGTTGCGATCAGTAACGTGGACGCCGCCGCCACTGTCACGGCCAGTTTGCGGCGTCGAACAAATCGCCTGACTCGTTCCGGCAGCGCCGGCGGGCGGACATGGATCGGCATGTCCAGCAAATAACGACGCAAATCATCGCCGAGCGCCTGAGCGGAGTCGAAGCGCCGGCGCCGGTCCTTCTCAACCGCGGTCATACAGATGGTTTCGAGTTCGCGAGGCACTTGTGGGACTAGACGCCGCGGCGGCGCCGGATCTGCGTGCAAGACACAGTTCAATAGTTCCCGGTCGGTCCGCGCGGCAAACATCGGCCGGAACGTGAGCAACTCATAAAACGTCGCACCCAACCCATAGACGTCGGCTCGGCGATCAATCGGGCTGCGATCGCTACTGAGCTGCTCGGGGCTGGCATAGCGGGCCGTCCCCAACAAGGATTGCTCGCGTGTCAACGTCGCATCATCCGCGGCATGGGCCAGTCCAAAGTCGCTGACCATCAGCCGACCGTCATGCGATAGCAATAAATTGGAAGGTTTGATGTCTCGGTGAATAACGCCCTGTTCGTGGGCATAGTGCAGGGCCTCGGCGACTTCAGCCATCCACAAGGCAACGCGCCGGTAGTAGATCCGATCCGTGTGAGCCGAACTGCCCAACCGTGTCTTGTCTGATCCCTCCGCATCCGAAGTTGTCCCCCGGCCGTTGGCCAGTGCCAATTGGCTGTCATGCACGTCACCGATCACGGCGTCGATCGCCTCGGATTCACCAATCTCTTGAATCACGTCGCGCAGCGAACGGCCCTTGATCAATTGCATTGCATAAAAGAGAGAGCCTTCGACTTCGCCAAAGTCATAAACGCCGATGATGTTGGAGTGATCGAGCCCGGCGACGAGCGTGGCCTCGCGGCGAAAGCGGGCCGCGGCATCAGGACGCAAGGCGCTCAGCAGCGCCGGCAGCACCTTCAACGCAACGATCCGATCCAGTTTCAGTTGACGGGCTTCGTAGACAATCCCCATTCCACCACGGCCAATCTCGCGGATGATCTCATAGTCCGTCAGCAGAGTATTGAGCCGTGACAACGGCAGATTGATATCGACGTCGAGTTGATCGCGCACGACCACGGCCTGGCGAAGCTCATCCTGCAGTTCGGACGCCGCCTGTTCGCCGAGGCCGATCCGCCGGCAATAATCGCACTCGTTCAGGTGCGCTGCCAATGACGCCTGCTCCTCATCGCTCAGGACGGTTCGCAGCGCACGCTGCACCTCCGAAACGCGCGAGCACGGCGCCATGTCGGCGTGGCTCGTGGGACTTGTCATGCCGCTACCGGGATCAGCGGATGCCATCACAACGACCTCCGATATCTGGTCGATCAAAAATGACGAATTTGTCCGACTGGCTGGGAGAAGGTTGCGATACCTCTCTACGCGTCAGTCGCTTGACCGTCGCTCTCACCATACAGAGCCATCAACCGCTCGCGCAACAGCGCCAACATTTGATGACGGATGACATACACGTGTCCGGGCGTCATCCCCAGGTCCTTGGCGACGTCGGCCGCGGAACGTCCCTCGAACGCGTACATGCGAAAAGCCTTCATGCGACGCGGGGACACATCCTGTTCGATTTGATCCATGCACCACAACAAATCCTGGAGCTGCCACTCCGCATCCCAGACCGACTCCGCAGTTTCCTCGTCGGCAAGTCGCTCACAGGTGGTGCTGTCGTATTGAATCGGGCGCTGGCCCCGAAAACAATTGGAGATGAAGTTGTTGGCGATGCGGCGCACCCATTGCCGGAAATAGCCGCGATCGCGGTCATAACGAAAGTCCTTCATATGTCTCGCGATACTGATCATCACTTGTTGCACAACATCATCCGCATCTTCATTGGTCAGACCGCGGTGGCGAGCCACTCGAAAAACGGCCGGTGCGTAGCGCTGAAAGAACTCACGCCAGCCGAGCTGGTCTGAATTCTCAGCCAACTGAGCCAACAATGATGGCCGCGTCTCCGGAAAACCATGAGGCTTGAGCATGATCAGCAATCGCAATGGAGTGTTGATGGCGGCGTCGCCGCGCGACACCTCTTCCTTCGATTCTACAATCGACCACAGCCGATTGGAAGATTTCATACGCGCACCGTAACAGAAACAAATAATAAACGTCTTCGTTAACTCTTGCGTCCGACGAATGAACGAGCTCGCGCAAATCGCCCGTCGCTCTGGTCATCGTACGTCCGTATAGCTATACAGCGCCAATCGATGACGTCTTAATCAAAGGACGCTTTCCGTTCCGATACGGCTCTCATTTAAGACAACAAATAGTGAGTTATCGGCTCCGTTCGTCGGGTCTCATGTCGCGATTAAGGCAGGTGGATGGCAATCCGCAGAATCAGGAAGAATATTTCGCCAGTGGATTAAGGCCACGTGCCGGAGCCGTGTATTAAATGAATGAAGGCTAGATCAGATTTTTCCGCTCATGTCCGGCTGAATCGGAACGCTTGAGCAAGGCGGCGTTATGCCGCTCGGATCGGACGCGCTACCTTTGCGCGAGGTCCGGGAGCCTAGCCGCCAATCTGGACGTGAATTGGGGAAAGTCGAATCGAGAAGAAGCAGGCATCATTCAAGGTCGTCAGCGAAGCCAACGCGAGAAAACAAGGAGCGATGTCGGATTCGCGGTGAATCGTAACAGTCTCACTTCGCCGCCAAGGGACGGTCCTTGAATCAGATCGATGTAACTTTCGCTCCCACTCGGACTCGCACGCCAGGGATTGGGGATGGCGTCAATCGGTGCACACCCGAGGCAGAGCATTTTGCTGAATCCAAAGGAGGTTCTCATGTCGTGGAAAGTAGCGCTAGCAGTCACTCTGGTCGTAGCGGCCGGCACAGCGGCCGCATCGGCCGGAAGTCCGAATTTGTTGATACCGGAGACATCGGACGATACCGTCATGCTTTTCAATGGTTTCGACGGATCACTCATCAATCCGACTTTCATCGTTGACACCGACATTCTCCCGTTTGGCGCGAGCAGCCCGCGCAACGCCGTGGTTGCTGGGAACGAGATCTGGTTCAACGATAACAGCCGGGATGCAGTCTATCGATTCAGCCTGGACGGCACGACGTTTCTCGGTGCAATCGATACCGGGCTTGACGACACGCGCAGCCTCACCGTCGTGGGTTCGACGGTCTACGTTTCGAATGACGGAACATCCAACGGCGCGCCGGGTGATAATACGGTAGTCACCATCGACATCCCAACCGCTTCAATCACCGGCTCTTTCGCGACAAACGGTGAAATCGAGGACATCTTGAGTTTCAACGGCGGTCTGCTCATCAATGATATTGATAATGACAACCTTGATCTATACGATCTGAACGGCAACTTCCTTTCGACCTTCCACGACTCGCCCGGCACGTTCAACAGCGGTTTCATCAGAGATCCGCAGCAGATGACCCTCTCGTCAAACGGCATTCTGGCCGTCAGCGATAGCTTTCCCAGCGGGATCTTTGAGTATGATCTGGCCGGTAACCAGACCAACTTCTGGCTCACCGCCGCCGTAGGCAATCCGCGCGGTGTCCATGAACTTGGAAACGGCAACATCATTTTCACAAGCGCTAGCGGCGTGCACATCCTCGACCCGAACAACGGGCAGATCACCACTTCGCACGGGGGTGTCTCGGCGCGTTACATCGAGCCGATTCCCGAACCATCTTCGCTGTTGTTGCTCGGCCTCGCCGGAGGACTGGTCACGCTCCGACGGCGTTCTCGTTAAAGAAACCGACCATGCCGACTAAGAGTGACTAATTCACGGGCCGGAAAGGACTCATTTTCCTGACGCCATGCCACGTCCCGGCGTGTCATGGCGTCAGAGTGTACTACGAAGCTGAGCCAGGGAGTAAAGATTGATGCGTCTTAGACTTATTGCGAGTACCGGCATCTTTTTTCTAAACGTCTTGACCGCTGCCGAGGCCGCGACCATCAATGTCCCAGCGGATCAACCGACGATCCAGCAGGCGATCGACGCGGCGGTCAATGGCGACGAAGTCGTCATCGCGCCGGGAACGTACCTTGAGCACATCGATCTCCTCGGCAAGGCCATCACCCTTCGCAGCACCGACCCGAACGATCCTGCCGTTGTCGCGGCGACGATCATCGACGGTGGCAACGACCCCAACGCGCCCGGGTTCCCGCAAAACGTCGGAACGACGGTGGCCTGCCGGACCAGTGAGGGCCCGGACACCGTCCTGCTCGGGCTGACCGTCACCGGCGGGGCCGCCTCTGCTGGCAACGGGCTTGCCGCCGGCGGCGGAATCGGCATGTTCCAGGCCAATCCGACCGTCACCAACTGCCGGTTCGTCAATAACAGCGTGGCCGATCTTACTGCCAACGGTGGCGGCATCTACTGTGGTTTCGGTGGACCGTTGACGTTCACCGGCTGCGAGTTCATCGGCAACTCGGCCAGAAATGGCGGCGGCCTGTCCGTCGCAAATCAAGCCGTCTCGGTGATCGATTGTGTATTCCGTGAAAACACCAGTTTGGGCGACGACGTGTTCCCGGGTCACGGCGCGGGCCTTTTTATAGGCAACAGTTCCGCTTCCGTCATCTCTGTCACGGGATGCATGTTCGAAGACAACACGGCCACGGGTAGCGGCGGAGGTGCGTGGCTGAACAGCAGCGACGACGGTGTTGTTAATGTCATCAACTGCGATTTCATCAACAACAACGCGATGGAGGGTGACGGCGCGGGTGCATGGATCTCGGATGGCGAAGTCATGGTGACGGACTGCTTGTTGCGCGGCAACTCCGCCGGAGACGCCGGCGGTGGAATGTCAATCGTTTTTAGCCTAAGCCTGAACATCAGCCAGTGCATGTTCGAAAACAACAGCACCGACAGTAGCGGCGGAGGTTTGCGAGTCTTCGCGCCGGATGCTTCCACGATCGGGAATTGCCAGTTCTCAGGAAACACGGCGATGAACGCCGGCGGTGCAATGAGTCTGGGGGGTGTCGATCGAACACACCTCGTCACGAGCTGCACCTTTGACAACAACGAGGCTTTCGGGCTCGGTGGCGGCGGGGCGTTTTGCGTTCAATCGGCGTTTGAATTCGACGATTGCACGTTTACGAACAATCACGCGACCGAATCCGGAGGAGGCGCGCTGATCTCAAACGCCGGGCCGGTCACCATGATGAACAGCAGCTTCGAACTGAACTCGGCCGACGACGATGGAGGTGGTATGTCCATCTTCTCCGGTGATACATTCAGCGTCAGGGACTGCGATTTCATTGGAAACACGGCGGGACCCGGTGGAGGTGGTGGTCTCGATATCGGCAACCACACCAGTGTCATGAGTGAAGTCGTCGGCTGTACGTTCCTCAACAATACAAGTACCGGAGAAGGCGGAGGCGCAGGGCTTTTCAACGGCGAAACGGTACAGCATGTCAACTGCGTCTTTCAGCAAAACACCGCCACACAGGGCGGAGGCGTCTATGATGCGTTCGCTGAAGACACCCGCTATACCAACTGCCTGTTCATACAGAATGACGCCCCTGACGGAGCGGCCATGGCATTTGCATGCGCCACGTCCACCGTCACGAACTGCACCTTCACGGAAAACACCGTGCCAACAACCGGAGGGGTCTTTTATCTAACCTGCAGTGATCCGTTGGGGGACGTTATCGCCACGCGAAACAGCATCATCTGGGGCAACACGGCCGCACCGGCCGAGATCGTCGCGAACATGACCCTCGACATCGAACACTCCGACATCGAGGGCGGACAAGGCGCGGTCATCGTCGGACTTGGTGCGCTCAACTACGGCCCCGGCAACATCGATGTTGATCCTGTCTTCGAAGACCCCGACGGACCCGACGACGATCCGAACACGCTCGCCGACAACGACTACCGGCTCGGCCTGGGTTCGCCCTGCATCGACGCCGCCAACAGCTCCGCTTCGGTCCTGCCCTTCGGACTCACCACCGACCTTGACGATGGGCCGCGTATTGTTAACGCACTGAATTATGCCGACACCGGTATACCCAACGGGATGGGCCTGGTGGTGGACATGGGCGCCTACGAAGCAGCACCGGACCTTTGTTTTGTCGGGGACGCCGACGGCGACGGGACGTGCGACGGCCAGGATGTCTGCCCGAATCGAAAGCCAGGCGACGTCAACGGCGACGGCGCAACAGACACCGACGATATCACCTCCTTCGTGAGTGTCGTACTCGATCCTGGCGCAGCCATCGCCGATGACCTCTGCGCCGCCGATGTCAACGAGGACGGAAACGCTGACGGACTGGACGTCCAGGACTTTGCCGACCGCTTGATCAATGGACCGCCCCCACCGGGCACCGGCGCCTGCTGCATATGCTGCCCGGTCGACCCTTGCGTCGAGGGTGTTACGGAATTGCACTGCCTCGGTCTGCTAGGGGGGCATTATCAGGGCGACGGTACAACCTGTAACGACCCTTGCCCGGTGGGCGCTTGTTGCTTTGACGGTGGTCTTTGCATCGAGCTGACGAGCATCGCCTGCGAACTCGCCGACGCTGTTTTTCAGGGGGACGGCACGGTTTGTGAAATCGACCCGCCGACCTGCCCCGAACCGTAATCGCCCCTTCTTCCTCCGTCCCCGGAGCACTGGGGGGATTCCCCAGTGCTCCGGGCCACAATGCCCCCGTTCGCGATCCCTCCATAAGAGTCAACGACAACACATCTTGTCACGCTCATAGGCAAAGGCCATAATCTCAAACGAACTTGAGTTGGGTTGGGATTGCACAATGCCTGGTTCCGTAACGTCTATGGTCGCTAAGCCGTTCCGCAAATTGGCCGTCGCGGCTGACCGGTTGCCGCGCACCACGGTCTTACTGTTTGCTGCCGGCATCGCATGCGTATTCATCCTGTTCTTTACCGTCGCCCTCGGCCGGGACAATCGCCTGGCCGTGTTCTGGCTGGACTTCAGCTCCAACTCTGCCTTTCCCTACCCGTTTACAATTCAAAACCTGATGCACCTGCTTTTTTTCGTCGGGCTGGGTGAATTGCTCGTCCGATGGAACCGGGCGGAGCGCGAGCACGCCTGCCTGAAATGGGAATTGCTTCCGGAGGATGAGCAGTCCGTGTTGCAAGCCCAGGACCTGCCTCCGATCCGCAAAATGCTGACCGAACGGTTCGCCGGTGTCGAAGGCTTCCTGCCCAGGCTCGTCAACTTGTGCATTCTCCAGTTCCAGGCCAGTCGCTCGGTTGATCAAACGGTCAGCGTACTCAACAGCAGCCTCGATCTGCTGTCGCATCAGGTCGACATGCGTTATTCGACCACGCGTTACGTCGTGTGGGTGATCCCGACGATCGGCTTCATCGGCACGGTAATCGGCATTGCCGGCGCGCTGGGACTGGTCGACCCCAGCGACTTGGATCTGGGCCGCGTCACGTCCAGCCTGGGCATCGCGTTCAACACGACCATCATCGCTCTGCTGATGAGCGCGTTGCTCGTCTTCGGCCAGCACATCGTACAGACGCACGAGGAGAACGCTTTGAACCGTGCGGCCGACTACACGCTGTCGAATCTGATCAACCGCCTTTATGTAGAGAACTAAAGCGGAGCCACGATCGAAGGAGTCCGGCCTTGCGAATGCCCCGACGAGAGACGCAGATCTTCAGTCTTTCGATGATGGACGTCATCTCGGGGGCGATGGGTGCGTTTCTGATCATCATGATCGTGCTCATGCGCTATTACAAAGAAGATGAGGACATCGCCGCGCAACGGAAACAGGTCCAGCAACAGATGGAGGAACTCCGTCGGCAGATCGACGAAGCCATACAACAATTGCAGATGACCACGGACATCGACGTGGAAGATCTGCTGCGCCGCTTCCAATTGATGCAACGACAACTGGCCCGGGCGCGTCAGGAGGTGAATCAGCTCAGCAACGACTTACAGGCCGCGCGAAATCGAGTGGACCAATTGCAGATCGAGAAAGACAGGCTCGACAGGGAAAACTGGGATCTGGCTGACCAACTGGTGTTCCGCAAGCCGTTCATGGTCTGCGCAAAATGGTGGGCGTCTACAAGCGTGAACGTCGGCCTGTATCTTGAAAGTTCCAAAGAAACCACGGACGGGCGCCGTTTTTTATTCAATCCCGATGTGCCACAGAATCGTGAATACAAGGGCGATTTCCAGATGACGGGCATCGGAAAAAACAATTTCGAAACTTGGATTGTTCGCGACTCGTATGCAGGCGCCACGTTCAAGATCTACGTCGCTTTGCACGAGGAAGAAGCGCAACTCGCCCCAGCCGAAATCCAGGTCTATGCCGCGGGGGATGGCCTGTGGCTCGAATATGATAGGTTCGAACTGAATGCAGACAAGCGATGGGAACTTGCCGGCATCCTGACGACGGATGACACCGGCAAAACCACGGCGCGCAAGGTCACCGAATCCGAACGCCGGGAAGATCGCAGAAAGGTCGAATTACGAATGCGGCAACAGAAAAGGAAACCGAAGGGCAATTGAGCATGGCGGGAAAGCTCGTTCGATGCGTGTGCGGCACGGTGTTCGACCCAACCAAGAAGCGGGCGTGCCCCGAATGTGGGGCGGAGCACGAGGACAAGCCCACCAAGGCGGTCGAGCCCCAGCCGAAACCCGAGACCACACTGAGGCGCGAAGAACCCGTCCGGCAGGACACGACCGGGGGCTTCGGGACCGACGATATCAGCTTCCTGACCAAGCACAAGACCGCCGTGGTCGGCGCCGGTGGCGTCGTGGGCCTGTTGCTTGTCGCGCTGATCATGCGATCGGCCTTCAGCGCCTCGGACTCCTCCGACACGACGGCCGGCGCATCACGAGGCGGAAGCCGTTCGTCATCGTCGGGATCACAGCAGGGCCTCACAGGCTTTCAAGGCAAATGGCGATTGCTCACCGCCCGGATGCAGCCCGAGCCGATCATCCCCGGCATCCCCATCACTGGGTCGGTCATCAAGATGTCGCTCCACGCCGCTTTCACCGGTCCGGATGCGAACACGACGTTGACCATCGACAAGGGCGGCAGCTATGCGTTCGAGATCGATGTTTCCTGCGAGGGGCAATACACCGCAACGATCACACCCGATCGATACGACCCCACGAAAAGAGGGCGAGGCGTGATCACGCTCACCCCAAAAGGCACGGCCATCCAGGAACGTGCCGACGCACGACTCGGGGCCGTTGAGACGGATATGCCGCATGTGAATGCAAAGGTCGGTGATACGGACATGTCGATGCAAGACGGAACGGGGAACTCAAACAACACGACCGTTTTCTGGAAACGCCCCGGCGGCTCCGGTCAACCGCATACCTCGGTTGTCGGCACCTGGTCCAACGAACTCGTCTTCATCGATTCTTACCTGCCCTATCGCGCCACGCTTGAGTTTCGCGATAACGGCGACTACCGCCTACGCTTCACACGTTCGGAGAGCGGCATGCTCGATGCGTCGGACGGCAAGTATCAGTTCAAACGCTCGATCGCCATGGGCCCGCCGGTCGAAGGACGGTACGAGTTCGACGGGCCCGACCGTCTCACGTTCACCGAACCACGCGGCACGGCGACCTGGGTCCGTGCGAAAGACTAGGCCGAAACAAACGAAAGACATCCACTCCGTGTGTAGGTCGTCGTAGAACGTGTCGATTGCGGTATAATTCCAGAATGGCGAAAACACGTGTTCGATGTGTGTGCGGCACGGTCTTTGACCCGACGAAGAAGTCGGCCTGCCCGGCGTGCGGGTCGGCATACGAGGCGACGCCCGCTGCCAAAACCGTCGAGCCCGAGCCGAAGCCTGCGCCGACGCCGAAACACGAACAAACGATCCGACAGGACACGGCGACCGGTTTCGATCCTGACGGCACCAGCTTTGTCGAAAAGCACAAGAAGTCGCTGACCTTGGTCGGCGGCGTCGCGGGGCTGTTGCTCCTGGCGCTGATTGTGCGATTGATCTCCGGTGGTCCGCCCTCGACCAAGACCGTCAGCAACCCGGACGCCGTTTCGAAACGGAAATACGGCAGTGAATCGACATCACGACCACATACTCCATCTTCGATCACGCCGAATCCATCGCCATCCGATTCGTCGCTGTCCCCTCAGTCCGTGATTCCAACGGAACCGCCACCTGTTCCGCAGTCCGACATACCATCCTTCAAGGGGAAATGGAGCTTGCTGACCGCCAACATGCAGCCGGAGAGAATCACGTCAGGCATCCCCGCCTCCGCCACAACCATCAGCCGGACTGTCGACGCCGCCTTCACAGGGCTTGGTGCGACCCGGGTGCTGACCATCGACGAAGTCGGCGGGTACGTGCTCGATGTCGATGTCACCGGCGAAGGGCAATACACGACGGACCTCGCGCCGGCCGAAAACCTTTACTCGGTAACTGCGCAGGGAACGTTGACGCTTCGTCCGAAGGATGGCTCGCCGGATCACGTGCGCGCAATGCTGAAGCCGGTCCGACTCGATGTGCCACACCTGAACGTGAAGGCTGGCGACACGCAACTCGTCTTACAGCCCGTCGGCAGGCCGGGCGTGGCCAACGCAACGTGGGTACGCCCCGCCGGTTCCGGGCAACCGGATACGTCGTTGGTCGGCACCTGGCTGAATGAACGAATCTTCGTCGATACCAATTTGCCCTATCGTGCCGCACTCGATTTGAGCAGCAACGATCTATATCGCATGAAATTCACGCGCACGGAGCGAGGAAGGCTGATCGCGTCCGGCGGCAGCTACGAATTCAAACGCGACGTCGCCATCGGCCCTCCCATGCGAGGCCGCTATACGTTCGAAGGACTGCACCGCGTCACCTTCACCGAACCCCGCGGCACAGCCACTTGGATCCGTGACGACGTCGCGGTCAAGCAACCAGGCGGGGTCCGACGCTAACAAAAACTGGAAGCTCCTAAGGCGCGAAGACGACCATCTGAGTCAGTCCGTTTGTTCCGAGGCGCCCCCATTTGCGGTCACCTTCTCCAGTTGATCAGACGAGCCAACGACCGTGGCAGCGGCCTTGTCACTGTATTTTTCAGCCGCCTCCGGTTTGCCCCAACGTTCATAGAGGGAGGCCAGGCGCGCGCGTGCCGCCACAATCGCAGGCTCACCTTCGCCCCGCACCTCAGACAGACGTGAATAGCTTTCCAAGAGCACCGACTCAGCGTTCTCAAAGCGTCTTAGTTCCATCAGGCAACGACTGAGTAATTCCTCCGTTTGCACCGTCCGCGGATGTGTATCAGGAAGAGTGCTACGATGTATCACCAGCGCTTTTTGAAGATATGGCTCTGCCTCGGCAAAATCGCCCATCTTGATCAACAGCATTCCGAGTCCTACGAGCGGACCTGCCTGATAGCGATGATTCGCCGGCAGTGTTTCGTTGAATGTCTCGATGGACCGCCGATAAAACTGTCGGGCCTCCTCACCATACTCTCCCTTCGCCCTTTTCAGATTTCCCAGGTTGTTCAGGATCGTACCGACGAGCGGATGTTTTTCGCCCACTAATTCTGAGTACATCTCCAACGCTTTTCGATACAGCGGCTCAGCCGCGTCGTAATCTTTCTTTGCATACAACAGTGCAGCCAGGTTATTCATGTTTTTGGCGACATGCGGATGTCGCTCGCCCAGCACCTTGAGACGAATCGAAAGAGACTCGCGCAGAAGCGGCTCGGCATGATCGAAATCTCGCTGGTTGTATAACAGGACCGCGAGATTATTCATCGTCTCGGCCATGTCCGGGTGCTCCGATCCGAACACCTTTTTCTGAATCGCCAGGGCGTCTCGAAACAAGGACTCCGCTGAATCGAGTTTCCCGGTCGTCTTGCGAACGAGACCCAGATTGTTCAGTGCAGCCGCGACAAGGTGATGGTCATTTCCGACAAGACCGCGTTGTAACACCAGCACTTTTTCAAAAAGCGGCTCAGCGGCCGCGAAGTCACCCTTTTCCCAAAGCAACATGGCCAGATTATTCATGGAAACGGCGACATCGGGATGTTGTTCACCGAGAAGTTCCGTTCGCATTTTCAGCGCTTCACGATAACGCGATTCCGCTTCGTCGTACTCAGCCTTTCCGTGGAGCAACGTCGCCAGGTTGTTCAGGCTCGTCGCCACGTCACGGTGATCATTTCCAAGCAGCCTTCGACGCATTTCCAGAGATCGACGAAAATAGCGCTCACTTTCCTCGAGATTACCCTTCGCGCGAAGCAAGGAAGCCAATCCGTTCAAGCTGGCGGCAGTCAGCAAATGATCACCCTGGTGCAGGCTTTGCGAAATCGAAAGCGCCTTTTTGCAAAGAATCTCAGCTTCGGCATACTTCCCCTTGTCGATCAGCAACATCGCCAGATTGTTCAGGCTCCCCACGACGTCAGGGTGCTCATCACCATAGAGCAAACGACGTTGCTCCAAGGCGATTCGCAGGTGATTCTCAGCGGTCTCGTAGAGCCCAAGACTGTGATAGGTCTTGCCGACCGTGTCGTGGATGGCGGCCGCCACTTGGGGCTGATCGCTTAGTTCCGTGTCAATCCGCCTTGCTGCGATATCGACAACCTCCCGCACCGTCAATTCGCGCCCCTTGGCGACTTCAGGATGGGCGGACGACAACATGTCATCAAGGAACCCGGCGATTCGCTCCGAAGTCAATCGCGCGCTGGTCTCATTCTCCTTCGCACGCAACGTTGCCTTGTGCTCGACCGAGCTGACAATCGCGATGGCAAGCAGAGACGAAAAGACCGTGGCAAGCGATGCGACAAAAACCTTGTGCCGACCGATCAATTTCTTCAGTTGATATAGGCTGCTCGGCGGATGAGCCAATATCGGCTGATTCTCCAGATAGCGATTGACGTCTTCGTTTAGCTCGCCGACGCTTCTGTAGCGGAGATCAGGGTCTTTTTCGATCGCCTTGAGAACAATCGTCTCCAAGTCACCCCGAAATTCGCGACGTAGGGTACTCGGTCGCACGGGCGGAGCTTCGCAAATCGCTCTCAACGCCTCATGAGGCAGCGCGTGGTTGGTCTCATAAGGAAGCCGACCGGTCAGCAATTCGTAAAGAACGACGCCGAGCGAATAAACGTCGGTTCGAACATCAATCTCGTCGGGGTTCCCCCGCGCCTGCTCCGGGCTCATGTACCGAAGCGTCCCCATGATTTGCCCCGTGCCCGTGATCGTCATATCCGCCGCGGCCTCGCTGTCGGTGATCCGCGCGAGTCCGAAATCAAGCACTTTGACGCCGACTTCAATCGATGTGGAACTGCCCGAGCCCTCAGGTGCGGTCTGGTCGCTGACGAGAATATTCGAAGGTTTGAGATCGCGGTGAATCACGGCCCGCTGATGAGCATAGCTAATCGCATCGCACACTTTGCCAAACAATTCCAGACGCTGGCGAGCTATCAATTCGCGTTTGTTCGCGTACTCGGTGAGCGGTTCGCCCTGAACGAGTTCCATGGCGAAATAGTGTTGACCATTATTCGTGCAACCCGCCTCATGAATCGAGGCAATTCCAGGATGCTTGAGCCGGGCAAGCGATTCAGCTTCACGCTGGAAAAGAAGAATGCGATTCTCGTCGACGTGCCCGCCACCTTTGACAACCTTGAGAGCAACGGCGCGCCGCGGATTCTGCTGCTCCGCTTCATAGACCACGCCCATACCTCCGGATGCAATCACCCGAACCAGACGGTATGGCCCGATGTAACCCGCCGCGAGGGCCGGTGTTTCCATGAAGTTCTCGACGTTTTGGCTATATCCGAGCAGTGATTCGATTTCCGTGCGCAGTTCGTGATCATCTGCACACGCCTCGTCCAGAAACAGCTCGCGCCTGCGTATATCCATTTCCAGCGCAGATTGGAAAAGCTGCTCGATACGGTTCCAGCGTTCAGGTGTTTCCATCACGGTCCTCGCTGATTTCCCGAAGCAGCCAGGCCTTGGCGAGAATCCAATCTCGCTTCACCGTGGCTTTGGACACCCCGATCAGCTCCGCGACTTCATCGATGCTCAACCCCGCGAAGTAACGTAGTTCAACCATCTGGGATTTTCTGGCATCGACATGAGCCAGCTTGGTCAGCGCTTCGTCGAGCGCCACAAGGTCCGATTGAGGTTGCGGGGTCACGAGCAACCCTTCCTCAAGCGCAACTCTGCGCAAACCTCCCCCACGCTTCGCGCGCCGGTGATGCTTGGCATGGTTCACGAGAACGCGACGCATGAAGGTGGCGGCCAGGCTGAAAAACTGAGCCCGATTGTCCCAATGCACGTTCTTTTGCTCGGACAGCCGCATGTAGGCTTCGTGAACAAGCGCGGTCGCCTGTAGTGTGTGGTTTGGCCGTTCCTGTTGAAGATAGCGATCGGCAAGGGTGCGTAATTCGTCGTAGACCAATGGCAGGAGCCTGGCTACCTCGCCGTTGCCCGAATTGACATCAACGGCAGTGAACGGATTGGAATTTTCGGGCGCAGGCACCATCAAACACTGCCTTTGCACAAAAAAGTGTGAACCCTTGGAATTTCTTGAGCCTATTTCCTCCCAAAAGTTGCTTTGGATAGGTGGAGGGTTGGGCGACCGAAAGGGTTGTTTGCCCCTCATAAGTGTATCAATTGTGTCTTTGTAAGACCAGGGGAGAGAGGTGTGCTGCCTGTGTGGGCCGGCGTCCACGCTTGCGGCCTGAAAGTGCGCATACATATTCGTTTGGGGACAGCGACCGATATTCCGATGGTTTGCTTCAATCCACCCCGGAAGTCGGGATCTTCGGTGCAAAAGGGTAAAATTGAGGCAGGAGGAAGAAGTGATGATGAAGATGGCTCGAAAAAGTACAGGTTTGTTTTTGCCGGCGGTAGTATTAGTAACGATGCTAGCTCCCGTCACGGCCTCTGCGGGAACGCCGCAGGAGTTGTTGAGAGGTGAAGCACCTCTGCTATTCACGGGAGCGGAGGGGGAAGATGCAAACTCCACGCTTCTCCTTGACGGCCAGCCCATTCGTGGTGACGAAATCTGGCTCTGGACTCCCGCGGTCACAGCGGGACAAGTGGACCTCGGGACGACCGGATCATTCTTTAAAATCTGGGACAGCGGACCGGAAGCCGGGCCGGACGGCAACGACGATGACGACAACGGCATGCGCGGAATGGACTTCAACGCATCGACCGGAAAGTTCCTGATCAGCTACGAAGATACGACCACCACCGGTTTTGCGTTCGGAGGCATCCGGGACGGTGACCTCATGGAACTCACGGCCACGAGCGTCAGCGGCGGCTTCATCACGGGCCACAGCTTCAATCGGCTCTTCAATGAAGGCGCGAACGGCACGGCCGGCAACATCGGCACCGGTGACATCAATGCGATCTCCAGTGCCCCCGATGGAACGCTATTCATCGGCTCCGGTGGAACGCAGACCGTTCAAACCAACGTACCCGGCACGCTCTCAGTCAGCCCCAACACTTTGATGCATCTCGATCCCACCGCCGCTTCCGGCTCACCGGAAAACATCGGCCCGGACAAATTCTTTGAGGCAGGCCTCAGCGGTGTCGGACTCACTTTCGCACCAGCCGTCTATACCGGCCAATTACGTGGCGCGGACATCCTCGACAGCGGTGAAGTGACTTTCGGAACCAGCGTCAACTACCGAAACACGGTTTTCAGCGGCCCGATCGACGGACTGAACGATGCCCAGGCGGGGGCGCTGGCGACCGGCGTCGTCGATGCGTGTCTCAAAGCGGACATCTGCTCGGTTCCGAATCTGCATGACGGCGCGCTGAACACCTATCAGCAACGAACGGCTGAAGTGCTCTACGCCGGCAGCTTGTTCTACCAGGCGCCCAATGCTGGTGACTCCGAGATCCTTGACCACGACATCCTGGACACTGCGCTCGAGATTCAGGCATTAATCAACCTGCTCGGCGCGGACTCACCGGCCGGCCAGGCACTCCTTCCGTTTGTGCCCGAACCGGCGACATTGTCGCTGCTATTGTGCGGCGGACTGGTTTTCGGACGACGACGACGGCGAGCTTAGGACTTATCGGAAAATTACAGTGCATGGAGATTGGCCTTCGCCAAAGTGGAGAAGGAACGGTCATACTACGCAAACCGATCACCGAGCCTCATGAAGAGGATGAAATACATGACAACACGATTCCTGACGGTTTCCGTCATCTCGATCGCCTTCACTTGGACGCTTGCTCAGGCGGGCGCCCCCACTCAGTTGCTCCTGACCAATACCGAAGCCGACGGCTTGCCGGCCGGCATCAAAAGCCTGGACCTCAACAATGGCGCCATTCTCGGATTCCTCGTCCAGGAAGACTTTCCCAACAACGGCAACCTGTGGCCGGTGGACGCCATGGCTCCAGGACCTGACCGTACAATCCTCGTCGCGCAGGCCACAGACGACAAGATTCGACAATACGACGAGTTTGGCAGTTTCGTGGGTCAATTCGTCTCCGGGGAAGCGGTCAACAACATCCGCGGGATCGTCCGTTCGCCGGACGGCAACTTCCTGTTTACCTCCGATTGGGCCGATGACAACATCCATCGGTTCAACTTCTTTACGGGTGCCCCGGCGCCAAGCGCCGGAGATCCCGACGGTGAATTCATCATCGGTATGCAATCGCCGCCCCGCCTGGATTTGCCCCAGGCCATGGCGATCCTCAGCACCGGCGAACTGCTCGTCGCGGATATCGGACAAGTCAGGCTCATCAAGTTCAATGCGACGACCGGCGCGGTCATCGGTCCGTTCGTGCCGAATCCGCTTGAAGACATCAATGGCGCCACGGTGCGAGACATCGATGTCCTCGCGAATGGCGATGTTGTCGTGACGGTCAGCGGGTCCGGCAACACGGTTCGAACCTATTCCTCCGCAGGTGCCCTCGACGGCACGAGGACGTTTCCCTTCAACAGCCCCAACGGCGTCCATGTCCTGCCGACCGGCGATTATCTCGTCACCAGCGGTTCGACATTCGGACAAGGAAAGGGACTGTTTCGCGTCAACCCGTCAAACGGCGCCATTCTTCAAACCATCGACAACAGCCGGAGCTACGGGGCTTTGGAACTTATCACCCTGGTGGATGCCGCGCCGTCCTGCGGCGGCATGGGGGATGGTGATGTTGATCAAAACGGCTCGGTCGACGGCAGAGACGTCGCGTCTTTCGTGGACCTTCTGGTCAATGGCAGCGGCAGTCCGGCCGATCCGGATTTCTGCGCCGCGGATTTGGATGGCGATGATGACGTCACATTTCTGGATGTTGACCCGTTTGTTCAGGCGCTTCTGGGTTCCTAGTTCCAGCCGAGGAAAACATGTTTGATTTGCGCACTCATCCTCTCGTTGTCTTGTGCACGGCATTCTGCATGATGGCCTGTCCGCGAGTCCGTGCGCAGACCTGTGTCACACCGAGCAACGAGGCCTGCCCGGGCGCCACGTCGTTCGTGGAAGCTGATCTTCCCCTCAACACGAGCGGCGTTTACGGGTGCGAGGACAACACCATCCCGTTTAGCGATATGCCGTTCTGGGATGTCTATTATCGCTACGACTGTACTTGCACCGGTTTTTACGACGTGGACATGTGCGACAGCACGGCGGATGCCGCCCTACGCATCTACATCGACGGTTGCGGATTTGCCGCAGGCGACGAACTTATCGAAGGGGACGACGAATGCCTCGGATCACCGCCCAGCGCGGATCCGATGGTCACGGTGCTGCTCGAAGCCGGCCGCTCCTATTGGTTTGAACTCGGCACCTGGAGAGTGAATCCGCCCTGGGGACCGTCGGAGCCCAATGCCCCGTTTTCTTTCAATGTTTCCGAATGCAATCCATGCGGAAGCGGCGACGTGAATGGCGACGGCCAAGTGGACGGTCAGGATATTCCGGGCTTTGTGAATCAACTTGTTAATCCACCGGCGTCGTTTGGTGCTGCAGCCTGCGCGGCGGACATGTCCGTCAACTTAAGCGTGGGTACCGAAGACGTTGTCATGTTCGTTGAGGCGCTTGTAGGAGCGTAAGCGGCCGACGGCGCGATGAATAATTTGATGGGGGGTTCTTCCAAGAACCGAATCAAGGTGGCGGAGCCTGCGCGTATTACAAGGAATAGTATGATGTGGAGACGATTCTTAATTCTTTTTTATGCGGCGGCCATACTTTTTGTTGACGTCAGGCCGTTGCCCGCTGAACAAGACACGAGACTTGAAGGCGACCTTCTTTCCATCGGTTCCAATACGCGCGTCAACCAAAACGCCGGCTCCCTCAAGACAGGAATCGCCCGCTCCGGTTCTTCGTCGAGCAGTTATACGTTCGTTAAGATCGCGGAAACCGGTGATGCCCCTCCCGATCGGCCCGCGAGCGACTTTCAGGTCTTTACGGACCCCGCGATCAACAACGCAGCGCAAGTCGCCTTCGACGCAACCTTCACGGAATCGACCGCCAGCGCAAATGAGGGCACGTACAAGTTCATCGGAAGCAGCGTCGTTCGTCTGATCGACAACGGAGAGTTTGGCCTGCCCTCGCCCCCCGGAGAGGTCTCGGGCAATTTCAGCAACTTCAGCCGCGTTGTCATCAACAACGCCGGAGAGGTGCTCTTTCACGGAGGCACCGAGTTCTCCGACAGCGAGCACGGCGTATACGTATACACCAACCCGCTCACAGGTGGATTGATCTTCAACGACAGCATGTCCCAGCCCGTGCCCGGACAGCCCGGTGAGAGTTTTCTGGTCTTCCCCTTCCTGAATTTTGACCGCGTGCTCCTCAGCGATACCGGTCATAGTGCCACCATCGCACAATGGCGAGACGCCGGCTTTGTCCCACATGCAGGTCTCTATTACGGCGACGTCGCCGGTGGCATTGTGCGAATCGCAGACGATTCGGTCGCTCCACCGGGCCAACCCGGCTCGCTTTTCACCGGGCCGCTCTCGGGAAATCCACCGACGCCGTCGAGTGCCTTCGATGCTTTCATGTGCATGAACAACCAAGGCGACGTCGCCTTCAATGCCGACTATGACCTTGGAGCGGGCTCCGGCATGTACCGCTATGTGGGACCGGCTGGTACGTTGTTACGCGTCGCGGACAGTTCCATGCAGCCGCCGGGCCAGTCTCCCGGCGCGACATTCAGCACCGTCTTCAACTTTCCGAGCATGAACAACGTCGGAACAGTGGCTTTCAAGTCCCGATACTCAGGAGGCTCCGGCGATGAAGGACTTTATCTCGGCAACGGCGTCAGTGCGTTGCAGGTCGTCGTCGACAACTCCGGCGCCTTCGCCGTGCCGGGCCAACCGGCCGCAAACTACGTTGCGTTTGAGCCGCCGGTCATCAACGATGCCGGTTTGGTTGTCTTTGGCGCCGCGTTGACCGGCGGGACCGCGGGAGGAGGCATCTATGCGGTCACGGGTGGCCTGATCGAAAAAATCGTGGACTTTTCAGACCCGGTACCTGAACAGCCCGGAGCCAACTTCAATGCCCTTGACCATTTCACGCTGAATGCGTCAGGCCATGTCCTGTTCCGCGGGCGCTATACAGGAAACAACTTCGGACTCTATCTCTATGACGGTGTTTCCGTCTCACGTGTGATCGATACCAGCCAGACACTGGACTTGCTCGGGACTGCTTACACACGATTCAGCATACTCCTGGGCTTCGGCGGAACAGGTGGAGAAGACGGAAAGCCCCGACCGATGAATGACGGCGGCCTGATCACTTTTCGTGCACACATGGCCAACCAGAATTTCAATCCTCCTCAGGGCATCTTCCTGGCGACACCGCCGCAGCCATGCGGCATTCCGGACGTGGGAATTGAAATGGTCGCCGTCGGTGATCCGGGCAACGCGCCCGACACCAACGGATTCGGGTCCGTCAATGAAGTCTATCGAATCGGCCTGTTCGAATTGACCAACGAACAATACGTCGAGTTCCTCAACGCCGTCGCGGCGGATGATCCGAACGAGCTGTACGACACGGTGATGACCACCAGCTTGCGCGGAGGCGTCCTCCGAAGCGGAGCACCCGGAAGTTTCTCCTATTCGGTCAAACCGAACTTTGGAAACAAGCCTGCCAGTGGTTTCTGTTGGACCGACGCCGCTCGTTTCTGCAACTGGCTCCACAATGGCAAGCCCACCGGACCACAGGGACCCGCGACAACCGAAGACGGCGCGTATGACATATCTTTGCCCATCGACCAAATCTCGCGCAAGCCCGGGGCACGGTTCTTCATTCCAAACAACGACGAATGGTACAAAGCGGCATATTACGATCCGTTCAATCCCGGCGCGGACGGCTCCGGTACGCCAGACTACTGGTTTTATCCGACGAGCTCGGACGTCTTCCCAACACAGGCGATCGGCGACTTGAACGTCGGCGATGTGACCAATCCCGGTCCCAATGTGGCCAACTATGAACGCGGAGTCGATTGGAACGGGACGGATTGCTCCCAACCTGGCGAGGTGTGCGGGAACGTGTCAACGGTCGGCAGTTGTGCCTCGGTCAGTCCATGGGGCTGCTTCGACGCCGGCGGAAATATTTATGAATGGCTTGAAGAACTGGGAAATCCGATTTCAGGCCCCCCTCCGTTACCGACGCGCATGGCCCGCGGCGGGGACTTTGCGAACGGCGGAGTGTTGATGGGCAGGAATCTTGTCATCGATGTCAACATGCAGTCCGGCGCCGCCAACTTTGGAGTGCGAATCGCGGCCGTCTTCAATCCCTGCGCCGGCGACATCAATTGCGACAATTCTGTGGATGTCAATGATGTTCCCGCGTTCGTGCAAGCCTTGATCGACGAATCGACATACCGATCATCATTTCAGGGATGCGACATCAGCGTCGCCGACATGAGCGGCGACGGAACCGTAGGCGGCGAGGATATTCAACCGTTCATCGATCTCCTGACCGGCATTTGAGAGAACTGATCATGCTTCGTTATCTTCCATTGACAGTCTCCGTCATGATCTTCACCGCGTTCAGCACATCCGCTCGCGGAGAATTGTTCAGCGTGCAATTGGCGACGGTGCCGGCATCGGACGAGCAACCGGGCGGTCCGATCTACGACTATGACGTCGGCGTGTTCGAAGTGACGAACGCCCAGTTCGTCGCGTTTCTCAATGACGCCGAGTTCCACAATGAAGTTCAAAATCCGGGATTCGGAAACGAACGCGGCGATAACATGCTGTGGCGCGCGCCGCCGTTCAATACCGGTGATGTCGGCCTGATTGTCGGAGATTCAGGCGACGTTGACGCCGTATTCGACATCTCGCGCAGCCTGATTACGTACAATCCCTTTTTCAATGTCGGAACGCGCTATGACGTCGTGGCGGGCAAAGAGGACCACGCTGCCGTCGGCATGAGCTGGATCGGTGCAGCCAAGTTTTGCAACTGGCTCACCATCGACCAGGGCCTGGGCCTCGGCGAACGATGTTTCGTCGAAGGCCCCGGCGAAGTGGATTGGTTTCCGGTCACGACCGGTGACGACATTGGCGGAACCCAACAGGCGACAAACCTGGCGCGCGATCTCGACGACGGCGAACGCTGCGCCCTGGTCCGTAATCATCGGGGCTTTCGATTCCTGATGGACCAGGGAGGCATTGCGGTCGGCGGAACGAACGCCGTCCCCAGACCTTTCAACGAGTGGTACAAAGCGGCCGCCTACGATCCGGCCGCACCCGATGTCCCCAGAGCCGTGTTTGTCGGCTTTCCGTTTGAAGAACATATCGTGCCGGCCGACCATTGGACCCACGCCTTTGGTCGGGACCCTTTGACCAATGCCGATGCCAATTTTCGATCCAGCGGTGATCCCTTCGATAATCCGGACCCGGCGGTGATCGCAACCGCGCCTGTCGGATACTACGACGGCACCGATCATGGCGGAGCTTTTGCCACGAATCCGAACAACAACCGATACGGCATCTTCGACATGTCCGGCAGCATCTGGGAATTTCTAAACGACCAGGTCGAAATCACCGCCAGCACCGCACCCGACAGATCCATCGCCGGTGGAAGCTATCGGTCAAACAACATGCAGGTAACTTGTGCGAATCGAGGCGACGTCGGCCCCGGCTCAACCCGCCCGGTGATCGGTTTCCGCGTCATGCGCGTCACAAACCCGCCGGTGATTCCGGGAGACCTGAACTGCGATTGCAAAAAGGACATCAATGATTTCGCACCCTTCGTACAAGCTCTGCTGGACAGTCTCGCCGGATGCGACGCCGGCCAGGCCGACATCAACGGCGACACGCAGGTCGACGGTTTGGACATCCAACTATTCATCGAGGACCTGCTGACCCCCTAGTACGGCTCAAGCACTGCGCGGCCACCGGATACCGTTGCGTTCCTGGATCTGATAGATCAAAACGCCGGTGGCATCAAGGAGTTGCTCCAGTGACTCCGCGATAAACAGTACATCTTGAAATATGTCGATGCGAAAAGGCTGCGCGATGACTTCCGCCAATTGGAACGGACGTTGCTCAACTCCCTCCGACAGGCAATGAATCGCCTCGCCGGGCGATGAAAGCAGCCCCGAACCGAGAATGCGCACGTCCCCTGCTTCGCGAATCAAGCCGAACTCGATCGTGAACCAGAACAGCCGTGTCAGTTCAAGCACGTCCTGATCCGAAATCGTCAGGTTGATGACGTCCCCGAGCTTGCGGAGCAACTCACCGTACGTCTTATCCGCCATCAGGGCCACGTGGCCGTAAACATCGTGAAAAATGTCCGGCTCCTCAAGGTAATCCATCGATTGGGCGCTCCGCAGCCCGACGGTTGTCGGGTAAATCCGCTGCCGCAGGCACTGAAAAAAATAGCGCGAGTCGACGTACCCCGGCACTGCACGGGCGGTCCAGCCCGTGATTGGCGCGATCCGCGTATTGATGTCATCCAGCAAAGGAACGGACTGGAAATCGAGTCCGATCTTCTCCAGCCCCTCATAGAACTGACTGCAAGCCCGGCCTCTCAGCGCCTCGTTCTGCCGCGTACATAAGGCGTTCCAGACGCCTCGTTGCTCCTCGCCGTATTCGCCTGGGTCCTGAGTAACGAAAAGTCGTTCAATATCCACCGCTGTTTCTCCTTGTTGTGCGGAAATTGCGCAATAAAAAAACCCGCCGACATGGGCGGGCTTGATACGACTGGAAAACGCAATGCGACCTGTCAGACGGCCTACCCGTCGGGATATGGGGTGACTCCGTAATAGTAATAGGACGCCTTGCAGTTCATGATGGTATGAGTGTATCAACGTTGTCGCCCCGATTCAATACCCAATCGCGAAATACCCGTTCGAAGAATCACCTCGTTTTGGAATGCTGCAAGAAATGACCGCCTTGCTACGATCTCATAGAGAAGGAACGTATCCGTCGGCGGGTACGGGACGAAAATGATTGAACAAACCGACTTCCAATCCACGACCGAGTCCGGCCCCCTCGTCTTCAAGACCGGCGGAATCTTTATGTTTGCCGGTCTATGGTTCCTACTGCTCGGACTTGCGATGACCGCCGGGCTGATCTGGATGGCCGTCTTTGTTCCAGACGGCCCTCCGCTTTGGTTGCGCGTTTTATTATTGGTCTTTGCGGCCATCCCGCTCGCCGCGGCGGCGTTCGGATTGCTCCTGACCTTTGGTGGTGAGCGCATTACACTCGATGCAGGTGAACGACAGGTGCGGATCGCCTACGGGCGCTGGTGGACCTGGAAACGCGAGGTGAGGTCGTTCGAGGACTTCTACGCCGTGGAGGTCCATCGTCAGAGCACGAAGGTCGGAGCCCATGACGAGGGTGGGCAGCCAACCTACCCCGTGCGACTGCTGTCCGGCGGCGACGAGGTTGAGCTGACCAACATCAGCAGCTACCGCAATGCCCGAGCGATTGCGGAAAAGGCCGCCGATTACCTCAGCTTGCCCCTGCACGAAGCAACTGAATCCGAAACGGTCATTCGCGAGGCCGGCGCGCTCGACGAATCCCTGGCCCAACGCGCCAAGAGGCTGGGTGAAGACGTCCAATGGCCCAAGCTGCCGCGCGGTAGCCGAATCGAAGTCCGTCACCAGAACGAGACGACCCTCCTCGACCTCCCTCGCCCCAATCGCAAGATGATCGCCGAGGGCGTACTCAGTCTTGGTTTCCTCCTGATCGTGTACGGAGGAACCCTTGGCGGCGTGGCGTACTTCCTGGGGGATTGGCTCGACGAATTCGGCTTCAACAGCGGAGAAAACGTGTGGCCCGCCGTCATACGGTCCGTCACGATCATCCCTGTCGTGTACATCCTTTTCTTCGGCATCGTACTCCTGACGACGCGTGAGCGTGTCGCCGTCTCGCCGCGTGTCTTCAAACGCATCTGGAGGTTTCCGATTGGAACCTGGACGCGCAAGATTCCGGCCGGAGAAATCGAGGAACTCTTGAGCGACTCCGACGATGTGATCCTGCGAACAGACCGTACATCCTGCCGCGTCGGTTATGCGCTGGACAAAAAAGAGCGCCGCTGGCTGCGCGAAGCGATCAGGTTCCTTCTTGTGAAAAAGTCGGGATAGCCCGTGACGAAGGGGCCGGAGTGCCCCATTCACCGTGCGATCCCGGCGACACTTGTTACACTGACGTGAGATACGCAAGGTCTCCATCCGTGACTCAACATCGAAGTATGTTCAGACCATGACCACACCGGACGAAATCAGCATCAATCCCCCCCCACCGGCAAAGGCGGTCGCAGCACCGGTCGTGCAGGCGGAGCGGATCTGGTCCCTGGATGTGCTGCGCGGCGTGGCCCTGTTGGGCATTCTGGTCATGAACATTCAAGCATTCGCGATGGTCTTTGCCGCATATGTGAATCCGCATGCCTATGGGGATTTGACCGGAGCCAACTACCTGGTCTGGTTACTCAGCCATATTTTTGCAGATCGCAAGTTCATGACGATCTTCAGCATGCTTTTCGGCGCCGGAATCGTGCTGATGACCACCCGTTCCGAAAAATGGACAGGGCGCTCCGCAGGTCTGCATTATCGCCGCATGACAGCGCTGCTCGTGCTCGGGCTGATTCACGCGTACCTGATTTGGGATGGCGACATCCTGGTGACCTATGCGCTCTGCGGGATGGCGGTTTTCCCGTTTCGCCGCTGGCGACCGACGACGCTGCTTCTCACCGGTCTGATCCTGATCACCGTTGGTTCGGGAATTACGTTCTTCTTTCAGTGGACCATGCCGCATTGGCCGGCGGAAGAAGTACAAGGGCTCAAAGACGATTTCTGGCAGCCGTCACCGGAATACATCGAAAATGCACATCGCCTTCGTCACGGAAGCTGGCTCGGATTCCTGCCTGAACGGGCGAAGAGCGCCTTCTTCCTGCAAACCTTCGTCCTGCTCTGCGAAAATCTATGGCGCGTGAGCGGACTCATGCTGGCAGGCATGGCACTGTTCAAACTGGGCGTCTTCAGCACCGCACCGTCTCGGAAAACCTATGCCGCGATGATCATCGTGGGTCTTCTCACGGGTGTATCAACAATTGTGGCCGGTATCCTCTATCGAGACGCAGTCAGTTGGGACGTACGTCGCTGCTTTTTCCTGGGCGGGCAGTTCAATTATTGGGGCAGCATCCCCCTGGCGTTTGCCTGGGTCGGCGCCGTCATGCTTGCCTGTCACACCCCGACGCTGACCGGATTGGTCCGTCGTTCACTCGCCGCCGTCGGAAGGATGGCCTTCACCAATTATCTGATGCAGTCCGTCCTATGCACCTTGTTGTTCAACGGTTACGGTCTCGGCTGGTTCGGACAGGTCGAGCGTATCGGACAGTTCGGTATCGTGCTCGGCGTCTGGGTGTTGCAACTGATCCTGTCGCCGCTGTGGCTTCGCCGGTTTCGCATTGGACCCGCCGAGTGGCTTTGGCGTTCACTGACGTATGGCGAGCGGCAGCGTTTTCGGCGCTAGTCGGCCGGCGCCGGTTTTCGTGGGAAAATCATACAGATCTGTGAGCCGTAAATGGGATACTCCACGCGCACGCGATAGGCGCGCAGCGAATTCGGAGCCACGCCGACCGTTGAACAGGCGTATTCGAGCATCTCCACGTACCGCGAGGATTCCGCAAGCCGAAGCCCCGCAACCCCGCGACCACAGTCGTGAACCTGCTCATTCGTCCGGTAGCGGTCGAACTGCCGAAGGGGATCGTTGACATCGACGAAACCGCGGAACCCGGCGTCAAACACCTGAACGGTCGGCTCCACATCCGCGAATATTTCATCCGGCAGCAGGACATCGAGGATACTGACCCTCGCCGGCGTGGTGATTTCGTTGCTGATAAAAGCGTGCCCCTCACCCTGCGAGCTGTCGGGGCGCACGACCATCATCGCATCCTGTTGCAACTCTGCCATGACGATGTCACAGGCTGCGCTGATGCCGACGTCGGGCGGAGCAACCGTGTACAAGATCGTATTTTCTAATTCATGTTGCTCGAACTCCGTTCCGTGGGCCGAACAATAGTCTTTGAGGCGCAACTCGTTGGCACTTTGCGCAGGCGATCCGTCGATCTGCCGACGAGTCAGCGGTTGCTCGACCTGACACGTCCAGCTTGCCATTTGCAATCGGGCGCTATCATTGAAGCGCCGGAGCCCCTTCACCCCCATCAATGCCACAAAATCGGCGTAGAATTTTTTCCTCGGCGATGGCACGAGCAACGCGACATTCAGGCTTAAATCGCAAGACATCCCCTTGATCAGGGTCATGCCCCGAAAGGCGGTCTGCTTGGCGGCCAGCTCTCGTTTCTCGCGTGCCTCCGGCAGCCATGCACTAATGATCGCGTCCAGAGCGCCCCGATCCCCAGCTTCAGACGCGATGATGTCTTCAAAGTTCTGAACCGCCGTGCGTGCCTTTTGAATCGCGGCGGAGTCGACCTTGAGTTTATCCAGCGCCGTCAGAATGCGGCGCAGCGGGTCCGGCCCCGGAATCATGTAGGTGACGGCAACCGGATCAGGTTGGCGGATGGCCCGAAGCAAGCGGCTACTGGCGTCTTTGTTGACGCGCAGCTTCCGTGACAGATCACTTGCCCGATGAGGTCCACCCGGCATCGCATCGATCAACGTCGAAAACGTGGCAGACAGTTCCTGCCCCATCCTTGTGAGGCGTTCATTCAGCGTTGCATCCACTTTAGATTCGATCCTCTCCTTGTGGCCTGCAGCCCCAACCGCTGCATTTCGACCCGGATTGTCCACAAACCGCCTGATTCAGCAATGTTTAGCGGTTTGCCAATCTCCTGTTGACATCTGATGGAGAACCTGTTATATTCTCCAGGAGAATTAAAGTATAACCTGTCGCTCGCCTCTTGTCCAGCAGTTTTGCCCACGATTCCCAGATGTCGGCTGCTGGACGCAAGGCTCACAGGGGGACGTCAAAACAACACGTAATCGCTCGGCGAATGGCGCCGATTTTGTTATCACTGTTACAGGAGTTGAAAAGATGCATTGGAGAACACTCGCCGTGGCCGTGGTTGTGCTGGCTATCGGGTCTCATGCAGCAAACGCACAACCCATCGAAACACATCTTGGATTTGAGGCGGACCCGATCCTCTTTGCCCCGATTTTCATCGACTTCTCCCCCATCCTGAATGACCCGGGAGCCGGAGGAGGCGAGGGAGGCGGCGAAGGCGAAGGCGGAGGCAAAGGTAAAGGCGGAAAAGGTGGAAAGGGAGGAGGAGACGAAATACCGCTTACCGGGGAAATTGTCGAATCGCGCCTCACCATCGATATCCTCGTCGAGCCCGGAGCGCCCATCAACGATATGGAGATCATTCTCTTCGTGCCGATCGATAACGGGGGCGAATTCCCAATCTTCCCATCGCACACGTTCACAACCGCCGATTTCACGCTTGAGGGCAATCGACTCTTCGGAACGGCAAGCACAACAGACGTCAACGGGCTGATCTTTCCGCCGACGCCCGAGTTCATTCCGCTCTGGACGCTGCAAATCCCCACCCCCGACCAGGGATTCACGATCTATGGCGAAGGTCTGATGCGTGCGGAATTTGATGTCATCGTCCCGGAGCCGTCCGCACTCGCCCTCTTAGGCATGGGGTCCATCCTGCTGCTGCGCCGCCGCCGTCGGACGCATTGTTTGTCATGAAAATCACGCGGAATCTTGCTCGGAACATCCGATTGGGGGGCGTGATTTTTCGAGCGTAATGGCGTCGTACTCAGCAACAGACGGCAATGCAAGGTCCATTGCCCCCCCATTGGGGGGCGATGCAGTCCTAGATAACGACGTAACGCGATCACTGAAACATCCATTATTTTGTGGAGTCAACTTCACGTCAGTCGGCGTACGACGCGGTTACACCGGCTCCATCGTTTTTCCAACCTTCGTTTCTCATTCCGTTTCTCATTGTCTCTCCCCTTTTTCCGCTGGTTGGGCGGGCGGCCGGATCGCCTCCAGGCCGTCCGCCCACCAGGTATTAGGGGCCTGCGCCCGGACCATGGGTTCCTTATGCGGACTGCAAGCATCTGATCGAGGAGGACGCCTTCGATCTTCCTGAGTATCCTGTCTTCATTGTGCAAGCTTATGAGAAGGAAACCAGGCATGATCCAATGACAAATCGCGGCCTTCTTGAGTTACGTCTGCACACCAGTCTGCTCGATGAGCTGCGGACCTACTATTTGAATACGATGAGCCTGCCGATCGTGCGGGAGACCACCGACTCATTCACCGTGCAGGCGGGAGCAACAAGTTTGACATTTACCAGGACGGCCTCTGAGTCTGATCCACCATTTTATCATTTCGCATTCAACATTCCGGAAAACAAGCTGCATTCCGCAAAGGGATGGCTGTCGAAACGAACGATGCTGCTCAAACCGAGCGGTCACGAAATCGTCCATTTCCCGGCATGGAATGCCCATGCCGTCTATTTCTGCGATCCCGCGGGCAACATTGTGGAGTTTATCGCGCGCCACGAACTGAAAAACGCGGCGCCCGGCCGCTTCACAAGCAATGACGTCCTTTGCGCCAGTGAAATCGGGATCGTCGTGGACGACGTCGCGTCGACGGTCGAAACCCTCAAATCTCAGCTGGGGCTGAATGAATATCGATCAGGAACACCCGACTTTGCGGCATTGGGAGATGAACACGGTTTATTGATTGTTGTAAAGAGAGAACGCGTCTGGTTCACGACTGCCGATCGACACGCCGAAGTCTTTCCCACGGAGGCATTATTGCACGGCCCGAAGACGATGCGCTACGAGCCTGCGGAATACCCATACAAACTTGCCGTGAAGGAATAGACCCGAACTGTTTCGCGGTCTGCAAAGCCACATCGGTCGGAGCTGCATCGTCACCACTTCCCAAGTTCTTTTAACTATTCCATAGGAAAAGAGTTACGTGACGAAAAGAGCGGCTTCCCCCTTTCTTCTCAATTCTTAACGTTGCGCACGTGTCTGGTCTGCGACTTAGTCACTGTGTCGAGCCTTTGGGAGCAGAAGGTCAACCGCCGCCACGCGGACTACTAGGAGTACGTCATGCCAAGATTGGGAAGAGCCCTTAGCAATAGTGAATCCTCGATGGCCGGACAACGCATGAGGCGTCACTGCTTGATATCCGTCAGTTCGATGCTGGTGCTCGTGACGGGGCTCACACTCCTAAGCCAGAACAAGACGTTACACGCCATGCCGGCCAGTCCCCATCCGGTGGACGTTCTTCAGCCGGACGGCAAGGCCGTCACCTTGCAAATTCGGGGCGATGAGTACTTTCACTGGTTCGAAGATCAAGAGGGCTACACCGTCATACGAAATGAGAGGAACTATGTCTACGCGACGCTGAACGAGAGAGGTGAACTCGCTGCGACGGAATTCGAGGTCGGTAAGGTCGACCCTGCCACTATCGCGCTGGCTAAGGGTGTCCTTCCGACCTCGGAAATCCGTCAAAGTCTGCGACAGAAGGCTTTGCCGATGTTCCCGATCGGAGCGCCGCGTGCCGCCGCCTCCCCGTCCAACGTACCACCGAGCGGGACGGTTAAGAACCTGGTGGTTCTCTGCATGTTCAATGATCATACGCTTGGGGTGCATACACGGCCGGATTCAAATTACGACGTCTTATGGAATGCCGTCGGCGGCGATCCCATCCTCGCGCCAACCGGCAGCGTGCGAGACGTGTTCACAGAAAACTCATACGGAGTCATGACGCTGGAGAGCACCGTGACAGCTTGGGTCACGCTGCCGCAAACAGAGGCCTACTACGCAAACGGAATAAGCGGGCTTGGCGGTTCGTATCCTGAAAACCCCCAGGGCATGGTCGCACATGCGTTGGACCTCGTCGATCCAATGATTGATTTCGGGCAGTTCGACCAGGACAACGACGGCTTCATCGACGCCGTCAGCATTGTTCATTCCGGCTATGGTGCTGAGACCGGCGGAGGAGGAGGTGATTGGATATGGTCCCACAAATGGTCTTTGTGGCAATTGCCCGGCGGACTGTGGACGAGTGCAGATACCAACGGCATGGGTGAGAACGTCAAGGTTTTCGACTATCACACCGAACCCGCCCTGTGGGGCACGAGCGGCACGGAAATCTCCCGCATCGGCGTCGCCGCCCACGAAACCGGTCATTTTTTTGGACTTCCAGACCTCTACGATACCGACGGTGGCGGTCAAGGGATCGGTTCCTACGGCATGATGGCCAATTCATGGGGCTTTAATAACGACCAACTGAACCCACCACATTTCTCGGCGTGGTCGAAGATTTTCCTGGGCTGGGTCACACCGACGATCCTGACGTCGCCCGGCAGCTATAACGCGCCGCAAGTCCAAACCAATCCGACCGTGTTCCGCGTCGATGCCGGCTATCCTGCGGACGAGTATCTATTAATCGAAAATCGCCAGCCTGTCGGATTCGACGGCACGATTCCGCAAGGCGGTCTGGCCGTCTGGCATATCGATGAAAACAAGGGCTCCTTCTCGCAAAACAACGTGAATACGGACGAAGGTTATCCCGGGCAGGCCGGTTGGCCCGGAAACAATCAACACTATCGCGTTGCGCTCCTGCAAGCGGACGGCAATTACGATCTGGAACGCGGAAACAACCGGGGAGACTCAGGAGATCTCTATCACGCCGGTGCGGCCAACACGATTGGCACCGCTACGGTGCCGGACACCGACGCCTATCAAGGTGGAATCGTGTACTCAAGTGGCGTGACCATCAGCAACATCAGCACAGCCGGATCAAACATGTCTTTCACGTTCGATCAGGATTGCAATGAGAACGGGATCTCCGACACATGCGACATCGACTGCGGCACGGCAAACGGTCCCTGCGATTTGCCGGGATGCGGCGGCAGCCAGGACTGCAACGCCAACTCAATCCCCGACGAATGCGAGCCGGATTGCAATGCCAACGGCCAACCGGACGAATGTGATATCTCGAACATGACCAGCACCGACTGCAATGCCAACGGGGTTCCCGATGAATGCGAAGGAGCGTCGGCACTTGACTTCGACGGGGTCGACGATTGGGTCCACGTCGCACGATCCGCCGTATTCGAACCCGCGGATGAGCTAACGATCGAAGTCTGGATTCGGCCGGATTCCGTCGGGTCACAACACGCCCGAATCGTTCGCAACGCTTCACCACAGGGCTATATTCTGGCCTGGCAACAGGGTCACGACCAGCGGGTCCAACTAAGAATTGACGGAGCCTCCGGCGGTAACCTTAGGCTCAAAGACACCGTGCCGACCACCTCCTATCTTGGCACATGGCTACACGTTGCGGGCGTCTATTCAGCCTCAGGCAACTACGCCCGACTCTACGTCAACGGCGCCCTCAAAGCCAGCAGCGACGCCGTAGGGACGATTAACTATTCGAACGCGCCGCTCCGTTTCGGAAACTGGACCGGCTGTTGCGAAGATTTCGACGGACTCATCAACGAAGTCCGAATCTGGGACGTCGCGCGTTCTGAGCAGGAAATCGCGGACAACAAGGACCGGCGACTCTCCGGAACCGAACCGGGTCTGGCAGGGTATTGGCGACTAAATGAGGGCCAAGGCCAAAACGCGTTCGATTCATCCCCCCATCAGAATCACGGCTTCTTAGGCAATGACAATCTCCCGATGGGCGACGGCTTTGATCCCGTGTGGGTCAGTCCCGGAGCGCCGATTGAGGAACCCGACTGCAATCAAAACGGAAACTTTGATTTCTGCGACATCGCTGAGATGACCAGCAACGACTGCAACGGCAACGGAATCCCGGACGAATGCGAGGTCGGCGGAGAGAACGACTGTGACAATGACGGGACGACGGATTTTTGCGAAATCGCCGCAGGAAGCCCCGATTGCGATAACGACGGGGTCCCGAACGAATGCGAGCTGTCCGGCAACGATTGCAACGTAAACGGCCTGCCGGATAACTGCGAGACGGATTGCAACGGCAACGGTATCCCCGACGAATGCGATATCACGAATGGAACCAGTGCCGACACAAACATGAACGGCATTCCTGATGAATGCGAGTTCTTCCTTGTCACCGAACGTGTCCGTCCCTGCGGTCGGTTCTATCTGACCGGCAACGGAGCGACGGATTCGCTGCGCGTTTACGACCGAGACGGAAATCCGGTCGCAGTGTATCTCGAAGGCCAGATCCTAAGTGCAGGCGGCACGCACTCGTTTGATGTAGACGGGAATCTTCTGATCAGTCAATGGGATGCTGATCACGTGAAGGTGGTCCATCCCGACGGCACGCTGGTGCGCACCATCGATTCGGGCGGACTGAACGCCCCGCACGGTGCGACGATGACGCCTTCCTTCGGTATCGCCGTCTGCAGTTATCTCAGCGATAGCATCAAGTTCTATGAAACGGACGGGACTTTTCTCAGCAACCTCAGTTCCAACGTGTCGGACCCGCAATGCCTGGCCTTCGACCGAGAAGGCAACCTCTACGTCGGAAACCGAAACAACGGCAACGGTAACATCGCCGTCTTCGACGATCAGCTACAGTTCGTCAGAAACATGGGCGTGGGCCTGTTCGCGCCGCATCCCCTGGATATGGCCTTTGACGTAAATCAGGTGCTGTATGTCACGATGCCGGGATCGATTCTCAAGTTTGACACGTCAGGGGGCTTTCTCGGAAGCGTCTCGGAACCGGGTCTCGACCCGCGCGGGATCGCGATCGATGAAAACGGCGTTCGCTGGGTGACCAACCGCAACGCGTATAATATCTATCGCTTTGACGACTCGGATCAGTTCATCGACATCATTCCGATCGACTTCGGCCCGAATCCGCCGAACAACCTTATTCTCTACGGCATCGCCTTCGACGTAGGCGCCGACACGGACTGCAACAACAACGGACAGTCGGATTCATGCGAAATTGATGCCGGGACCGAGCCCGACTGCAACAACAACGGATTGCCGGACGATTGCGATTTGCCGGGCAACGATTGCAATGCGAACGGACTCCCGGACGATTGCGATCCTGATTGCAACGGCGACGGAATCCCGGATGACTGTCAACTTGCCGGCAACGACTGCAACAGCAACGGAGTCCATGACGATTGCGACCCCGATTGCAACGGCGATGGAATCGCCGATGACTGTCAACTTGCCGGCAACGATTGCAACAGCAACGGGATCGTGGACGAGTGCGAGCCCGATTGCAATGGAAATCAAATCCCGGATGATTGCGACGTCTCGGCCGGCACCGCCGACGACTGCAACAACAATGGTATCCTGGACAATTGTGAAATCGCACCCGGGAACTCGGCCTTACAATTCGACGGTTCCGACGACCATGTCCGCGTATTAAATGATCCCGTCTTGGAGCCGGACGAGTTTACGCTCGAACTTTGGGCCTACCTGGACGGCAACCAAAGTCGCAACACAAGGTTGGTGAGGCGACAGGGACATGCCGGTCAACACCGTGGGTATATTTTTGCAGCCGACCAGGATAATGATGACAGAATACAGTTAAGGGTTCCCGGTCTTATTCTAAAAGACACGCAATCTCATGATGCCTATGCCGGTGCTTGGCACCACTTCGCGGGCGTTTACACGGCGACGGAAGCATTCCTGTACGTCGACGGCCAATTGGTCAACTCTGTAACACATGAAATCGGCCCGATGCGGTACACGACGTCCGATCTGTACTTCGGCAGGGGTTTGCCGAGCACTGAGACGACCGAATCGTTCAAAGGGATGCTGACCGAGATTCGACTGTGGAGCGTTCCGCGATCACAACAAAACATACTGGAAAACATGAACATTCGGCTTTCCGGCAACGAGCCCGGCCTGGCAGGCTATTGGCCGATCGAGGACGCCGGAGGCCAAATCGTTGTCGACTTAACGTCGAATGCAAACAACGGCACGCTTGGAACCGATGTCGGTCCCGGCGGAGACCTGGCCGATCCCCAATGGGTCGCTTTCGAGGATGAAAGGTTGCTGCCGGACTGTAACAGCAACGGCGTCATCGATGAATGCGATATTGCGTCCATGACGAGCGGCGATTGCGATGTGAACGGCATTCCTGACGAATGCGAATTCGGCTTCGGCGACTGCAACTCGAACGGAACCACCGATCGGTGCGAGCCCGGCGGCACGGCGGATTGCAACGGCAACGGCTTGCCTGATGTATGCGACATCTTCAACGGCAGCAACGACTGCAACGCAAACACCGTTCCGGACGAATGCGAATTCCAATTCGAAGCTGCACTCAATTTTGATGGTGTCAATGATTATGTGAGCATCCCGCACTCGTCGGAATTCAAGCCCGAAAATGAATTGACCGTCGAGGCGTGGATCTTCTTGGATTCCGCAGGGCAGAGGTGGAGCACCATCGTCGACAACTACGCCGACGTCGCAGGGTTCATTTTTGGTCCACAGCAGGATAATGATCTGCGGGCACAACTGGTCATCGTCAACAGCTCCGGGATATTGCGCATCAAGGACACCGACGCGACAACCGACTACATCGGTGGCTGGCACCATATTGCAGGCGTTTACTCCGTCGGTGGCGGCTTCGCTCGAATTTATGTGGACGGCGTGTTGAAGAACGAGCAAACGCCCATAGGACCGCTTGAATACTCGAATGCAGACCTGTTCATCGGCAACGGAACCAGCCTCAACCAAGAGGCGTTTCATGGCGCAATCGACGAAATCCGAATCTGGAATGTCGCAAGAAGCCAGCAAGACATCCTCGATTCGATGAATGACAGCCTCGCCGGCAACGAACCGGGCCTCGTCGGATATTGGCGGTTTAATGAAGGTTCCGGTCAGCAGACCGCCGACTTTTCTCCGAACGGCAACAACGGCACATTAGGCAGCAGCTTCGTCGTGGATGGTTCTGACCCGTCCTGGATCATGCCCGGCGCTCCAATCAATCAAAATGATTGCAACAACAACGGCGTGCTTGATGAATGTGACATCACGTCGATGACGAGTGCGGATTGCAATGCAAATGGAACCCCCGACGAATGCGAACCGGGCGGCCTCGAAGACTGCAATGCCAACTCAGAACCGGATCTGTGCGACCTCCACAATGGAACCAGCCAGGATTGCAATGGCGATGCCGTTCCCGATGAATGCCAGCTCGCCGGAAATGACTGCAACGGCAACAACATCCCGGACGACTGCGAGCCCGACTGTGACGCGGACGGCACCCCGGACGAATGCGCGATCTCCGCGGGCGCCGACGACTGCAACAACGATGGGATTCCGGATGCCTGCTGGCTGAACACCGGCAGGCCGCTCGGCACTTATCGTATCCGTGCCTTCATCGACGATCATGACCTCCTGATTCTCACGGGCAACACCGCTCAATGGCATCACCAGCCTGGCGGCGCCGCGGTCGGCCGCCACCCGTTCGGCAGCGGCAATGAGCCCACATTCATCAACGGCGTACCGTGGATTCCCGAATGGCCGGAAGACCCGCCGGCTTCGATCGACTACGAGGCGTTGTCTTCCGTCTTCACCGCGTTGGAGCCTCCGCTGCCGAGAGCCGACATGACGGTTCAACTCACGATTATCGAAGGTCGGGACGTCACGGCCATTCACCAGCTACCTGCCGTCGAAAACGACTACACACTCATTATCGAGCTGGATGACCCTTCAGGCGGACCCGCCTGGTACGAGTTCGAACTTGAGATCCATGTGGATGTAGACTGCAACGACAATAACGTTCTAGACGAATGCGACATCGCGAACATGACCAGCGACGACTGCAATGGAAACGGCATGATCGACGAATGCGACGTCAGCAGCGGCACGAGCAGTGACTTGAACGCAAACCTCATCCCCGACGAATGCGAAGTCGACGCTCGTATCATTCCGGTCGCAACGCTCATCAATCCGGCCCTGACCACGGAGGTGCGACCGGCGCTGCCGGCCTCCCTAACCAGCGTGGCCGAGGGCACTCGATACTATATCGAAGTCTGGGCCAGTGATGTCGGCGATCTCAACACCGGACTCAGCGGCGTGTACGTCGATATCGACTTCTGCACGACCAATGTGGCCACCGCCGTCTTTCACGGCAACACCTTCGACTTCCTGCCGCTGGGCACCATTGAGTCCGGCGGTGTCGATGAATTCGGAGCGGCGACCTTCAATCCGAACGCTGCCATCGAGCCGCAATGGGTTCGTGTCGGCTGGATCGAAATGGTCTCCGGCGCCGGCGTCAGCCCGTGCACATTCTCTTTGCAGGAAAGCTCCAACGGCGTGGGAGCCGTTGGACGAGGAGCAATCCCATGGGAATTCATCGAGCTGGGTTCCCTGGGCCTGGAGATCGTCCCCACGACAGTCTCTTACGACCTTGACGGCGACAATTTCATCGGGTTCGGCGATTTTGTGATCTTCCTCGGCTCCTGGCTGCAGACCGTCCCGCCGGCGGACCCGGCGCACGACTTCAACTGCAACGGCTTCGTCGGACCCGGGGACTTGAGCTGGTTCGCCACGGGCTGGCAGAAGAACGTCGGCGACCCGACGATCCTTTATCCGCCGTGCAACGCTCCGAGCTTCGCGGCACAGCGCGGCGCCGAATCGGGCATCGCAGACATTGCCGTAAAGGTCCTCATAGTCCCGACACCGTCCGCTTCTCCGACGACCACCAACTTGCCCACCTCGATGACCGACGTGCCGCTGGGCAGCACTTACTATGCGGAGATCTGGGCAAGCGACACGGGCGACATCAACTCAGGCCTCACATCGGCCTACCTGAATCTGGCCTATCCAAGCGCCGCGGTCGATGTGCTGGGCTTAACCAACAATCTTGTCTGGACCGTATTGCAAAGCGGCCACGAGGGCGAAGGCGTCATCGAAGAACTGGGTGGCTCAGACTTACCCGGTGGCCTGGGCATGGAGCCGGAGTGGATTCTCGTGGGCATTGTCGAACTGAAGGCCGACACCTCCGCCCCGGCAGCGACCTTTGAGCTGCTGCCCAGCGCCACCGGGATTGCCGCCCTGGCGCGAGGTTCAATCCCGTGGAGCAATGTTGGATTGGACACCGCGACGCTTGTTCAGGGAATCCCCGGTGATATCGACAGTGATGGCGACGTCGACCCAATTGATATGGAAACCTTTGTCTCCGTGTTGATCGGGATGGAGACGGCACCGGCGCGTCGAACGGCCTGCGATTTCAACGGCGACGGATCAGCAGACGGACAAGACGTCCAACAATTCGTCGAAGCGTATATCGGTTTGTAGACAGGTTGTGACCGGAGACGTTCGGATTCAAGCGCGCGAGCATGATGGCCATAAGAAAGCCGTTCTGCTCGCAATCTACCGGACCCGGACCTCCGCAAGTCGATCAAGATATTTCTTGGCCTTCTTGGTTTCTTTGGCATCCTCACCAAGTTCGGCCCGCAACGTGGCCAGCGATTCGGTCAGCACCGAATCAGCTTCATCATAGCGGCCTTGCTCTGTCAGGCAGCGACCGAGGATAGTACGAGCGTAGGCAATCCGCCAATGACCTTCGGGCAAGGTGCTGCTTTGAATCCGGATGGATTCGCGCAAAAGCGATTCCCCTTCAGCAGGATGACCCTTGCTGGTCAAAAGCGAACCAAGGTGCATCAACGGCGGGGCGAGGCTCAGGTGGTGCTCCGGCAGTTTCACGCGGTAGATTCGCAAAGTCTCACGAAACAGCGACTCGGCCTCGTCCAGCTTTTCCTGCTGCCTGAGCGTGAGTGCTAGATTGTGTTGGCTGCGCGCAGTGTGCACATGGTTGTAACCGAAAGTCTGCTCCGCAACTTTAAGTACCTTGCGATAGATACGTTCGGCCTCTTCAAACTCACCCTCAGCTCGCCGAATCATGCCGATATTGCTTTCACACACGGCGGTCAGCCAGTTCTGCTCACCAAAATAGCGACGGGCTTTCTCCATGGCGTCCTGCAATACTGTTTCCGCCTCCTCGTACTTGCGCTGCTCGACAAGCGCCAAACCCAAAGCGTTCATCGCGATCGCGACGTGCGGATGATTCTCGCCTAAGCGTTGAATGCGGATGTCGAGCGCCTGACGGATGAGCGACTCCGAGGATTCGTGGTTCCCGCGGAGTTGGGCGAGCGTGGCCAGGCGAAGAAACGTGAACGCGACGTCCGCGTGCCCGGCGCCCAACACTTGCTGCTGAATCGACAACGCTTCTCGATAAAGCGATTCGGCCTCCTCATAGTCGCCTTTTTCCTTGAGCATGTGACCCAAGTTTAAGAGGTATCGGCCCACCGTCGGATGGTTGGGGCCCAGACGCTCGCGATTAATCGCAAGACATTCGCGGAGTGCCGATTCGGCCTCCTCACGGTTTCCTTTTCGCAACAAAATAACGGAAAGCGTATTAAGACCCGTGGCCACAAGTGGATGCTCATCCCCGCGATATTTTCGAAGGATGACCAGCGACTTGCGGATCAACGATTCGGCCTCCTCATGGTCGCCTCTTTCAATCATGAGGCCGGCCAGGTTGTGCATAAACTCGCCCCTGTCCAGATTATCCTCGCCTCCATATTCACGGTTGATGGCCAGCGCGCGACGGTACATGGACTCGGCTTCGTCATATTTTCCCTGTTTGACAAAGCAACCCGCCAATTCGGCCGTGGCCCGCGCGACAAACGCGTCGGAACCACCGCGGATTTCACTTTGGATCGCCAGGGCCTCGCGATAGTGCCGTTCAGCAGTGTCCAAGTCACCCTGGTCCGCCAGACATTTCGCCAGCGCCGTGATACTGATGGCAAGCGCAGCCCGTTCCTCACCATGCAACTGCCTTTGCACGGAAATTGCCTCGCTGATCAGGGACTCAGCCTCGGTGTAGTCGGCCTTCTCCACCAGAACCTTCCCCAGGCTGGTCCTGGCCTCCGCGACCAGAGGACAGTCCTCGTCCATGAACGACCGGGCCAGGCCCAAGGCATTTCGGAGATGGTGCTCGGCCTGGTCGAAGAGACCGAGACTCTCGTAGGTCACGCCAATCGTGTGGTGCAACGCGGCGCCGACGGAAGCATGGTCCTGAAATTCTTTTTCGATCCGCCCCGCGGCATCGTCGAGCAAAGCGAGAACCGTCGTCTCCTTCCCCGCAGCTCGGGGATTCGCGGAAGCGAGCATTTCCTGGAGAAAACGTGTAATCAGTTCTGCCTCGACACGCAGGTGAGCCTCGCTTCGAGCGGCCTGAACGGCGCTTTGGGCCGCCTGGTCGGCACGGATGGCAAGGGCCGTGATCACACCGACGGACGCAAACAACACAATGAAGACGACGATTCCGGCGGTGACCAAAGCCCGGTTACGACGGGTAAACAACCGAAGCTGATAGGAAAAGCTCGGCGGCTGAGCCTCGATCGGCCGATGATCCAAAAATCGACGAATGTCTGCGCCAAGATCCGCTGCGGACTGATAGCGGCGTTCCGGTTCTTTTTCCAGCGCTTTCAGAATAATCGTTTCGATATCATCCTTGAGTTGCAAACGCTCGGAAGACGGTCTGATCGGTGTCTTGTGTTGGATGATCTGTGCGGCCTCGACGATGGGCTTGCTCTTGACGTCGTAAGGCAACCGGCTGCAAAGAAGCTCGAAAAGCACGACTCCCAGGGAATAAACATCGCTACGCGTATCCAACTCATGGAGATCGGCGGCGCACTGCTCAGGGCTCATATAGGCCAAGGTGCCCACAAGCTGTCCGACGTCCGTGTGCATCGTCGTTACCAGAAGGTCTGAATCGGTCACCCGGGCCACACCGAAATCAATAACCTTGGGTCTCCCCGATGCATCCACAAGAATGTTTCCGGGCTTGAGGTCACGGTGGATAATACCTCGCTGGTGACCGTGATGAACGGCGTCGCATACGTCGGCGAAGAGCGACAGGCGCTCACGCACGCCCAGCTTTGCCGCGTTTGCATATTGAATGATCGTTTCCGCTCCGGGGATGTGTTCCATCGCGAAATAGGGAAGCTGCTCACCTCCGTCGTCGAAAACACCGGTCTCATACACTTGGGCAATCGCCGGATGCTTGAGGTACGCCAGAACATGCGATTCGTGCTCGAAACGGCGCAGCGCCGTCGGCGATGCGTAACCGGTTCTGAGAATCTTCAAGGCGACCGTCCGTTTCGGATGGTCCTGGGTCGCTTCAAAAACGGTCCCCATACCGCCCGAAGCCAGCTTGCGAACAAGACGAAAAGAGCCGATTTGATTCCCGATTCCCAAACCCGAGGTGCTTTGATGTGAAACTTCCGTCACGATGGCCTCAGGCGGCGGTTCGATAAACTCCCTGGCGTTGTCGTGATGACTGAGAAGCTGTTGGACCTCTGAGATCAAGCTCTCGTCTTCGTGGCAGGCCGTTGAGAGAAAAGACGCGCGCTCGCGTGGTTTGCGCTCCAGTGCAGCGTGAAACAACTGCTCAATTTGTTTCCATCGTTCAGATGTCACTTTGCCATTCCCGAGGGATCGTCAGGAACGTCCAAGTTCCCCTCGAAGCCACGCCTTGGCCATGGTCCAGTCACGCTCCACGGTACGTAGGGGCACCTTCAGCATTTTCGAAGTGTCCTGCATGTTCAGCCCGCAGAAGAAACGGAGTTCCACCACGCGACTCTTTCGCGCATCGATGCTCTCAAGTCGAGTCAGCGCTTCTTCCAACGCGACCAGGTCAAGAGCGCTCTCCTCGAAGGAGCAAACCGCCTGATCCAATGGGGTCTTCTCTTTGCCACCACCTCGTTTCCGGCAACGACGAGCCCTGGCGTGATCGACCAGTATGCGGCGCATGAGCTTCGCCGTCACCATTAAGAACTGCTCCTGGTTTTGCCATCCTGCAGACTCCTGGCCCAACAGTCGAAGATACGCCTCATGAACCAGAGCTGTCGGCTGCAGGGTATGATCAGGCCGTTCGAGCTGAAGAAAATCCGCCGCCTGGCGCCTCAGCTCGTCGTAAAGCGCCGGAAGTAAGTCGGCGGTGACCTGATGGACTCGCCCGGCAACGCCTCGCGCGGATGTACGGTTATTCGCTGCAGAAACAGGCATGAAGTCGATTCCTCTTTTTCGGGTTTATTCTGGCGGACTCATCCCTCTATTCTCGCGGTTATTGTAGGTGGAGTTCAAGGGGGGTCGATGAGAGGCGTGCGCCGTGAAAACAGACGCCGGGGCATGCTCCGAACGCGGCCACCTCGTCTCAGTACGAAGGCACGCAATTCTTGTGCGCCGTCAGCAGCCGACGAAAACAAATCAACGCCTGCAGTTATCGCGGTGATCCGAAACGGTTTTGCCCCTTGAAGTTCCGCGTGGAGCCGGGGCGGCTTATTCTATCGAGGAGGTTATACGATGCCGTCAAACAATGATCTCAAGAAAAGCCAGGATGCGCCATTCTTCACGCGTTTTCTGGAAGGCCGAGAGTTCCCCAACGTGAAGACCGGAATCAAGGCCGGAACGGGCTGCGAATTTACCTATACGCCCAACGGACCCAACTCGGCGGTGCTCAGCGATGTTATTTGCACCCCGCAGCCGTATCCGCCCGGCCCGGGCACATTCTAAGGTTCCGGCCCGAACGTACCCGACGATCGGACCCTTGCGTTCGTCGCAAGCACCGAAACCGCCGGGCGTCCGGTGCGCCGGAATAAACTTGGCATTTTTCTGAAAAAATCACGACCGCACATACGTTAGTCCGTGTGTGCGGTCGTTTTTTTGACACGGGGTCCGGAGCCTGAATCAGCGCCATGTCCGTCCTGATTGTCACACAATCACAAGACGTCGAAACCGTCACCGCTGTCACCCGAGCATTGGAGGCTCGTGGCGGCACCGCCTTCCGATTCGATACGGATCGGTTCCCCACCGAAGTGCAAGCCGCCGTTCGGTACGAACAATCGACGGAACAGATGACCTTGCACGCAAACGGTCACGCAATAGACCTAACGGAGGTCACCGCGGTTTGGCAACGACGGTTCAACGGCGGCGGGAAGATTCCGTCGGACCTCGATCCGCAAATCCGCTATACATGCGTCGTTGAATCACAACGAGCGCTGTGGGGGATGCTGGTCAGTCTCCCGGCCTTTCATCTCGATCCGGTTGCGCAGGTGAGGCTGGTCGAACATAAGCAACTCCAACTCCGCGTCGCGCGCCGACTCGGACTCAGAGTACCACGGACGCTCATCACCAACCATCCGAATGCCGTTCGAGCCTTCAAATCAGACTGTCCGGATGGTCTTGTGACGAAAATGCTCGAGCCCTGCCTGATTCCGACGAAGTCGGGATCGAAGGGTGTGTTCACGACCACCCTCGCCTCGGATGACTTCGAACACCTCGACGGCCTACAACTCTGCCCCATGGTATTTCAAGAACGCGTTCCCAAAAGACTCGAATTGCGCGTCACGATCGTGGGGCAGCGGGTGTTTACAGCGGCCGTCGACTCGCAGGCCATCGACGGGGCTGAAGTGGACTGGCGACGAGAGCCGGAACGCGTCATCGAGGCCTGGGAACGCTACACCTTGCCCGACGACGTCGAACGGCGCCTTCTCACATTGATGAACCGTTTCGGCCTGAACTACGGGGCCATCGATCTGATTCTGACCCCGGACGATCGGTATGTGTTCCTCGAAGTCAACCCGGGGGGACAGTACCTATGGATCGAAAACCACTTGAGTCTGCCGATTTCGGAAGCGATTGCCGATGTCCTGTTGGCTGGCCCCTCTTCCTCAATCCCTTGAATGTTGACGGCGTTTCTGTGAAAATAGCGACTGTTCACAGGTGGCCCTACTCGCCGGGGAGCCGCGATCATCAAACTGACTGAGCTAGTCGATGGCGAATACCTTTTCCAGGACAATGCGATCATTGGAGGCCGACCGAACGCGCGGTTCGATATGGCCCCTGCTGATCGTCATGGTCCTGCTCGCCGGCTGGGGAACCTGGTTCCTGGGAGCGAAGATCGCGGTCTACGAAGTGAGCTCCAGCGCAAGGCTGGAAGTGGTTCGCTCCGTACACACGATTCAAACGCCGATCGCCGGCCGCGTGGCCGCCCATGATTTGAAACTCGGTCGGCGCGTCAATGCGGGCGACCCACTTCTCGAAATTGACGCCGCGACTCAACGGCTCAATCTTCAGGAAGAACAGTCGCGAAGGGATGCCTACGCCGCCCAACTTGTCAGAGTCGACGAGGAAATCGCGCGTGAGGAATCGGCGCTGACGGCGTCGCGCCAGGCCTCCAAAGCGGCCCTGGCCGAGTTGAGGGCACGACACCAACAGGCCAAGGCGGCGGCCGAATTCTCTGAAAAGAAATCTCAGCATATCCAAGAGCTGCGTGAGAAAGAGAGCGCCACCGAGCTGGAGTATCTCAGTGCCACGTCTGAAGCCCGGCAAAATGCAGCCGCCGAGGAAGCGGCCCGATTGGCCATCGAGCGGCAGGAAAAAGACAGCCGCACAAAGGACCGGGAACGCGCGGCTCGGCTCGAATCTCGACGTGCTGAGAAAAAACGCCTCGAGGGCGCGCTGGCGACGACGGAAATCACGATCGAACGTCTGAAGCATGAGATCGCCGCACACGTCATTCGCGCGCCCGTCCTCGGCGAACTGGGAGAAGTTGCGGACCTACAGGCCGGAACGATACTGACCGTCGGCGAACAGCTCGGCGCGATCATTCCCGAAGGGGAACTGAAACTGGTGGCCGGCCTGCCCCCCGACGCGCTCGGACGCGTCCAGGTTGGACAAGCCGCGCGCGTCCGCTTTCATGGTTTCCCGTGGACACAATACGGCAGTACTCGAGCCACGGTCACCAACGTCGCCACAGAGCCGACCGACGGACTGATCCGCGTTGAATTGGCGGCGCACAAAAATGAGCTGTCGGCGATTCCTTATCGACACGGGTTGCCGGGCGACGTGGAAATTGAAGTCGAGCGCACCTCCCCCGCCATGCTGGTTCTCAGAGCCGCCGGCAAATTGCTGTCCGCCAAGCCTGACCGCTCTCAGCAAGATCAGGCCGCGGATCCCAAGACACCCAGTGCCGCAAGGTCGGCCCCATGATGTCAACAACAGCCTTTAAGAACGGGCGATACCTCGTCCCGGAAGTCGTGCAAACCTCGGCGATGGACTGTGGCCCGGCCTCGCTTAAGGCCCTGCTCGACGGCTTTGGAATTTCGGTAAGTTATGGTCGGCTCCGTGAGGCGTGCCAGACGGAAGTCGACGGAACTTCCATTGATACGTTGGAAGAAGTCGCCGCTCAACTTGGACTCGAAGCGACGCAAACGCTGGTTCCCGTAGATCATGTCCTGTTGCCCGAGGCACAGGTTCTTCCCGCCATCGCCGTGGTTCGTCTACCGAACGGACAGACACACTTCCTCGTCTTGTGGCGCAAACACGGGCAGTTCGTCCAAGTCATGGACCCCGCCACAGGACGGCGTTGGCCGGCAAGCCGAGAGCTCCTCAACGAACTCTATGTCCACGGCATGCCCGTCCCCGCCGCGGCCTGGCGGGCATGGGCCGGCACTGACGGATTGCTCAAACCACTGCGTAGTCGACTTCAAAAATTGGGAATGCGATCTTCGACTTGTGAACAGCTCATTCGGGAAACATTGGCCGACGAGAGTTGGCGCCCGATCGCCTGTCTAGACGGTGCGACCAGACAAGTCGAATCCCTCATCAGATCCGGCGGGCTTCGAAGAGGCATGCATGCCGCGGGCGTCGTCCAAAGCATCTTTCGGCAGACACTCGAACCGGACGCGGATTCCTTCCTGATGCCACCAAGCTATTGGTGCGCACAACCCGCCCCGGCGGGCCCCAATGGCGAAGAGATGTTGTTCGTGCAAGGCGCCGTGGTGGTGAAAGCAACCAAACGAAAAAGCACGGCTCGCCTTACACGAAAAAAAAACGGCTTAGAAGAGCAGGAAAATGAAACCCGGCTTCCGGACGAATTGGCTGCGGCACTAAAGGAACCGCCGACCAAACCGACCCGTGAACTGTTCAAACTACTTCGGGCTGACGGCCTCCTGGCACCGCTGATGATCGCCCTGACCTCGGGCATTGCAGCCGCTGCAGTTGTCTTGGAAGCACTGATTTTCCGGGGCTTTCTGGAGATGGGAACCATCTTCAATCTGAGCCAGCAACGCCTACTGGCAGTGGGTGCGATCCTTGTGTTCGTCATGCTGTTGCTGTGCCTGGAGTGGCCCTTGATGTTGGCGATCATGCGTTTAGGCCGACACCTGGAAGCGAGACTGCGGGTCGCATTCCTGAAAAAGATTCCGCGCCTCAGCGATCGCTATTTCCATAGCCGCTTGACGTCAGACATGGCCGAACGAAGCCACAGCGTGCAAGTCCTTCGCGGACTGCCGAGCATCGGCGCCCAACTGCTCCGTTCAGTTTTTTCACTCGGATTCACGATGGCCGGAATCATCTGGCTTGATCCGGGCTGCGCGCCGCTTGCGATCATGGCGGCGGTCGCTTCCGTCACCCTGCCGATGATTTTTCAACCTTATCTTGCCCAAAGAGACCTGCGCCTGAGAACTCACATGGGCGCCATCAGTCGTTTCTATCTCGACGCCCTGCTCGGCTTGATACCGATCCGTACCCATCGGGCCGAGCGCGCCGTCCGACGTGAACACGAAAGCCTCCTGGTCGAATGGACACGGGCCGGACTTGGCGTCCAGCGCGCTGCCGTCGCAACACAGGGCATGTTTTCGCTCGTGAGCTTCGGTCTCGTGGCATGGTTGTTGTTCGACCACCTTGCCCGTACGACCGAAATCGGCGGTATGTTACTATTGGTCTACTGGGCATTGAATTTACCCAACCTCGGCCAACAGGTCACCGTCTTTGCCCGACAATACCCGGCCCACCGAAACATTACGCTTCGTCTCCTGGAACCCCTCGGAGCCTTGGAAGAGAGCGAGGCGATCCACAAGCCCTCGTCTCCCGACGAGGCCGATTCGGTCTCCAAGCCCAAGCCACGGAAACAACCCACTTTGTCCCGACACGGTGTTTCGGTCTCCCTGCGGAACGTAACGATCCGTGCCGGCGGTCATGAAATTCTTCGACAGGTCAATCTCGACATCGAACCGGGCGCCGACATCGCGATCGTCGGCGAATCCGGAGCCGGCAAATCCAGCCTCGTCGGCTTGCTTTTGGGTTGGCACAAAGCGAGCGACGGCACTGTCCTGCTCGATAACACCACACTGAGTGGCGAGCAACTGAGTCGCCTTCGAAGCGAGACGGCCTGGGTCGATCCTGCAATTCATCTCTGGAATCGTTCCTTGATGGACAACCTCCACTATGGCATCCACGATGATACGACTTCGCGATTCAGCCGGGTTGTCAAACAGGCCGACCTCCTGTCCGTCTTGGAAGCAATGCCCGACGGATTTCAAACATCCCTCGGCGAAGGAGGGGCATTCGTCTCCGGAGGTGAGGGTCAACGTGTGAGACTGGGACGGGCGATGTTGCGGGCCGACGCCCGGCTCGCCATCCTGGATGAACCGTTTCGAGGACTCGATCGCGATCGGCGACGGTGTTTGCTGAAGCGCGCCCGGGCATGGTGGAAGAACGCCACACTATTTTGCGTCACGCACGACATCGCGGAGACATTGGATTTCGATCACGTGATCGTGATTGATCATGGCCGAGTGATCGAACAAGGCCCTCCAAAGGTGCTCGCAGAAAAAACGTCATCACAATACCGCGCGATGCTGGAAGCCGAGGAGGAGGTCCGGACCGGCCTTTGGACCAAGGTCAGTTGGCGCCGTCTATGGTTGGACAAAGGTCGATTGGCGGAGGATTCGGAGACGGCGAATTGACGAAGCAAAATCTCAGCAAATACACGTGGCCCGCCTCAAGACTAGGCGAAGCAATGGAGGCCGTCGCGCGCCGAGGTGCGCTGACCACCGTCACGACCGAAGCCCCCGCGCCGCCGGATTGGCTGGCCTTCGACGACGCCGATGCCCTCGAACGCTGGATGGATGCCGCCGCCCGGTCACTGGGTATCGAAGCGGAACCGGTGGAATCGGACTACGCCGACTTGGATCACATGATTCGCAGCACCGGCTTCGCGCTGCTGAGGATTTCCGATGAAAAAGAACCACGGTTCCTGGCGATCCTTGGCAGCCGGCGCCGCACCCTTCGCGTGATCGCTTCTGATCTGACGGAGAATGAACTGAATATCGACGTCGTCCGTCAAACGATCTGCGCCGAATGGGAACAACCCTCCATCTACGGAATCAACAAGATGTTGGAAAGGGCAGGCGTGCCGTCAAATCGGCGGCCCAAAGCGCGCGATGCCATCTTGCGAGATCACCTCGGCGCCTTGCGTGTCGGAGGGTGCTGGCTGCTCAAGCCCGCGCCTTATTCCTCGTTCCGACGACATCTGTTCCATGCCGGTTTGTTGCGACACCTGATCATTCTCCTCGGCACACACACCGTGCAATACTTGCTGTTTCTGCTTGCCTGGTGGATTCTCGGCAAGGCGGTCCTGCAGGGAACGCTGGATCGCAACTTACTCTGGGCGTGGGCGCTGTTGATGATCGTTCTTATTCCTTTGAAGCTCCTGGGCGTCTGGTCTCAGGGGCGGCTTGCGATCGGCGGCGGTGCGGCATTAAAGCAGCGTTTGCTCTACGGCGCCTTTCGTCTCGAACCGGACCAAATTCGGCAGCAAGGCGCCGGACAGCTCTTGAGCCGTGTCCTCGAATCCGAAGCCGTCGAATCCCTGGCGCTCAGCGGCGCGTTCGCCGGCATCACCGCGGTTGTGGAATTGACCCTTGCGACCTGGGTGCTCAGCATCGGCCCCGGCGGTGGTCTGCGCGTTGCCATGTACGGGCTTTGGCTGCTGCTGTCCGTGCTCTTGTGCGCCTGGTTTCTGCGCCAGCGCCGCGATTGGACACGAGACCGGCTTGGAATGACCCACAATCTAATCGAGCGAATGGTCGGCCATCGCACCCGACTCGCCCAGGAAGTGCCACAGCACTGGCACGATGGTGAAGACCACGGGCTTCAGCAATACCTGGATCGGTCAAAATCGATGGATCGAAAGTACGCCGCCATGCAAGCCGCCGTCGGTCGCGGCTGGATCGCCATCGGATTGTTGAGTGTCAGTCCCGCATTCATCTCCGGTGCAGCTTCACCGGCCGTCATTGCGGTCGCACTCGGCGGCATCCTGCTCTCGTCCGCCGCCTTGGCGAAAGTCATGGGCAGCCTGGCCCAACTGGCGGATGCAGCGATCGCCTGGCGGCAGGTGGCCCCGTTGTTTCACGCCGGCGGAAAAGCTGAATCGGCCGGCTCATCCCAACTCGCTGCAAAGCAGCAATCCACCGACGACCAATTCGAGAAAGCAACGATTCTCGACGTCTTCGATCTCTCCTTCCGCTATCGCCCGCAGGGGCACCCAGTCATTCGTGATTGTCGTCTCAGCGTCAATGCCGGTGACCGTCTGCTCTTGGAGGGACCATCGGGCGGCGGGAAATCCACCCTTGCCGCTTTGCTTTATGGCCTGCGTACACCCGAATCGGGGCTTCTTCTGCTTCGCGGTCTCGATCGACAAACCTGGGGCGACCAGGGTTGGCGCCGCTCTGTGGTCGCCGCTCCGCAATTTCATGAAAATCACGTGCTGACCGGCACGTTCGCTTTCAACCTTTTGATGGGTCGAAGGTGGCCGGCGCGTTCTGAAGATTTGATCGAGGCCGAAACGATCTGCAGGGAATTGGGGTTGGGGGATGTGCTGGATCGCATGCCGGCCGGTCTCCATCAAATGCTGGGCGAATCCGGATGGCAATTGTCCCACGGCGAAAAGAGCCGTCTTTACATTGCCCGCGCGCTGCTTCAAGACGCCGAGCTGGTCATTCTCGATGAGAGCTTCGCCGCCCTGGACCCCTCTACGTTGCGTCAATGCCTCAATGCTGTTGACCGGCACGCCAATGCGCTATTGGTGATTTCCCACCCGTAGTCATCCGCGGACAGTCGGTTGACGGAATGCACCACACCGAGCAGAACACGATTTCCGCCTTTATGACTTGATAGATCACTGTTGTCCTTCTACACTTGGGTGTGAGAGGAAAAAAAGGCCGCTTGCACACTGTGGCCCAGGGTACGCTAAGGAACTAACACCGCATTCGATACTATTTTCGCGTTTTCCATTTGTAGGCGTTCTGCGTACTAAGTAGCGGCCTTTGCAAAATATGAGATCCCTTGCGCAACGGGTGCGTTAGGGACAGAGATTGTTTCTATGCGTTATCAGATGACTGTGCTCAGTCTTTGCGCGGAAGATGCGCGCACGTGATTGACAGTCGCGTCGTCTGGTGCGCGATTGTTGGTCGCACGTATCAGCAGCGATGAACGTGCGCGCTTAATTAAATAGACGGAACAAAAAATATATAATTGTATTTATTACTTTTTTACGACATATTCGTTTTTTTTGAAGACTCCGGGCACAGAGCAAGGGTAAGATACGAAAAGACAGTGCCCCATAATCCACTCGATTCACTTTGGCGAACAGAGGGTCCAGGAGTGCTTTCATGCGTACAACCAAACGTCTTGCTAAACGCGGCGCCAGTCTCATAGAACTGCTGGTCGTCGTGACCATCCTCGCGCTCCTATTCGGCATCATGCTTCCGGCCATGTCGAGAAGTCGCAGTGAGAGCCAGAAGCTTGCCTGCATCAACAACCAGCGCCAGATCATGACGGTCGCTTTGGAATACTCCATGGCGGACCGTCATTCGATCCTGGGCCCGGTCCACCCGCTCGCCGATCAATTCACTGGCGAAGGCATCAGTGAATACGGCGGCGGCCCCGGCACGTCACCATTCACCGGATGGAGACAACAATTCGGCCCTCGAACTCGGCCACTCAACAAAATCATGTATGGCGATGCCAGCTTTCCGATTGAAACGGAGCCGGGCAATGCCGGCGTGTTCAAAGAGTATCGCTGTCCCGGCAAAGACTTGGGCTTTCAGCGCATCGGATTTTTCTTACCTCACGAAGTTGAGAGGCCCTATTTCGAATCCAACGGCACTTCTTACCGAATGAATAATCTCAACTTTTCTTTCAGTGACACATCATTGGGAATCTATGCTCGTTCCCACACGGCGATTCCCGATACCGGTTCGACCATTGCATTTATGGAAGCCAGAGCGTTTCAAACACTCTTCACAAACGACGTCAACGGCACGATTGGCCCCCTCGAATTGACGAGCTACCACGACCTGCTCGGTCACTTCGTTCTGTCCTATGCGGACGGCCACGCGGCCTTCGTAGATATGGGGAACGGCACGTATTATCCAGCTCGACAACAGTACAATCTTATGGATAGACGCGGAACATGGGGTCAATTTGACACGTTCCCGGAACCGCCGGTACCTCTCCAGTGAAGGATCATCGTTCATCGTCCTTGAAAAAAAGACAAGGTCGTCTCGACGACTGTTGAAGGAGACGTCATCGTGAAAAAAATAAAGGCGTTCACACTGCTGGAACTACTGGTCGTCATTGGTATTCTGGCGATCCTGCACTCCATGATGCTGCCAAGCCTCTCCCGGGCACGCGAGTTGGCCAAACGCACCTCCTGCGCCACCAACCTCCGCGGTATCGGTCAGGCCATGCACATGTACGCGCAAAGAGCACCCCATACATTTCCAGCGATTGCCGGTGATAGCATTGGCGGCTCAATGCGGGTTTTTGGCGGAACACCGATCGGCATTTCAGACGTGAGTCATCTTGACCGCACTCAAAGACCTTCCACCACAGGAATTCCATCGCCCACTGTGGACCTCTGGTCGCTGCTTCGAGATCGTGGCGTTCGCACGAAACAGTTTATCTGCCCCAGTACGACGGATACACCGGACCCGGCCCCGAATCCTCTGGCGTATTATGATTTCGCCGGAAGTCCTCACTTGAGCTATGCCTATCAATTTCAGCACGATCCCAATCGCGACATCATCGGCCCGGGATCCGAGCCGACCTTTCCGGTCATGGCTGACGGCAACCCATACCTCAAGGGTCAAATCAGCGGCACCACCGTTCTGAATGACCGCAGGTCACGGTTCCGCGGCAACAGCGCAAATCATCTGAACCGTGACGGTCAAAATGTTATGTTCGTGGATGGACACGTTCTGTTCGAGAAAGGCCCCGACGTGGGACTCGGGGGACTGGCTGACAATTCGATCCGGCCGATCTCACGAGGGCGAGACCATTGTTATACCTGGCATATTCCGAATGGGACCGTCGATCCTGGAGCCGCACAACCGACGCCCGTTTTTATCGACCTCGGCGGACGGTCGGACGCGTGTCTGGTCCCATGATGAGCAAACAGGAAAAGAGAGCAAAACAACAGACGACCCGAACGGAGACATCGTCATGAAAAGAGTCCGAGCGTTTAACATGATTGAGTTGCTGGTCGTCATCGCGATCCTGGTTTTGCTGCATTCCATGTTGCTGCCAAGTCTTTCTCGAGCACGTGAGCTTGCGAAACGAACGGTTTGCGCCTCCAACCTTGCCGGGATCGGGCAGGCGATGCACATCTATGCCAAGGAAAACGTCGAATTTTTTCCGAGCATTCGCGGCGTTCCTGAGAATGGTTTCGGCGCGATGCAAATATTCGACGACCGATTCGCCACTCCTTCTTCAACCGGCGTTCCGTCTCCAACGGTCGACATGTGGGCCCTGCTTCGAGCGAAGACGACGCGTACACAACAATTTATCTGCCCCAGCACAAGCGATATGCCGGACCCGGCGACGGACCCGACGGCCTATTATGATTTCCTCGGTCCTCAGCATCTAAGCTATGCCTATCAGTTCCAGCATGATCCGGATCGGCAGCTCATTGGACCCGGGTCGGAACCGGAATTCCCGGTCATGGCTGACGGCAACCCCTACATCAAAGGGGGGGTTCCCAGCCCGGTCCTCACGGATCGTACATCGCGATTCCGCGGCAACAGCACGAACCACCCCAAACGAGAAGGACAAAACATCCTCTTCGTGGATAACCACGTTGTCTTCGAAAACGGTCCGGATGTCGGCCTGCCGGGGCGAATCGATTCTTTTTTGGCGTCCATCTCGCGCGGTCTTGATAACTGTTATACATGGAACGTCTCGAACGGCGTGGTCGATCCGGGAGCGGCACAGCCCTCGGCCAGTTTCATCGACCTCGGCAGCCAGTCGGATGCGTGCCTGGTCCCGTAAAAAACAAGTGGCCTCCGATGATCATCGGAAGGCTTAGGAGCATCATCATGAAAAAAACCAAAGCGGTGACCCTCATCGAGATGTTGATTGTCATTGCCATTCTGGCGCTGTTGCATTCCATGCTGTTGCCCAGTCTCTCGCGAGCCCGTGAATTGGCGAAACGCACGACGTGCGCCGCCCACTTGCGCGGCATCGGGCAGGCGATGTACCTTTATGCGGAGGTCTCACCGCCGGGCTTCTTTCCGAGCATTGCACAGGTGCGGGACGACGGAGCCATGCAGGTTTTTGGCGGAACGGCGATCGGTATTTCCAATCCTAATCATATTGACCGCATTCTGCAGCCGTCCACCACGGGGATTCCTTCGCCCACCGTCGACATGTGGGCATTGCTGCGCATGCAAACCACGACGCCTCGACAGTTCATATGCCCCAGCACGACGGACGTGCCCGATCCCGCGGCGGATACACTTGCATATTATGACTTTCTCGGCTCAAAACATTTGAGTTATGCCTATCAATATCAACACGACGCCGACCGTGAGATCGTCGGCACGACCTCCGAGCCGAACTTCCCCGTCATGGCCGATGCCAACCCCTACATCAAGGGCGAAATCACCATGACGGTTCTAAATGACCGTAGATCACAATTCCGCGGCAACAGCACCAATCACACGAACCGAGAAGGCCAGAACGTTCTGTTCCAGGACGGTCATGTGTTTTTCGAGACAGGCCCGGATGTCGGCCTTCCGGGAATCGTTGATCCGCTCGTGTCAGCGATCTCCCGCGGTCTCGACAATTGTTATACATGGACCGTTCCAAACGGCACGGTTGACCCGGGCGCGGCACAACCGACGGTAAGTTTTATCGACCTCGGCGGCCTGTCGGACGCCTGCCTCGTGCCGTAAGCGATGTAACCATGTACTCGTAAAACCACGTGCGACCGGAGCGTTCCATGAGAAAAACCGAATACCAGACACGCACTCGTCACGGTCACAACGGAAACGGAAACGGCTGTGGAGATTATGCCGTTCTCTGTCGGCCTCCGAAACCGAAACTGGAGGCACAGAACATCATCGACTTCGCCAAGACCAAAGGCGCAACGGATATCCACATTGTCGCCGGCGTTCCCATTCTGTTTCGTATCGACGGCGAACTGATTCCCGTCACGCGAGGCGTCCTTGCCGCCTCCATGGTCAAACGATTGAGCTATTCGCTCCTGAATGACGAACAAATTACCTGCTTCGAAGACAAGCTCGACTTCGACTTCATGCTGCCCCAGGCCGACCGAACACGGTGCCGGGTCAACGTCAGTTTCGTCGATGGACAGGTCGGTACCGTCATTCGTTTGCTTCCTAACAAACCTCTCTCGCTAAAATCGATCAGCCTGCCTCCCGTGGTCAACAAGCTGCCCAAGGCGAGGAAAGGACTCATCCTGATCACGGGCAGCACCAGTCAGGGCAAAACAACCACGCTCGCCAGTATGATCGATTCCATCAACCGCCAGCAGCGAAAGAACATCATTACGATTGAAGATCCGATCGAGTACATCCACACCTATCGGAATTCCAGCATTCGCCAGCGCCAGGTCGGGCGAGACACGGAGTCATTCGCTCAAGGGCTCCGTGCCGCGCTTCGGCAGGACCCCGACGTCATCGCCATCGGCGAAATGCGCGACTTCGAGACCATCAAAATCGCCCTGACGGCCGCAGCGACCGGTGTGCTCGTCATTTCCACGATGCACATCATCTCCATCGACAAGATCATCGAGCGCGTATTGACTTACACCCCGGACGGCAGCGAAGGCCAGATCCGAACGCTGCTCGCCGAGGCGCTTCTGGGCGTCATTCATCAGGAACTGCTCCCCACGGTCGACGGGCGAAAGCGCATCGCCAGCGAAATCCTGGTCGCAACGGATGCCGTGCGAAACCTCATCCGCAACCGTGGAACGGTCTACCTTCGAAGCATCATTGCCACGGGCCAACGTTACGGCATGCAAAGCATGAAAACGTCCCTTGATAAACTTCGCGAAGAAGGTGAGATCACCGATTCCCTCTACAGGGTTGTCTTGGAAAACTACCGATAACGGTGAAATAGACTGAGCCGCCGAAAGACAGGCGTCCATAGAATCCGGCCGACGACATTCATCCTTTCTTGCACTCATCGGTCCCAATACAATGTTGGAATGGATCGAGACGAAGCGATCAAATTGTTGCGAGCGGGGCCGGAAGGCATCAAGGAATGGAATCGGCTCCTGGCCGATGGCGAGGAAATTCCGAACCTCGCCAATGCCTTTCTAATCAATAGCGATCTAAGAGGCGCTGATTTGCGCGGCGCGTTCCTGATCAATTCCAGTTTTTTTCAAGCCGATCTCCGTGACGCGGACCTGGTTGGCGCACAGCTCACCGGCGCCGATTTTCGAGATGCGGACTTGCGAGGCACCGAGCTGCGACACGCCAACCTCAGCGAGGCCATTTTCGGAGGAACTCAGATCTCATGCGACCTTTCGAAAGTCGGCGGTTTGAACTCAATTGTTCACTTGTCGCGATCGGTCGTTGACATTCAGAGTCTGCTGCACTTCCGAAAAAAACTGCCCGTCGCCTTTTTACAGGGTTGTGGACTCGCCAATGAGGAGATTGCCCATTTTCGCAATCGAATCCGTGGCGAGATTGAGCTTCATTCCTGCTTCATTTGTTATTGTGCGAAGGACGAGCTGTTTGCGTCGCGGCTGCACGATGACTTTCAGAAAGCCGGGGTCCGTTGCTGGAAATGGAACCATGACGCCCGTATCTGTGAAGAACTTCTGGGTGACCTGCATCTGCCCGTTGGCACTCACGACACCCTTGTGCTCGTTGCCAGCAAGCATTCCTTGGTCAGCGAATCCGTCAATCGGGAAATCGAGCGAATCATGAAGGACGCGGATCAACTCGATCAGAGCGGGCGGGAAAAACGCTCCTCCGAATGGACCGGCTCGCTATGCCTGGTGAGATTGGATAATTTTCTCTTTGATGAGAGCGAGGACGGGCGCCCCTTGTGGGATAATCCCTGGCGAGAACAACTGATGAATCGCCCCATCGTCGATGCGGTGGGCTGGGACAAGAACTCAACGCGATACCAACATGCCCGGGATGCCTTGATCGAGGCACTAAAATCGTCAAATCAGTCCTAATGCGCGCTTCAATTTGCGCCAAGTCAGACGTACCGGTAATCGCGGCGCGGGCGTGTTTCACGTGCCGATCGAAATTGACAGCGGTCCGGTATAGGCCCGTCGCCGATTATGGGGTGCTCCTGCGTATCGTGGCGAGCAGATTTTTTTTCGGACAACCGGATGACCTCTTCATGTATACACATACCGGTGTTCCATTTGACCACTTGAGGTGATAAGATGAAATGGTAGCCGCATCGACCATTTTGAGAATCGAACAGCGAGATTCGGTGCGCTGGACTTTGGGGGTCTGAACACCGGGCACTCTGAAAAAAATCAGGAGCGGAGCCATGAAGGAAGAAACGGCGGTGTCGTTCTCGACAGCCTTTCTCTCCGCTCATAAGAAATCCAGATTTGCAAGAACCAAGTTTCTGGGAGGGAAGCATATGTTAATAAGAAGATATACGATTAAACCTTACACGATGATGCTGGTCATCGGCCTGGCCGTTCCGACGGCCTTCGCTGACCAAAACAATGGAGACCCCGTCGGTGCCTGCTGTTTCGCCAATAGCGACTGTCAGGTCATTTCATCTTCGAGCTGCAGCACCCTAGGCGGGACGTTCCTCGGCGCCGACATCGAATGTCCGCCACCGGGCACGACGCGATACAAGCTCGGGAATCATCCGGCCGGCGGCGGCGCCCCGCCGCTTTACGGACTGCGGCTGGACGGCCTGTTGCACGTTCCAACGTTTGATGATGACGATGACGACGGCGATGATGATGACGATGATGACGGCGGCTCGTTCAATAGCAAGATCGTCACCTTCGACTTCGAGGATGAGCCAGGGACATGCATGTTCCTGGACCTGAATCTTGATGCCGGCACCATTCGTATTTTCGGCCGGGCTTTCGGTGGCGTGGTCAAGAACAACGACTATGTCAATCCCGAGTTCTGGGACATCGACTTCACTTATGTCGAGGGCGTAGGACTCGTCGGTGGAGACGGCGGTTTTCCGGATGTTCATGCCAACAATTGTCCGGCCAGCGGCGCAAACTCCGGCACCATCGCAGCCGTGGACGGAAGTCCTGGACCGATTGCACTCGTAGACTACTGTGGAAGTAATTCTTTCGCATTTCGGTTCGGTGATGTGAATGGCGCAGGTCATCGCGGATTCGACGGTCTGTCGGGATGGGGCTGGCTCAATCATAGCGGACGACCGCATCTTTGGATCAGCGACTGGCTCTTTACGGCGGAACTGGTCTGTCCTGAGCCCCCTCCGTCGGGCGCCTGCTGTTTTTCGGATGGCACTTGCAACGTCATCTCCGAACTAAGCTGCAACATCTTGGGCGGTAACTTCCTGGGCAATGGGACCGAGTGTGCCAATTGTCCGCCACCGACCGGCGCATGCTGCATGGGCGACGGCAGTTGCAACGTCATCTCTGAGGCAAGTTGCAATACTTTGGGTGGAAATTACCTTGGAAATAATACGGCTTGTGCCAACTGCCCGCCACTGACCGGCGCGTGCTGCTTTGCAGACGGTAGTTGTAATGTCATCTCCGAATCGAGTTGCGGCACTTTGGGTGGTAACTTCCTGGGCAACAACACAGATTGCGCCAACTGCCCGACACCGACCGGTGCCTGTTGCAATTCCAACGACGGCACGTGTGTCGTGACGACGCAGGCCAATTGCAGCGGCGCGAACCTGACCTACCAGGGCAATGGCACGAAATGTACACCCAACCCGTGTCCGCCGCCGACCGGCGCTTGCTGTTTCAACGACAACACCTGTACGCAGGTCTCGAGGATGGAGTGTGAAAATGCCGGTGGAAACTTCCTCGGCACAAACACACCCTGCTCGGCATGCCCCCAGATCGGCGCATGCTGCTTCAATGACAACACCTGCACCCAGGTCTCGCAGAACGACTGCAACAATGCCGGTGGAAACTTCCTCGGCACAAGCACACCCTGCTCGGCATGCCCCCAGATCGGCGCATGCTGCTTCAACGACAACACCTGCACCCAGGTCTC
>JAKSDK010001907.1 GCA_022360095.1 Phycisphaerales bacterium
CAACCATGTGTTTGTACTCTAATAGATCATGGGCAACGACCAATCACAGGGCGTAGCATTTACTAAATTGTAAAACCTCTTATTAATCATAAAACTTAGCCAATCAGCGCGTGAGAAATAATTCATTTATCGTTAAATCAGTAATAGTGGGTGTATTTCCTAGTTCTATACCAGCACAGATGAGAATTTTTTTGTGTAGCGGAACCCTTGTCATGTCTTGTATCTTCAGCTTAACCTCTGAAATGGAATTGATGGCGTTTAACTGCTAGGGTAACTCGTCTACTGGCTGCCGTAAGGATAGTGATTTCCACAGGATATTTGAGCTTACCTTGGCATATCAAGATGAGGGTCGATTGATTCTGAATCTCGCAGTCTGCGACAGTTCGGTCGTCATTTAGTACTTCTCCATCATAGAAAATACGTTGCGTTTCTACTGGAAATCCTTTCTTGTTCTTAATTTTGTTCTTCAAATTTCCAATAAGGTCATTAGAATATACTTGCAATGCAATGGTCTCCTGGGAACCGACTTTTACAAAAAGGTCCAAGGGAGAGCCCAAATACCAGTCTCTAGCTGTTAAAGAAAAGAAACCATAACTCTTTAGAATGCATAAATAAATAAAATAAACAAGCTCTTTATTGATTCCAAAAACAAACGTTCCGGATTACAACTGACAATTAGATAAAATTAAAAAGACACCTATTAATCAAACAGCGTTTAAAACGTTCAGTCCTAATTTGAGGATGTACATAGGAATGACCACGATCGGCTTAGTAATCTTGTTTTACAGGGTGGATCAGGAGATCCACCAAAGGGCCCTCTGCAGAATTTGTGACGTCCTTCCACGACTTATTATCTCCATGAGGCCTCTAAAAGGCTTTAAATGGACATGGCCTGTTTGAGAAAGCCAAAATGATCAAACTGCTCTCTTCTGAAACTTATCAATTTTAGAAAGACACTTATCATAACTTGCAACACTCAATCCTAAACTGCCATATGTAAAAAGAGGTATAATCAGACTATCGACGAGGTGGTGTAAAGAGTCTAGAATATAACCATACTTCTTGCACACTCGAAATACGTGCGTACCCCTTCCGGCTTTCCCGAGAAGAGTGTCGATTTGCTGAATTAAACTGAATTGAAGGCTTTAGATAAATCAAAGGCAAACGCCATTACACAATCTGCCTCTCCGGTGTCGAGCAATTTAAGCCACCTGCGTTGCCTTTTAATACGAGCTAGGGTAGTATTGGTGCCTTCCCTATATGCAAATTGATCCGACGATACATACGATCTTATGACAGGCTTCAATTCTGCTACATATAATATATAGATCTGGCCAGGGCTAAAAGCGAACCTCCCGTTAATAAATTCATAATTTAAGTCAAACAATAAACAAGTAATCCACAAATCAGTTAACTTAGGGCACATTCATGTGACTTTGCGGCAAAGGCTAAGTGGTTTTAGAAAAAATAATTTGACATGGCAATAGAAACATA
>JAKSDK010001403.1 GCA_022360095.1 Phycisphaerales bacterium
AAGAATTTTCCTCTTTAATGGAAGGATTGAGGTCATTGGTCTTACAAAGTATAGAAGCAAAGCTGGAACTTCATTGGGAGTAAGTTTTATTATGCATGTTTTGTCCATTCTCACTGTGAAACATTTAATGTCACAAAATATTTCAGGGGAAAAGATTGAAGAATAGTGTTCCATTTTTGTACAAAGGAGTTTCCGTTTAGTGCTCCAACACAATTAAAATATTCGTTTTCAAATAGAAACGTGTACCAGGTGTTAATTTTCGAAATTTTCATAGGATTGATTACACCTGTGGATTCACACGTGTGATTTTTTAGTTATTGTTGTGAGAAGGGGAAGGGCCGGAGTGGGGAGAAGAGAGTAGAAGGTTTGTTATAAGTTTTTACGCTGACTATTTCTGAATTCCGAAAGGTGCTTCGATCATGTCACACTTTTTACGGCTAGTGCTTAAGCCTTCAACACTTGAAATAGTTGTTCTCTCACAATACCATCTGCACTCGCTTTGTTTCTTCGCGCTTCGCTTCTCGAAGAAATGTGCATTGCTCTTTGTAGAGTGTGCAAACTACAGACCTCTTATGTGGTAATTAGGGTGAAGAGAGTTGAACTAGAGATAACATGCAGTCAGTATGAGTTCACTTCCTGCAGGCTAAGGCACCAGCTGAAGCAACTGAAAAGTAACACCTTCCAAAAACTAGCCGGTCCGCGTCAAACCACACCATTCCCTGACAACAACTTTTATATGACTGATATGTTTAAACGGATCAAAATCTATAATAAAAAGAATAGTGCGGTTGCAAGAGTAGTTCTCTTCTTTTTTTTTCCTTGACTTTTTTAGTCTTTGTCAATCCTATTGACCTGAAGGATTTTTAGAGAAATTGAAACATGTGTTTTAGCAACTAACATAAATTCAATTTGTTGAAATTTTGAGAAGGAACGTCAAAGATAAAGGTTTTGCGAAAATTTCCTAGCACAAATTTTTCTGAATCATGACTGAAAAATTTTTTGTTATAGATGGCTTTACAAACTTCTTTCGAGGATTTTCATTCAAGCAAAAGTGTTTGAGGTAAACGCTTCAAAGAGCCCCGAGGAAATCAGAGAAAAACTGGGCAAAGTTTTCAACCGCCTAGAGGCAATTGAAAGAGATCAAGGGGAAGAGATAAAAGACCTCCGCGAATCTTTCAGAGAACAAGTTAACAGTGTTGTACATCAACTCTCTGAACATCTCCTGTCAGACGACATAAAGAAACGCTTTACAAAGTGGTCC
>JAKSDK010000765.1 GCA_022360095.1 Phycisphaerales bacterium
CCAAACTTTAACTGAGCGAATCAGTCTTATCTTTGCTGTTGTTTGTGTGACATTTACAGGTCATTTCCTTTGCTCTTTATAATAGTCCATTTTCGAGTTCGCTATGACCACTGAATTAAAGAAGTGACGACGCATTTTTTTATAGCCTTAGCCTCCATCTGAAGTAATATACAAATTCCAACGAGAAAAAGACCTGTTTATTACTCTGTCTATAGTGTATATTCAAATTTCAAACACTTACTTGGCAGAATTTCTGAATATTTTACTTTACGTCGTGGCTAACCCGGTATGAATGTGTCGTTAATGTTTGTATTCAGTGGTAATTTTTAATTCGAAACTGGACTATTGGCCGTGAATGTGATGATTTCCTGCTCTGCTGGGTGCACAGGTAACCCAGGCTCTGTGATAGTACCACAGTACGGTTCCAGTAAAATTATAGTGTTTGTATGGGGTAAAAATACGATCCTAAAATTTGTAGGAAATACTACATAAAGATCAATAAAACTTACTCTGCAGTTATTTGTTGTTGTCCTTAATGCTCCAACGACGTTTCGTGATAATTTGTTCAAATTCACTCTATATACAATAATAATGTACAAGGTAGGAGACACGAGGTGCCATTTTCGCCGACATGCTCCCTTCCAACACAACTTTTTCCACGAAATTCGAACTCCAACGGAAAATAAACATGCCAGGATCGTAGAAATAGGATAGCAGCAGATATAGAAACCAATGAAGCTTTCCCAGAAAGAAAAACGAATCCCACAGACTTTGACAAATTCAAAGGATATAATGCAAAAAGACCAAGAACATGCTCGCCGAAGCAGCCGGGCCAGATCAACTCGCGGCCAAGAAAATGAGGCCTGGGCACTGTACAAAAAAATCCATCGTAGGAGTCCTGGGGTGATCTTTCTGGGGACCGATACATCATTTGCCCAAAGCTACCCTCCCCAGCTAAAAATCCAGCTAAACCCTGAAACTATCATATGTCGAGATCCTGATCCTGGTAGTTTTTCGATTTGTGAAGTTTAATGAAAA
>JAKSDK010000952.1 GCA_022360095.1 Phycisphaerales bacterium
ACATTAATTTTGCGAAAGTAAAGAAAAAAGGTCGTTGATGCAGGTGATCCTTTGCACAGGTTTCCCACCTTCATGAAGCCTTACCTTGTATGCCTGCACTCTTCTCCCATCACTTGCTCAAGTCATAGCCATGACTGCCCACCAAGCTTATTTGACCAGATAGCAAATGCTGGAGCCAAACAACTGGCAACAGACTTCTCGCAGGAGGTAGGTTGTAGTGTTATACGTACTCAGTAAGGAAAAATTTGGAAAATTTGTTTGTGCATTTTTGCTTGATATGATTTCCTAAAAAGGCTGCCAAGTTGCAACACATTAGTGCTGGAAAAGGTTTTCAAAACCTTGCCATGAAATTACTCCTTGTGTGCTCTTAGGCTATGTTCTCACTTTGCTGGATAGCTTTAGTGCTGACATAAATAGCAATCTGGTATTCTTTGTTTGCAACCATGTTATAAGGGAGCCATGTTGGGGGTCAAAAAGTTTTTCTTGAAGAATTTACAATACAAGAATTTAAAATATAGAGTTGAGTTCCCAGAGGAGAGAAATGCTTCTGTTCTTGGCCACAAACATGGCCACTGTGACATCACGTGCAAACCAGCAACATTATTAACACCTATCCACTATTTGTCTCTCCACTTAAGAGATTTGTGTGGTGCATGTGCATTTGCTCCGTTACGTGCCAAAATCACCTTTCTCATGTGTGAACCGGAGCCGTACCCAGCATGGTGTTCATGCTGGTGTAAAAGCTGTCTGGTAAAGCGTGAATATAGCCTTACATTTTTTTTATTAAGGGCTTATACAGTCACCATGTTACAATAAAATGAGTGAAAAAGGCAAATTTCCTTAGATTAATCTTCTTTATTCTTGCAGAGCTGGCCCATTACAGGTGGAAAAACTTTAATTGAAGAACCTGAAGGAAAGGACCTTCTGATAACAGGGTAAGATGATTAACATGGGCTTATTACCCTTTGACCCCTAAGTTCAAATAAAAACAGTTGCCATTTCTTTATTTCTCCTTTGGTAATGCTGTTAAAAGAAGCATAAAGGTCAACAAGGAAAGGAAATGATCATCAAGTGACAAAGGTCTTGATAAACAGATTGTTAAAGAGATTCTCCATGTTTCAGTGCCATATGAAAAATATTAAGAAAAGTGTGGAGAGCGTGTATGACTCGGGATCAAGATCAGGTTTACAAGAGTTTCACCCACTTGCTCTTATAAGACCTTGTTATTCTGAAGTTTGCCAAGAGTGTAATGAAAGATAATTTGAATGGTTAAACCTTGACATTTTGTCTACAATATTTTGATAATACATAGAGAATACTTCATGGAAAGTGCTGGCGTACGGTATTTACGCACGAGTTGTTGACGTATCAGAAATCGAACGAGTGAGCGCAGCGAACGAGTAAGATTTCTGATACAAAAACAACGAGTGCGTAAATACCGTA
>JAKSDK010001046.1 GCA_022360095.1 Phycisphaerales bacterium
CATCAGTGACCCGATTTGTGAAACATATCCTGGAGAGGAACCATTAAGTGAGATTGAGACTCGAAACGTAGTAGCTCATCTTAAAAGAAGTGCACCACAATTAATCTCCTTCTTCGACCTGCACTCTTATTCACAAGTTTGGTGTTCTCCTTGGTCGTCTAAAAATGGCACACCGCCTGATTATAGTCTAATGGTGAGTAGGGAGACTTAGGGGCTGTTATTTTATGCTTGTTATCTTACTTGTACGTTCGAACTCTCTAAAATTGCTTATCCTAAACCAGTTTCCATCGGTGGTTAGAGAATAAAACTTTAACTAAGATTTCTTTTTCATTTCTCCTGACTCCACCACACATGTACAGAGACGTGTGATGAAAGTTGGCACAGAGGCAATACGAAACACATCTGGAAGAGTGTTTGAGTTTGGAACAGTTTATTCAACTATTTGTAAGTAACACTGAACAAAGGCAATAAAATTCAGCATTGTCGTTCAGACCTGGGTTAAAGAAAAAAACAAACAAACAAACAAACAACGACAACGAAACAATGTTGATGAAAATCAAGCCGCCTTTGTTCTACTCATTCAAGTTCATGCTCTCAGCATGTAAAGTGTAAATCGTGTAGCATTGTGGCGTGCGGCATGTCGGATTTACATGCATAGGGAAAGGCTGAACATGTTGTACTCATTTAACCGGACTTGTTAAAAAAATTACTGTTATGGTTACAGACCGAACTGAAATTCATTCAGTCCTACTGTGTTTCGTTAAACTGTAAATTTTGACTTGGTAGTATTGCTTTTTTCAGATCCTGCATATGGCGGTACAGTGGATTACACATACGACGGGTTGGGTGTCACTCACACGTATACAATAGAACTAAGGCCATCTGAATCTGCGGATAGTGGGGACGAAAGTGGATTCATCCTGCTGGCTTGTCAGCTCATTGACAGTGGAAGAGAAATTATGGCTGCTTTCAAGGCTATCACCCCGGTCATGGCAAAAACGGAGAGAAAGGTCAAACGAGGAAGAAAACTTACGTCACAACATCCTACATGATGTTAAGTCTTTAGGTAGCCTCCCACTTAGACTTTCGGGGGAGCTTTGTCAAGTGTTCCTGCCTTACGAACGTCTGCGTGTGAGACCTACCATATTGCTGTACACAGGCATTCCTGTAGGAGTTAAACTCCTTTCCTCAGGCTTAATAATCTGAGTTTCTTTTTCTTTTATTCGAAAGCATTTCCTAGGATAATTTTCTCTATTCCTTTGAGATCTTTAACTCATCATATTGTAGAAAAAAAAGA
>JAKSDK010000989.1 GCA_022360095.1 Phycisphaerales bacterium
CCTGGAACGTCATCTAGCTGCAGATTGTACAATAATCATGTCAAGGACACTCAAGGTCATAGGTAATCATGTTATGTATGACCGCGGTGCATGATTTCTAAGGGTAATTATGTCAAGTTTGCATGCTTTGTGTTGCTTGCCATCAGTGAATTGAAGAAGCAAAAACATGACTTACTGTTGTGACCATTTTTTTTTTTGTTCAATGTACAATAAAACAATAATTATTGTTATTAGATTCAGTTTTTGTGATATCCAGAATAATCAAAGTCTTGGTAAGAGTTATCAGCCACCCCTACCTCGACCTTGATTATTCTGGATATCACAAAAACCTCATCCAATTATAATTATTTATTATTGCATAAGGTTCTGTATGATCTGAAGAAATAATGAAGCTTAAGGAGGAGGGATAACACCCTCCAAGCTCTACATGATTTTTCAGATCATACGACAGCAGAATTCAATAATTGCTTTATCATTCATTCAAATGATACACAGTGTGGGTCATTTCCGAGTTTCAAAAACCCTCACTTTAAAAACGAGGCTATTTGCTAAGCGCAAAACCTTTCCAGTGACAATGAGTTTCATTTGCATGAGAAAAAAAAAAAGATTTTCATATCAATGGCTTCACTCTTAGCCCTCTATCACAATGGTGGACTCAGAACTTCAAGTAAGGCTACGGTAAAACAGGAAACAAAAACGTGGAACTTGTTTGGCAAAATTGCTGCAAAGTGAGTTTAATAGTCATGTTGTGCATTTTACCACCCATGTATTAAACCTATCTTGCTACAAATCAGGTTGTTGCAAATTGCCTAAATACTGACGAGCTTCCGATTGGATAAAATTATGTGGGAGTCATGCCATACATTGGAGTTACGTCCTTTGCTGCAAGGCAAGTTTGCTTTGGGCCGGTAAAATGGGCAACGTACAGATTTTGCTGCAAAAAGTAGGACTATTCTATACTTTCTGCAACAAATTTTTCCAACCTGCAACAATTTGAATTGTTGCATGACAGGTTTGAACATGGCTGGTAAAACAGGCAACATCACTATTCAACTGGTTTTGCAGCAATGTTGCAAAACAAAATGAAAGCTTTTTTTATTGCAGACCCTGAGCAAGACTAGCACTGGAGCCCAGCTTTGAAAACAGTTATTTTTCTTGGCCTTGCAGACTTAGGTTTTCCCTAAAAAAAAAAAAAAGTTGGGCATGGGGTGTGGATCCTCAGGGCATCCTCCCCTAAATCTGCCACTGTACTGGGAAAGTATGCAATGCCAGTTGCAGCCTGTTGATGACTAATTTCAATGGGGCCCACAGTAAGTTCATCTTGGAACTGACCATCAGAAAGGGGGGTGGGATTTGAAGATGCCAGATATGGGCCAGCTCTGGCAAAAGCTTTTGCCTTCAAATGACTTTAAAAACTGTCCCTGTGTGTAAGACCTATAACTGCTGGCAGAGCACCCAGGATTTTATGTTGAGATTGGGAGCCTCTGGACTTTCTCTGAGTATTTTAAGAGTACAGCCTTGAAGTCGAAGGTTAGCTTATTGTTGGACCCAATGAAATAAGTAATCCACAGGCTGAAACCTATGCTCAGAACCTTTTCAAGAGGCTGCAAATTCCCATTACAAGAGAATGCGTTGACGTTTTCATCTCTTAAGTCTTGTATAGTATACAGTGCAGATTGTTTTCTCCTGATGTTGTCAATAATGCAATCAGTAGTGTTTCACCTTAGATGAAATTGGACTAGGTTTTGATGCTTAGAACAGCAGTGTTCTGGTCTCATGTTTGTTGACATTGTTGTTTTTGTTACCA
>JAKSDK010001874.1 GCA_022360095.1 Phycisphaerales bacterium
GATGAAACACCTCGAAGTTCGTCAAAAATACTCCGCTGCGCGTCGTATTTTCAACTCTCTTCTCGGTGTTTCATCTGGTGATGAAACACTGCGTCTCATGTTTGATATATTACATGAAAACTTGTCACAGAGTATTTCATGGGCCATGAAACCATGGGGAGCGAAATGACTTCATGGGGCATTAATTTGTCATGAATCCCATCAAGGTATATTTCATGGGTCATGAAAAGGTTCTGATGGTCGTTCCAGTGGCCATGAATGTGGCTGGGATTGTACCCATCAGTCTCATGGGCTATTAATTATCCAGAAACACCCTACATGATATTTAAATTGGCTCATGGCTCATAAATATCAAACTATTAAAGTTGATTTCATGGGTCCCGAATTTTCAAGAATTAGACTTGATTTCAGAAGACCCGCAGTTGGACTCTTTAAAGGTGAGTTGATTCTTGCTTTGCAGTCCAAGTTCTTTTAGTACCGACAACACAAAAAGGTTGAATTCACATTCACATTCATATCGTCATTTTTTTAAACCGGGCAGGAAATGAACTTGCAAATCGCGCTTCCATGACCAGAAGATAGAGTCAGTCTTAATTTCAGAGTCTGGAGGATGAGAAACGTAAGGTAGAGGGATAAGAATTCTCTGCTGTGTGGATTCCTCGGCATTCCGAACATAAACCACTCTGCGAATCAAACTTCACCCGTTAAAAAAATTCAAAGCAACCCAAATGAATGCGAAAGATTGTTTAAAGATTTGTTCAATAACTCCAAGCCCTACCATTCGGGTATTGTCTTTTTCAACCTAAAATAGAAACTGAAAACAAACAATGCAGGGTCAATTGGTGGGATGTTGCTTGGAAATGTAGAGGCAATCGTTTGAGTGTTGCTTGTTTTCACTAGAGAATTGAAAATACATTATCATATGTTGTGGGCCTTCACGGACAGCTGTTAATTAAAGCTGCTTCACATTGTGGCTTTATCTGGCCAGCCTCTTGTCTCCACTGAATTTGTTATAGCCTCTTTAACCTTGGCTTCTTGCGAACTTTTTCCCGCTACATACTCTGGCCAAAGAAGACCTAGTACAAGTGTAGTAATTTGTTCAGTTAAATAAAACATTTCAAGACTTCACCTTCTGTTTCACTTTGTGTTTGATAAATCACACAGCATGAAAATGCAAATTTACCATATCGCGCAGAATGCCTATAATTGTTCTAGGAACATTGTACATACAGTCGAGCTAGAAGCATAGGTCTGTAATATTACGTGTGAAGTGTGAACTGAATCGCTCTAATTGGTCGAAGTCTGCGCGGCCTGTTCTTTGTAGCGATTACCGCCTTGCAAAGAAACAAAGGTCATGCGAGCTTTTGTTTATTTTTTTTTTAATTGTAAATTTAATGTTTATTAATAACTCCACAAAAAGTACAATGCAATAAACCAATTAACAACAGTGGTAGACACTAATTACAATTACACTAATTACACTAGTTGCATTAGTAAGTAAATACAAGAAGAGAGAATTAATAAAGACAAAAAAATAATAACAAATAATAACAAAATATATTCTTAAACTTCAAAGCTGTCCCCGCTTCATTTTTGGACGCCGCCTCTCTTTTTTTGTTATTTGTTATTAGTAACAAAAACTAACAGGCGTTACTTTTACTTTGTACCCAGTTCTCCTCAACTGTGTATAGAGGACACTGTTTTTAGCCTAGTCTTTGTAAATGATAAGCTTACCTGTGAATCGCCAATAGAGGTTCCATACTATGTTGCATTCGCTGATCCACTTTTTTTTTTTTTGGTGGAAGTGAGGTCGATTTAGTTATTCGAGAGGACTGCTACCGGTTTAGCAGCGTATGCCACGAAAGGGGATATAAGCCAAAGAAGAAAAACACGAGAGCTTCCAGGCAGGCTAAATCATAGTCCTA
>JAKSDK010000916.1 GCA_022360095.1 Phycisphaerales bacterium
AAAAGCATTAAAGAAAACAAAGCAAAAAAAGAGGCAATATAGAAACTTATAGTAAAAAAATAAATACCGTTTATTGTTTATGACTTCAGAGACGTATGCTTGAATGTTTTATGTAAAGCGTATAAAAGGAAATTTGAGACCACTTTACTGAAAACCTGTTGTATATGAATAGAAGCGACCTACCAAAATTGACGCATAAAATCGATACCTACTAAAATAAATGCCAAAAGTAGCGACGCCTGCAAAATTAATCAATCTCCTGAAATTAGCCAACCCAATGGGTGCACTCTAGCTCCCCGAAATAGTGTCAGTTTATCTCTTTAAAAGTCCACGTTCACAACCCGGTCACCTTTGGTCTGAGAAGAGCCCATCAAGCGATGAATTCCGCTCTATGTCTATATGTATAATAGAAATTGGGAAGCACTTCCCGGTTTTGTTTTGTTTCAACGAGCCCCTATTTTCAAGCTAGAGTGCAGCCGCTGGGTTGGCTAATTTCGGGAGATTTATTAAATTTTCGCTTGGTACCATCTTCATCTCTTTTACCATAAATTATGATAAATCGATTTTGTGAGAGGAGCTCGGAAATCAGAATCAGACACCGAATAAAATTGAACAAAATGAAACGAAACTTTCCATCGAACTCAATTCAACTTTATTGAACGGAAGAGTTCAATGCAGTCGGCCATCGAACGAAAGCGAGCACAGAACTTTTTCCAAGTGCGTGTGTGTTTTTGTGAGTCCGATGTTCGAAAGGATATCGACTACAAAATCGAACGGTCATGATTCAAGATGATTTAGGCTTCTAGACTTGAAGAGTTAATCTTTTTCCTTGGTACACTTTTCACAGGGAATAATCAGCATTTAGAGTTAACTGTGAAGTAGTTATAATAATATGCTTTCTGCCTCAAAATTAAAGTACTATTTTCCGATTATCCCCTGTCATTTTTCCCGTCAGCCGTCATGAAAATTTACCTGATTATTTTCATTTTAGTACTTTTTTAAAAATCTTCATTAAAGAAAAAAAGTGACTATTTTCCGCTATTTGCTGTCGAAATTCCCGTCATCCGTCATCCTTTTTCCCCTGTTTATTTTCTATCTTTATTTTCGTACTCAAATATATTGTAAATATTCATGAACTAGACGGTATTAGGCTTCGCTCGTTTCTGCTCAGGGGGATAATCGGAAGATAGTACTGTAAAATTAAGGCAGAAATCACATAGTTATAACTTCAACAAAATTTTTGACATTAGCGACCCGAGCGAAGCCGAACTAGGCTGAGTTAGAGGGAGGGAGCGAGCGTGAGTGAGTGAGCAGAGAGACAGCCGAAGGCTGTCGAAAGCGCATGAACCACACAACACAACAACACAACTTCTTAACATTATCCTCATTGAGTATAATAATCCAAAAAGCCATATTGTTTATATAAGTAAAA
>JAKSDK010000364.1 GCA_022360095.1 Phycisphaerales bacterium
ATTAATCAAGCTTTGTTTTTAAAAAAAAAAAAAAAAAAAGGAATATTTATCTTGCCACCCTTGAAGTGAAATGTGCATGATACTTGCATTCCTCCCCCATTCTATTTCCTTAATTCCAGTTATTTGCTTCCATCTCCCAATAAATCGAACTTTTCTTGATTTCTACTGAAGGTTTGAGTTATCGGGAGTCGGCTGTATAATTATCAATCTGATATGCATATCTGGGACTCAAATATAATGGACCCCAATTACAATTTCCCCAGTCCTTGCATGGTGTTCTTTACAGTTTATCGAGGTTCAATAGTATACCTGCTGTTCCAGTAAAGAAGGAGGTATAACAGGAGATGGCGCATGAACTTCATAACCATAATCCATGATGTGTACTTCTCCTGCATCATCTCTGTCTCCCTCATCAGAACTTTAATGCAACAAAGAAAGTCTATTAATCTTTTAAATCACCATGAACACCTTGCTTTTGTACCAAAACATGTGTAAGTGGCTATAATATTAACAAAATACTTTTCAAGTAGCCATTTCTCCCAATTGTCACATGTCAGAATAATTCGTAATGCTTAATCTTGCAAATTTGTTATTAACATCTGAAGAAATACCACAAGACTGTGCTATAAGAAAAACTGAAAGGAACCATGCTTCTCTGAAGCTGTGAAATATAGGGTTCCCAGCATATCATTGCTATGAAAGAAAATATGACTTCTAGTCAACCGGGAGCAAAAATTAGGCATCAGGGACCATTGGGCTCTCCTAGAGCACAGTCTTGTACCACGTACTATTTTTAAGGGGGAAGGATTCTCATAGAAGCTGCATTGTACATGTATTTGAGAATGTTCTGTTGTCAGAAGTGTGGTATTCACACATGCTTTGCATTCTAGGCACCTCTTTCTATTTTTTTTTCTGACTTAGTACACTTGACAAGGGTACTTGGAATTTGGTAAGTTCTTTGTCAGTTTATTGAGTTCAACAGATTTCGCGTATACTGGATTCTGATATCTTTACTTACTACTCCTTGACATGGTATAGGTATTCAGGATGCAGCAATGCCAAGGGTAGGACTTTCAAGCAATTTAGTCAGGGATACGGCATAGAAATCATTACAAAATATTTAATACTTTGTTGAGAATAGGATG
>JAKSDK010001294.1 GCA_022360095.1 Phycisphaerales bacterium
CATATACCTCAAACCTACATGTAAAAAAGATACCCCTTTCGGGCGAAGTCTTCTCGTAAAGGCCATTATAGAAAATTGAAAGTACCCCCTCCCCCCCCCGGGATTTCTACACATCTACAACATAAGGAGCCTATTAAGACACATTTCCACATTTCCACACTTCCATAGTTTATTGACAACAAAGTATTCATACAGCAGATTCACTGAAACACTTCCACACATTCCTTTGCGCTAGGGCGCAAAATAAACAAAGGACTTTGAAAGGGCTACGTCATTTTCGAGAAAAATCGAGTCTCGTTTTCGTTTTTTGCCCTACGTTTTAGAGAAAAATGAAGTCTCGTTTTAGGCCCCGTTTTAACGTGTCTCGTTTCTGAAACGAGTTATGGGGACAGGTTGGAACGAGTGTCGATTCTACGTTTTTTATTGGACTGGCGAATACGTAATCGAGAGGCCATTAAGTTAGGACGATTTTTATCGAGTACTTTACGATACGTCGCCCAGAAACGGCATACTGACGTTTTACGCTGCTTTCAGTACAAAGACAGCGGAGCCGGAGAACTAGGGTGCTTACGCTTTGCTCCGAGATACCTTGCAGCACACGTTGCGTTTTGTAAATTTAGTGTACTTAGCCGCTATGTAGTATCAATATGTATGAATGTTCCAAGTCAAGCGGAAATATTGTTGTTATGACTAAAAATACCTGTTATTTTAGACTAGATCGAGTTTGAAATATTCATGTGGAGACTACTGAGAATAGCATTTCCAGGTTTCTAGACTTCAACATTTTCTGGGGGAGCAATTTTTCCCACGAAATCCCTAGAGACTCGCGCCTCTGGCGCTCGCAGTATTTCCCGCTGTTAAGAAATATTCGTAACAGTACGAACACCCCTTCTCAAACCCCAGCTACGCCCCTGCATTTCTACACATCTACAGTATAAGGAGCTTATCAAGACACATTCCCACATTTCCACGTTTCCATACTTCCATAGTTTATTGAAACCAAACTATTCCTAGTGCTCGCTCGCGTAACACTGGCCTTAATTCTGACTAATTGGTAGCG
>JAKSDK010000477.1 GCA_022360095.1 Phycisphaerales bacterium
CTATAATCTGCTATAATACATACTAAAGTATATGCCTTCTATGTCTGTCTTATACTTATATGTCTTATATCTTTCTCGTTCTTTAAACACTTGTCGTGACTAGCGAGCCACCGAGCCACTTCTGTTTAAGACCTTAAAATATGGCCCTGTATTCTGTAGTTGCCCAAAGTAAGAAACTTACCCATTCACTCTTGGGTATTTTGGCAAAAAACGGGAAAAAGTTTTTGGGAAAGCTTTTAGGATCTTAGGATTAGATGAAAGGGAATGCAGGTGGATAATGAAACAAGATTTTCATGGGAATTCTTGCATCATTGTTACATGTTTTTGTGGCGTTTTTCTATGGCTTTCTTGACTGAATCGCGCTAATTTTGGTACAGTTTGGAAAATCTCTTTACCCTGCACACTTTAAAGTAAAAAGTTGTGTTTGACCATTAAAAGTGATGATGTCACCAGTGATAGAAGAGATGTGGATTCGCATGGGTGGTTATGGGTGGTTCAAGGTTGAAAGGATTAAGCCCTGTCAGCAGATATCCAGATAACTAGAAATACGTGAATTTCAGGACCTTCAGGGGAATGGCAAGAATTAGGAAGAAAGGGAAATAAGGCAATAGGGAAGAAAATTTATAAATGTAAAAAAACTTAAGCTATCTAAGAAAAACAAAACAAAACTACAATAATTAAAAAAAATACTACATGAAAAGAAAAAAACAAAAGAAAAGAAGAGCAAAAAGACTAAGAGGCTCTTCCACCTGTAATCGAACTCAGGACCTCCTACGCGCCGGGCCACATTGTTAACACTGTGCCACGTGGGAACATACTGTAAAAGAGATGATAATATTTTATTTAAAGCCTTTCCCCTAGAACTTTTGCCAGCATGCCCTGTTTAAGCTGATCAAAACCTATTGAACACAAATTCAAAGCTATATTTTAGGGACATGACTGGTGTTTTTATGGTATAAAACCAAACTTAAATGCATTTCATCGCATTTAAAGAAGAGATGCCCAACAAAGCCGATATGGTATAAACTTGTATGCAAGCAAAACATGTGTGTTGTTACC
>JAKSDK010000929.1 GCA_022360095.1 Phycisphaerales bacterium
AAAAATGAAACTTTCAAAGAAGATCAAAATGCAGGCAAGATTGGGAATTCACAAAAATTATTATTACTATTTCTTATTTTTTATTTTTACCGTGTTATAGTCAGCTAGTTGTCCCTGAAGTTCTTTGATTTCATTTGCCAACCCCTCCGCTCTGCAAGCAATAATTTTTTGATACATGTATAGCTGTTTTAACTATTAAATAAAAATAATAAATAATAATATTATAATATATATGAAAATTCTAAAACAAAATACATTGGCATTGCTCTTTCAAACAAATCTTCCTACGGGGCTCTGACCATTCCAAGTAAGCTGGTGAAAAAACTATTGTCATTATATTTATCATGCATGTCTTTGTCTCATTGTAGCATAAGCTCATTTGTATCTCCACCTCTATGTCTTTTCTATGTTTTACATGTGATTTTACTGTTACTTAACTAGACAACAAACAATTAAGAATGTTTACTTACCGCTTTTCATAGGTGAGAAATGTAGCATTTTCCTGGTTAAATGAGTCAACTTCCTTTTGCAATTTCGATATCTCTGCTGCCAAGTCAATCATTTTTGCTCTGAAAATGAAAAAGTATACCATGTACGGTCACGTATTAATGTTTTCTATCGCTGATGGAGTGCAAAGTAATTACATACATACACTGTTTACAGGTAGCCATTATGACTCCTGAAGGAGGATCATGAGTTCATCCCTATATTAAGATTTCTCCCTACAAATTAATAACCCAACAAGCCCAGGAAAGGTTTGCCACACCATCCGCGTCTACTCTCCTACTCTTTTCAAAGAGTGGCGTGGGTTCTTTCACATCTCACAAGAACCAGATATTTAAGTGAAAGTGCTGTGAGGCAGGAACTGCCGTTTTTCATCCTTATCTGAGAAGGCTAGAAAGTCTAACCCTTTGCAGATGACACTACAAAGGCAGCACTTTCTTCTCAGATATTTAAAGACCCTGAGTGTTGGTCAAGCTGCAGTTTGAACCCACGGCCTCCCGGTCAGCAGACTGGCGCACTCTCAACTGAGCTAACCAGGTGGCTTTTTCATGATGGCAGTAAATGAGAGTGACTTTATGGAAAAGTCAAATACACATTTAAAGGACTGTAGCCTAACATAGCCTTTAAAATAATGTACAGCTGTAAAGA